>NZ_JACVYG010000084.1:0-33036 GCF_014712245.1 Streptomyces sp. 5-10
CGGTGAGCCCCGCGCCCCGGCGCCGGGGCGGCGACATCAGGCCCACGACCCCCCGGCACGCCGCCGCCAGCCCCCCGGCCGTCCGCCGAGGCGGCGCCATGAGCCCCGCGACCCTGCGCCGGGGAGCCCCCGTCAGGCCCACGGCCGTGCGGCGTGACGGCCCCGTGAGCCCCGCCGTGCGCCGTCGTGGCGACATCAGGCCCACGGCCCCGCGCCGCCGCCATGGCCGCGCCATGAACCCCCCGGCCGTCCGCCAGGACCACCGCCGCCGCCCCGGCGGGCGTCGACAGCGCGGAAGTGATCGCGGCCAGGATCGTGGTGACGGTCGCGACGACCGCCCGCCGGTACGTCCTGCCGCGCCCCACGACCACCACCTCGACGCCCGCGCCTGCCGTCCGCCCGCGACGCACGGGACCGACGCGGTGTCACCAGCCCACCACGCCGGGGACGATGCCGCACGCCCAAGGCCGCCGCCCCGGGGAGACCCGTCGGGGCCGCCCCGAGGCGTCCTCAGCGGATCGCGGAAATCGGCCGCGGTTCGAACGGCGCCCCGAAGGGGCACGGGGCGCCGCGTGGGCGACCGGCCACGGCGGCGCCGCAGGACGCTCGACGGCATGTCGGGGCATTCCCGGCGGAGCGCTTGGGCGTCAGACCCGCACGGCGTCCGGCCTGCGCGGCCGTGCGTCCATCGCGGTGCGCAGCGAGGCGAAGTCCTCCACGCAGCGGCCGGTGCCGATGGCCACGCAGTCCAGCGGGTCGTCGGCCACCAGCACCGGGATGTTCAGCTCGCGCCCCAGCCGTACGTCCAGGCCGCGCAGCAGGGCCCCGCCGCCGGTCAGCACGATGCCGCGGTCCATGATGTCGCCCGCCAGCTCCGGCGGGGTCTCGTCGAGTGTGGCCCGCACCGCCGCGACGATGCTGTCCACCGGCTCGGCGAGGGCGTGCCGCACCTCGTCCGAGGTCAGTTCGAGCACCCTGGGCAGCCCGGTCGCCTGGTCCCGGCCGCGGATGGTGCAGCGGTCCGGCGGCAGCAGCGCCTGGGTGTCCTCGTTGTCCTCGCTCTGGCTCGGGATGAACACCTCGACGTTCCGCTCGGGCCGCCGGACGGACTCCGAGACCCGCGGTACGGACAGCGGCCCGGTGGGCGAGGCGGATCCGATGGAGACCTTGATCTCCTCGGCGGTCCGCTCGCCGATCGCCAGCGCGTACTGCTTCTTCACATACGAGCTGATCGCGACGTCCATCGCGTCGCCCGCGGTGCGCACCGACCGCGCGGTGACGATGCCGCCCAGCGAGACCACGGCGACCTCCGTCGTACCGCCGCCGATGTCGACGACCATGCAGCCGGTCGGCTCGCTCACCGGCAGCCCCGCGCCGATCGCCGCCGCGATGGGCTCCTCGACCAGATGCACCTGACGCGCCCCGGCCTGGGTGGCGGCCTCCATCACCGCGCGCCGCTCGACGCCGGTGATCCCGGAGGGCACACAGACCACCACCCGGGGGCGGGCGAGCCGGCGGCTGCCCATGACCTTCTTGATGAAGTACCGGAGCATGCGCTCGGCGATCTCGAAATCGGCGATCACGCCATCGCGCAGCGGCCGCACGGCGACGATGTTCGTCGGCGTCCGCCCCATGGTCTCCTTGGCCGCCGAACCCACCGACAGCACACTGCCGTCGACTGTGTTCACCGCCACAACCGACGGCTCGTTGAGCACGATGCCCCTGCCTCGTACGTACACCAGTGTGTTGGCGGTGCCGAGGTCGATACCCATGTCACGCCCATTGAACGACTTGTTCTGCGCCATAAGTTGACATTATTGCTTATGCCGGATTCTGTCCCGGCACTGATGTCATTCGCACCACCGTGCGGCCATGCCACTGCTACCTTGCGGACATGATCGCGTCCGCTTCCTCCGCAGCTCAGGCCCCACGACCGGCCCGTGGCCTCGCGGCGGGCATCGCGGCGGCCCTGCTCGGAGCCCTGGTCTTCGGCTTCATCCAGGGCAAAATCGGCCACCGCGGCCAGGAGGTCGGCTACTGGGCGCTGTGCATCGGGCTGCTGACCGGCGCCGCGCTGGGCAAGCTGGGCGGCCGGGCGCCGCTGCTGGCGCTCGTCGCCATACCGCTGGCCGTGGTCAGCGTCTCGCTGGCGCAACTGATCGGCGTCGCGGTGCTGATGGGGGACGAGAGCTCCTGGCCCACCGCGGACACCCTGATCGAGCACTTCGGCCTGGTGGTGGAGTACTGGCGCGATCACATCCTGGGGCGCAACGACATCACCTTCTACGCCGTGGCGGGAGCGGAAAGTTACCTCGTCGCGAAGCGCGTCACCGAATAGCGGCGACGAATCCGCATATGCCGGGCCAACGTGTCTCCGTCCGGTCCCAGCCATGTCACGGACGCCAGACACGACTTGTCTGATTGTCATGCATGCCTGTTAGTTTTATGGCTCGAAAGTTTCCTTCCGCGTTCCCAGCCCGCAGCCGCTCATCAGCCGAGCTGTCCCCGGAACGCGGTCTCAACACCTTCATCCCCGGGGGAATTCCATGAGCCAGAACTGGCAGCAGCCACAGCAGCCAGGCGGGTACCCGCAGCAGCCGGGCGGCTATCCGCAGCAGCCCGCCCCGCCCCAGCAGGCCGGTGGGTACGGCTCCGCACAGCAGCCCGGCTACGGCTACCCGCAGGGGCAGCCGCAGCAGCCCCAGCAGCCGCAGCCGCCGTACGGCGGCGGCTTCCCGCCGCCCGCGCCGCCGGCCGGCCGGCCGGGCAACCCGCTGCTGGCGGTGGGCGTCGCTCTCGTGGCCACTGTCGTCGGCGCGTTCCTCTACGCGTTCCTGCTGAGCGCGATGGCGGACACGGACAAGACCCCGCCGGAGGTCACGCAGTTCGCGTACGCCGGTGTGGTCGTCGGCGCGCTCATCGGTCTGGCGGTCGCCAAGCTGGGCGGCCGCAACACGGGGCTGTGGGTGGTCGGCGCGGTGCTGGCCCTGGCCGCGGTGTTCCTCGGCGAGCTCTACGGCTACGCCATGATCCTGCACGATGTGATGAGCAACTACGCCGACAAGATCGGCGGCGGCGCCAGCAGCCAGGTGCTCTCCTCGAACGAGATCTTCTTCGACCACTTCAGCGACCTGTGGAAGTCGTGGAAGGAAGACTCCGACGCGCTGACCTACATCTTCATGGCGCTCGCGCCGGTCGCCGCGGTCAGCACCGCCTACCGGATCAGCAACCGCTGAGCCCGAACGAAACACGGCGAGGGGAAGGCCCCGACCGCGAGGCGGTCGGGGCCTTCCCCTTTCCGAACCGGTTGCCGGACCGGCTCGTGAAGAACGCTCAGCGCTTGTCGCGGGCCGACGGGGCGACCGTGACCTCGACCCGCTGGAACTCCTTCAGCTCCGAGTAGCCGGTCGTGGCCATCGCGCGGCGCAGCGCGCCGAAGAAGTTCATCGAGCCGTCGGGGGTGTGCGAGGGGCCGAGGAGGATCTCCTCGGTGGAGCCCACCGTGCCCAGGTTCATCCGCTTGCCGCGCGGCACCTCGTCGTGCACGGCCTCCATGCCCCAGTGGTGACCGCGGCCCGGTGCGTCCGTGGCCCGGGCCAGCGGGGAGCCCATCATCACCGCGTCCGCGCCGCAGGCGACGGCCTTCGGCAGATCGCCGCTCCAGCCGACGCCGCCATCGGCGATCACATGCACATAGCGGCCGCCGGACTCGTCCATGTAGTCCCGGCGGGCGGCGGCGACATCGGCGACCGCCGTGGCCATCGGCACCTGGATGCCCAGCACATTGCGGGTGGTGTGCGCGGCGCCGCCGCCGAAGCCCACCAGCACACCGGCCGCGCCGGTGCGCATCAGGTGCAGCGCGGCCGTGTAGGTGGCGCAGCCGCCCACGATCACCGGAACGTCCAGCTCATAGATGAACTGCTTGAGGTTGAGCGGCTCGGCGGCGCCGGAGACGTGCTCGGCGGAGACCGTGGTCCCGCGGATCACGAAGATGTCGACCCCCGCGTCCACCACGGCCTTGGAGAACTGCGCCGTGCGCTGCGGGGACAGGGCGGCGGCGGTCACCACGCCCGCGTCCCGCACCTCCTTCAGGCGCTGGCCGATCAGCTCCTCCTTGATCGGCTCGGCGTAGATCTCCTGCATCCGCGTGGTCGCGGTGTGCTCGTCCAGCTCGGCGATCTCCGCCAGCAGCGGCTCCGGATCCTCGTAACGGGTCCAGAGCCCCTCGAGGTTGAGCACCCCGAGGCCGCCGAGCTCACCGATGCGGATCGCGGTGCGGGGCGAGACCACCGAGTCCATCGGCGCGGCCAGGAACGGCAGCTCGAAGCGGTAGGCGTCGATCTGCCAGGCGATCGAGACCTCCTTCGGGTCCCGGGTGCGACGACTCGGCACAACGGCGATGTCGTCGAACGCGTACGCCCTGCGGCCGCGCTTTCCGCGCCCGATCTCGATCTCAGTCACGTGGGTGCCTTTCCCTGTTCACGAACAGCCGTCCCAGTATCCCTGCCCGCGCCGTCGCGAGGTCGCCCGGGTGAACGGCGCCCCCGACGGCGCGACCGGCGCGGACGGCGCGGATCAACGGACGGCGCGGATCAACGGCCGGAGTAGTTCGGCGCCTCGGTGGTCATCTGGATGTCATGCGGGTGGCTCTCCTTGAGGCCCGCCGCGGTGATCCGCACAAAGCGGCCCTTCTCCTTCAGCTCCGCCACATTGGCCGAGCCGACATAGCCCATCGACGCCCGCAGACCGCCCACCAGCTGGTGCGCGACCGAGGCCAGCGGGCCGCGGTAGGGCACCTGGCCCTCGATGCCCTCGGGGACCAGCTTGTCCTCGGACAGGACGTTGTCCTGGAAGTAGCGGTCCTTGGAGTACGAGCGGGCCTGGCCGCGGGTCTGCATCGCGCCCAGGGAGCCCATGCCCCGGTAGGACTTGAACTGCTTGCCGTTGATGAAGACCATCTCGCCCGGCGACTCCTCGCAGCCGGCCAGCAGGCTGCCGAGCATCACGGTGTCCGCACCGGCCGCGATCGCCTTGGCGATATCGCCCGAGTACTGCAGACCGCCGTCGCCGATCAGCGGCACCCCGGCCGCGTGACAGGCCCGGGCGGCCTCGTAGATCGCCGTCACCTGCGGCACGCCGATGCCCGCGACCACGCGCGTGGTGCAGATCGAGCCCGGGCCGACGCCGACCTTGACCCCGTCCACACCCGCGTCGATCAGCGCCTGGGCGCCGTCCCTGGTGGCGATGTTGCCGCCCACCACATCGACCGCGATATTGGACTTGATCTTGGCGATCATGTCGAGGATGCCCCGGCTGTGGCCGTGCGCGCTGTCCACGACCAGGAAGTCGGCCCCGGCCTCGACCAGCGCCTGCGCCCGCTCGTACGACTCGTCGCCGACGCCGACGGCGGCGCCGACGATCAGCCGGCCGCCCGCGTCCTTCGCCGCGTGGGGATACTGCTCGGCCTTCACGAAGTCCTTGACCGTGATCAGGCCCTTGAGCACGCCCGCGTCATCGACCAGCGGCAGCTTCTCGATCTTGTGGCGGCGCAGCAGCTGCATCGCGTCCTCGCCGGAGATCCCCACCTTGCCGGTGACCAGCGGCATCGGGGTCATGACCTCGCGGACCTGACGGCCCCGGTCGACCTCGAAGGCCATGTCACGGTTGGTGACGATACCGAGCAGCTTGCCCACGGCGTCCGTGACCGGCACACCGCTGATGCGGAACTTCGCGCACAGCGCGTCCGCCTCGTGCAGTGTGGCGTCCGGCCGGACCGTGATCGGGTCGGTGACCATGCCGGACTCCGACCGCTTGACCAGGTCGACCTGGTTGGCCTGGTCCTCGATGGACAGATTGCGGTGCAGCACGCCCACGCCGCCCTGGCGGGCCATGGCGATGGCCATCCGGGACTCGGTGACCTTGTCCATGGCGGCGGACAGCAGCGGCACGTTCACCCGGACGTTCCGGGAGACCCTGGACGAGGTGTCGACCGCGTTCGGCAGCACCTCGGAGGCGCCCGGCAGCAGCAGCACATCGTCGTACGTCAACCCGAGCATGGCGAACTTCTCAGGCACTCCGTCGACGTTGTCAGTCATGACACCCTTCCAATGGTCTTGCCCCAGCGCGGACTCCCATGCTAACGGGCTCCCCGAGTGCCTCATTCCGCCCTGTGGATAACTTCTCAGCGACCTGCCAAATGCGGAAGGCACAACAAGGTAACGAGCCGGTCAGAACTCCGGTGGGCCCTCGGGCTCACTGCTCGGCGAGCGCCCGCAGCCTGCTCAGCGCCCGGTGCTGGGCGACCCGCACCGCACCGGGGGACATCCCGAGCATCTGCCCGGTCTCCTCCGCCGTCAGCCCGACCGCGACCCTCAGCAGCACCAGCTCGCGCTGGTTCTCCGGAAGGTTGGCCAGGAGCTTCTTGGCCCACTCCGCGTCGCTGCTGAGCAGCGCCCGCTCCTCGGGCCCCAGCGAATCGTCCGGCTGCTCCGGCATCTCGTCCGAGGGGACGGCCGTGGAGCCCGGGTGGCGCATGGCGGCCCGCTGCAGATCGGCGACCTTGTGGGAGGCGATGGCCACGACGAACGCCTCGAAGGGCTTTCCGGTGTCGCGGTAGCGCGGCAGCGCGCACAGCACCGCGAGACAGACCTCCTGCGCCAAGTCGTCCACGAAGTGGCGGGCATCACCCGGAAGTCGGGACAGTTTCGTACGGCAGTAGCGCAGGGCCAGCGGGTGGACCAGGGCCAGCAGATCGTGGGTGGCCTGCTCGTCCCCCTCGGCTGCCCGCCCGACGAGGGCGCCGATCGTCCCCGTACCCCCGGGAGCTCCCTTGGGTGCTCCTGGGCTCTCGTCGTCGCGCGGCATCCATCCATGGTGCCTCGGGCCCGGCGGCTCCGTGGCACCGCGTCCGTAGTTGTGCGCTGAAGCGTTATGAGCAGGTGCGCCGGCTGTCGTCACGTCCTGCGCTCTCCCCTCACGCCCGACCGACTCGTCCCCGAGGAACTCCACACCTTCAAGGATGCGGCATAGCGCGGGGAACGGATACAGGCCACCGCCACAGCGCTCGCCGCGCACGCTCTCGCCCCGCCCGCCATCCGACGGGCGGGGACCGTAGCGCCCCCGCTGCGCAGCACGTCAGAACGGTCGTGGCCGGATCAGCGGACCAGACCCCAGCGGAACCCGAGGGCCACCGCATGCGCCCGGTCGGACGCGCCGAGCTTCTTGAACAACCGGCGTGCGTGCGTCTTGACCGTGTCCTCGGAGAGGAACAGCTCGCGGCCGATCTCCGCGTTGGACCTGCCGTGGCTCATGCCCTCGAGCACCTGGATCTCCCGCGCGGTGAGCGTGGGCGCGGCGCCCATCTCGGCCGAGCGCAGCCGGCGCGGGGCCAGCCGCCAGGTGGGGTCGGCGAGCGCCTGGGTCACGGTGGCGCGCAGCTCGGCGCGCGAGGCGTCCTTGTGCAGATAGCCACGGGCGCCGGCGGCCACGGCCAGCGCCACTCCGTCCAGGTCCTCGGCGACCGTGAGCATGATGATCCGGGCGCCGGGGTCGGCGGAGAGCAGCCGCCGCACGGTCTCGACCCCGCCGAGACCGGGCATCCGTACGTCCATCAGAATCAGATCCGAGCGGTCGGCACCCCAGCGGCGGAGGACTTCCTCGCCGTTGGCCGCCGTCGTCACACGCTCGACGCCGGGCACGGTCGCCACCGCGCGGCGCAGCGCCTCTCGGGCAAGCGGGGAGTCGTCGCAGACGAGGACGGATGTCATGGCCGCCCTCCGCAGCTGATGCGCGTCACCTTGAGCCTCCAGGCTGGTACATATCGTCACCTGAGCGATTGACAGCCCCGGATGTCTGTCCGAGAGCTTTACCCATCAACCGCCTCCGCACTCTCAACGACGGTCACCCGAAAGAGTTACGGGGTTCGGCGGCCACCTTCGACACTCTACGTGAGGGCGCGGACACGGAGCAGCTTCGTCGCGCCGGTCGCGTCCTTCGCGCCTCCCCCATAGGGCAGCCCCCGAGGCAGTCCCTTCGGTGGCATTTGGCGACCTTGCTTCCAATTTGCCGGTCTGTGTGGCTAGATTCGCAATGAGTCATATTTACATCTACTTACGCCGTAGGTGCACGACCCAGGACGCAGCGTCCGCAGCCGATCACTTCGAGGAGATAAGGCAATGGCAGATTTCTCCCGTCTTCCCGGCCCGAATGCCGACCTGTGGGACTGGCAGCTCCTGGCCGCGTGTCGCGGGGTCGACAGCTCGCTCTTCTTCCACCCGGAGGGGGAGCGCGGCGCTGCCCGCAGTGCACGCGAGATGTCCGCGAAAGAGGTGTGCATGCGCTGCCCGGTACGGGCGCAGTGCGCGGCCCACGCCCTTGCCGTACGCGAGCCCTACGGAGTGTGGGGCGGGCTGACCGAGGACGAGCGCGAGGAGCTCATGGGGCGGGCGCGGCACCGCGCGGTCGCCAGTACGGGCGCCCCGGGATCCTGATCAGGGCCGGCGTCCCGGCCAACTGAAGAAACGTTCCTCCCCTCACCACCCGCCGCCCGCGCGAACGGCCGGACGGCCCGCGGGGTGGGGCGCGCGCCGCTCATCTGCGGGCGGCCCGCTCCAGCCGGTCCAGCGTCGCCGCCACCACCGGGACGCGGGCGAGATCGGGCAGGGTCAGCGCGACCACTTCCCGGCGCACCGCCGGTTCCACCTCCAGCGTCGTGGCGCCCTTGGTCCGCACCGACTCCAGCGCCAGCTCCGGCAGCACCGCGACCCCCAGCCCGGCCCCGACCAGGCCGACGACCGTCGGATAGTCGTCCGTCGCGAAGTCGATCCGCGGGGTGAAGCCCGCGGACTCGCACACCTCCACCAGATGCCCCCGGCAGCGTGGGCAGCCCGCGATCCACGGCTCCCCGGCCAGCTCGGCGATCCCCACCGCCCCGGCGCCCGCCAGCTTGTGCCCCTCCGGCACCACGCCCACCAGCCGATCGCTCAGCAGCGGCCGCAGCACCAGGTCGTCCCACTCGCCGCCACCTCCGGAAGCCGCCTCCGCCTCCGCGCTCACCTGCGGATACCGGAAGGCCAGCGCGATCTCGCAGTCGCCCGAGCGCAGCATCTCCACCGAGCCCGGCGGCTCGGCCTCCACGAGCGAGACCCGCGTCCCGGGGTGCGCCGCGCGCATCTCGGCGAGCGCCATGGGCACCAGGGTCGAGCTGCCGCTGGGGAAGGACACCAGCCGCACCCGGCCCGAGCGCAGCCCGGCGATCGCCGCGACCTCCTCCTCGGCGGCGGTCAGCCCGGCCAGGATCCCGCCGGCGTGCCGCACCAGCGCCCGGCCCGCCTCGGTCAGCCGCATCTCCCGGCCGCTGCGGATCAGCAGCGGGGTGCCCGCTGCGCCCTCCAGGGCCTTCATCTGCTGGCTGACGGCGGGCTGGGTGCAGCCGAGCTCGCGGGCGGCGGCGGAGAAGGAGCCGGTGGCGGCCACCGCGCGCAGCACCCTGAGATGGCGGGCCTCGATCATGCCTTGAGCATAAGGGACCCTTGGGTATGGGCCGGGATATTACGTCGCCGCTTTGACCTCACTGCCTTACGGTGCGGTCATGCTCCATACTCCACACCCCTCGACGCACCCCTCGACACACCCCTCGACCGTCCTCACCGTGAACATCGGGGGCTCCACGCCGAGCATCCACACCGACTGGCCCACCGGCACCGGCATCGACAAGCGGCCCGTCGACCGCCCGGTGCGGGTCGCGGCCCCCGGGCCGAAGGGCCAGGGTGGCAGTGGTCTGGCCGGTGACGCCGTCTGCGACATCCGCCACCACGGCGGCGACGACCAGGCCGTCTACGCCTACGCCCGGGAGGACCTCGACGTCTGGGAGCGCGAGCTGGGCCGCGAGCTGACGAACGGCGTCTTCGGCGAGAACCTCACCACCAGCGGCATCGACGTCAGCGGCGCCCTCATCGGCGAGCGCTGGCGGGTGGGGAGCGAGCTGCTGCTGGAGGTGACCTCACCGCGGATCCCGTGCCGTACGTTCGCCGGGTGGCTGGGCGAACGGGGGTGGGTCAAGCGGTTCACCCAGGCCGCCGCCCCCGGTGCGTATCTGCGGGTGCTCGAACCCGGCGAGATCCGCTCGGGCGACCCCGTCGAGATCGTCCACCGGCCCGACCACGAGGTGACGGTCGCCTTCGTCTTCCGCGCCGAGACCACGGAGCGGGAGCTGCTGCCGAGGGTGCTCGCAGCCGGTGACGCGCTGCATCCGGAGGCGCGGAAGGCCGCCCTGAAGTACCGGTCCGCGCAGGCGATCTGACGGAAGCGGGCTGACGGAAGCGCTCATTCCGGCGCAGATCGCTCGCGGTGCCGCTCGGTGGTCCGCCGGGGCCTGCCATGGCCGATAACGTGCGCGTATGACGACTGCATTGATTACCGGAACCACCGCGGGCATCGGCGCCGCCTTCGCGGGCCGGCTCGCCGCCGACGGGCACAATCTGGTGCTCGTCGCACGCGACGAGAAGCGGCTGCGGGAGCAGGCGGCGGATCTGCACGACCGGCACGGCGTGGAGGCGGACGTGCTGGTGGCGGACCTCTCCGAGGATGACGGGATCGCTGCGGTCGAGGCCCGGCTGAAGGACCGTACCCACCCGGTCGATCTACTCGTCAACAACGCCGGATTCGGCAACCGCGCCCGCTATCTGGAGGTGCCGATCGCCGATGAGCTGCGGATGCTGAAGCTGCACTGCGAGGCGGTGCTGCGGCTGACCAGCGCGGGGGCCGGGACGATGCGCGACCGGGGCCGCGGCGGGGTGATCAATGTGGCGTCGGTCGCGGCCTTCTTCCCGCGCGGGACGTACGGGGCGAGCAAGGCGTGGGTCGTGCAGTTCACCCAGGGCGCGGCCAAGGACCTGGCCAGTTCGGGGGTGCGGCTGATGGCGCTGTGCCCGGGGTTCGTCCGTACGGAGTTCCACGCGCGGGCGGGGATCAAGGACACCAGCGTGCCGAGCTGGATGTGGCTGGACCCGGACCGGCTGGTCACGGCGGCGCTGAAGGATTTCGCCCGGGGCAAGTCGCTGTCCATCCCGGACCCGCGCTACAAGGCGATGTCGAGCCTGGCGAAGCTGGCCCCGCGCTCGGCCCTCTCCTCCATCTCCTCCAAGGTCGGCCGCCCCCCGGCCAAGGGGTAGCCCTTCGGGGGCGCGGTTCGGGTTCTGCCCACCTCCGGCCGCGGATGCCTGGGCGCCGAAGACCAACCGGCACGACACCGGCACGCCTCCGGGCCGTGGGCCGGGCGGAGCCGGGAGCGCGGCCTCGGGGCCCCGGAGCGGAACCCGGCAGGGTCTGGGCGCAGACCCGGCGAGCTCCGGGCGCGAACCCGGGGGTCCAGGGGCGGAGCCCCCGGGTGGATCGGGGGCGGGGCCCCCGCCCCCGAACACGCGAAGGCGCGGCCACCCCTGCGGGCGGCCGCGCCTTCGCGCTGCTCGTGGCAGAACGCCAGAACGCCGGAGCGTCAGTGCGCGTGACCGTGGCCGTGGCCGGCGGCCTCGGGCTCTTCCTCGGCCGGCTTCTCGACCACCAGGGTCTCGGTGGTGAGCAGCAGGGAGGCGATCGACGCCGCGTTCTCCAGCGCGGAGCGGGTGACCTTGACCGGGTCGATGACGCCGGCCTTCACCAGGTCGCCGTACTCCTCGGTGGACGCGTTGTAGCCGTGGCCCTTCTCGAGCTCGGCGACCTTCGAGGTGATCACGTAGCCCTCGAGACCGGCGTTCTCGGCGATCCAGCGCAGCGGCTCGACCGCGGCGCGGCGGACCACCGCCACACCGGTGGCCTCGTCGCCCTCCAGGCCCAGGCTGCCCTCCAGCACCTTCGCGGCGTGGACCAGCGCGGAGCCACCACCGGAGACGATGCCCTCCTCGACCGCGGCGCGGGTCGCGGAGATGGCGTCCTCCAGACGGTGCTTCTTCTCCTTGAGCTCGACCTCGGTGGCCGCGCCCACGCGGATCACGCACACGCCGCCGGCCAGCTTGGCGAGCCGCTCCTGGAGCTTCTCGCGGTCCCAGTCGGAGTCCGTGGTCTCGATCTCGGCCTTGATCTGGGCGACGCGGCCGGAGACCTCGTCCGCCTTGCCGCCACCGTCGACGATCGTGGTGTCGTCCTTGGTGACGGTCACGCGGCGGGCGGTGCCCAGCACGTCCATGCCGACCTGGTCGAGCTTGAGGCCGACCTCCTCGGCGATGACGGTGCCGCCCGTAAGGGTGGCGATGTCGCCGAGCATGGCCTTACGGCGGTCACCGAAGCCCGGGGCCTTCACCGCGACGGCGTTGAAGGTGCCGCGGATCTTGTTGACGACGAGGGTGGAGAGGGCCTCGCCCTCCACGTCCTCGGCGATGATCAGCAGCGGCTTGCTGGCGTTGGCCTGGATGATCTTCTCCAGGAGCGGCAGCAGGTCCTGGATGGAGGAGATCTTGCCCTGGTGGATCAGGATGTACGGGTCCTCGAGGACGGCCTCCATCCGCTCCTGGTCGGTGACCATGTACGGCGAGAGGTAGCCCTTGTCGAAGGCCATGCCCTCGGTGAAGTCGAGCTCCAGACCGAAGGTGTTGGACTCCTCGACGGTGATGACACCGTCCTTGCCGACCTTGTCCATCGCCTCGGCGATCAGCTCGCCGACCTGCTTGTCCTGGGCGGACAGCGCGGCCACGGCGGCGATGTCGGACTTCTCGTCGATCGGGCGGGCGGTGGCCAGCAGGTCGTCCGAGACGGCCTTGACCGCCGCGTCGATGCCCTTCTTCAGGGCGGCCGGGGAGGCACCGGCGGCCACGTTCTTCAGACCCTCGCGGACCAGCGCCTGGGCCAGAACGGTGGCGGTGGTGGTGCCGTCACCCGCGATGTCGTTGGTCTTGGTCGCCACCTCCTTGACGAGCTGGGCGCCAAGGTTCTCGTACGGGTCCTCGACCTCGACCTCACGGGCGATCGTGACACCGTCGTTGGTGATGGTGGGGGCACCGAACTTCTTGTCGATGACGACATTGCGGCCACGGGGGCCGATGGTCACCTTGACGGTGTCCGCGAGCTTGTTGACGCCGCGCTCGAGGGCGCGACGGGCGTCCTCGTCGAACTTCAGGATCTTCGCCATGAGTTGCGTATGTCCTCTCAAACGAACCGTGCCCCGACCCCGGTTTCAGATGACACGGGCACCGGGGCACGGCTCATAGGCAAAACTTGGTGATTACTTCTCGACGATCGCGAGGACGTCGCGAGCCGAGAGGACGAGGTACTCCTCGCCGCTGTACTTCACCTCGGTGCCGCCGTACTTGCTGTAGAGCACGACGTCACCGACGGAGACGTCGAGCGGAAGGCGCTTGCCGTCCTCGAAGCGGCCCGGGCCCACGGCCAGGACGACGCCCTCCTGGGGCTTCTCCTTGGCCGTGTCCGGAATGACCAGGCCCGAAGCCGTGGTCTGCTCGGCGTCGAGCGGCTGGACCACGATGCGGTCCTCGAGCGGCTTGATGGCAACCTTGGAGCTGGTGGTCGTCACGATCCGACCTCCCCCTTCGGAGATCTCACGGGGTCAACTGTCTGAGGTGGCGACCAGGTGGATCCGTCGTCGCGGGTGCCGGACCTGCCCGTCGCTGTATCCCTGGCACTCATCGGTCCCGAGTGCCAGCCTCGACATTATGACGCGGTTAGCACTCAGTCAACTAGAGTGCCAAGCGACGCGGTGACGGCCTTCGAATGCGGCACTCCGGGGGCGTGCCGCGGAGAGCCCTCGTACGCAGTCCTGGTACGCAGCGCTCATACGTAGTCCTCCAGCCGCCCGATCGTGAAGCCCTGGGCCTGGATCGCCCGCACCAGCCCCGTGATCATGTCGGTCATCGACTGGCCCTCGAGCTGCTCCGGCCCCCGGAAGTGCGCGAGCACGATGTCCCCCGGCAGCAGGTGATCGCCGGAGCGGTAGGCCAGACCGTGGGTCTCCATCTCGGCGCGCCACAGCACCACCGTCCGCACCCCGCAGAAGGCCGCCGCTCGCAGGGTCGTCTCGTCGTACTCCCCGAAAGGGGGACGGAAGAGCTTCGGCTGTTGACCGAAGCGGCGCCACAGGTTGTCGCGCTGGCCGCAGATCTCCCGTACCTGGTCGTCGTAGGCCATACCGGCCAGGCTGGGGTGGGTCAGGGTGTGGTTCTCCATGGGGTTGCCGAGGCGGCGCAGCTGGTCGAAGTAGTCGTAGTGGTCCCCGATCACGTCGTCGGTCAGGAAGCCGGTGAACGGCAGCCCCAGCTCGCGGGCCTGCTCCACGAAGCGCGGGTCCTTCTCGATCCCGTCGTCGATCGTCACGAAGACCACCCGTTTGTCGGTCGGCACCCGCCGCACGGTCGGCGGCAGCCCCCACTGCTGCGGGCCCGACCGCCCGAGCGCGGGCTTGACGGCGGGCGGGGCCGGGGGCCGCGCCAGCGGCCGGTCCAGCCCCCAGCGGCGGTAGGCGTCCGGCCCGCCCGCCGGGGCCGAGCGGGGCAGCGCCGAGCCCGTGCCGGGCGGCCCGGCGGCCGGGGCGGGTGCCGAGGCGTCACCGGAGCGCGGCGCGCCCTGGAGGCGGCCGTCCTCGGCCCGTCCGTCGTGCCCCTCGTACTCCACGTCACCCTGGTAGCCCTCGTCCCTCTCGTGCCCCTCGTTCTCCGGCCCGGAGGACGCCGGAGGCCGCTGCTCCGGCTCCCGTCCGGACGGCGGCCGCGACGACGCCGGGGGCGGGTCGTCCAGCCGCGGGGCGAGGGAGGCCGGGGGCATGGGGGCGCCATGGCGGGAGCCGGTGCGCGGCTCGGGGGCGGCGGCGAGGGATCCGCAGGCCGTGAGCACGGCCGCCGCGCCGACGAGAACCAGACAGCGAGGAAAACCAGTCTTGATCATCATCACATAAGTGATCTTCGGCCCGAGGGTGTGCATATGCGCGCCGAGCGGGGGCGAATGCGCTCGCGGGAGCGGGGAGAATGGGCCATGTGGACGTTGACGCCTTCGATGCACTGCTCGGCGACGAGGGGCAGGCGCTGCTCTCCGCGCTCCGCGACTACGACCCGGCGAAGGAGCTGGCCACCGCGACGCGGCTGCGCCGCGACCATCCCCCGGCGCTGGTCTCGGCGGCCCTGACCCAGGCCGCGCTGCGGCAGCGGGCGGTGGCCAAATTCGGCCCCGAGGACGCGCACCGCATGTACTTCACGCCGAACGGCGTCGAGCAGTCCACCCGCACCTCCGTGGCCGGGTACCGCGCCTCCCTCTTCGCGGAGTTCGGCGTCCGCCGCATGGCCGATCTGTGCTGTGGCATCGGCGGCGACGCGATCGCGCTCGCCCGCGCCGGGATCTCCGTGCTGGCCGTCGATCGCGACCCGCTGACCTGCGCCGTCGCCCGCGCCAACGCCGAGGCGCTCGGCCTGGCGGAGCTCATCGAGGTCCGCTGCGCCGATGTCACCGACGTCGGCACCCGGGACTTCGACGCGGTCTTCGTCGACCCGGCCCGGCGCGGTGGCCGGGGCCGCGTCTTCGACCCCGAGGCCTACTCCCCGCCCCTCTCCTGGGCCATCGAGGCCGCCCGCACCACTCCGCGCGCCGCACTCAAGATCGCCCCCGGCGTGCCGCACGAGGCGGTCCCCGAGGACGCGGAGGCCGAGTGGATCTCGGACCACGGCCATGTGAAGGAGGCCGTCCTGTGGTTCGGCACCGCCCGCCCCGGGCTGCGCCGCGCCACGCTGCTGCCGAGCGGCCACTCCCTGATCGGCACCCCGCTCCTGCCCGACCCCGAGCCCGGCCCGGTCGGCCGCTGGCTCTACGAGCCGGACGGCGCCGTCATCCGCGCTCATCTCGTGGCCGATGTGGCGGCCCGCGTCGGCGGCCACCTGATCGACCCGACGATCGCCTACATCACGACGGACGAGCTGCGCCCGACGCCGTTCGCCACCGCGTACGAGATCACGGATGTGCTGCCGTTCAACCTGAAGAGGCTCAAGGCGCTGCTGCGGGAGCGGGAGGTCGGCATCGCGACCATCAAGAAGCGCGGTTCGGCGGTCGAGCCGGAGCAGCTCCGCAAGAAGCTGCGGCTCGAGGGCGGGAACGCGTGCACGATCGTGCTGACGCGGTCGGCGGGCTCCCCCACGATGCTGCTGGGCCACCCGGCCCAGGCCCTGCCCGGCGGACCGTGACGCCTGCGGCGGGCCACGCGGCTCCGCCGCGTGGATCGATACGCGGCTTCGCCGCGTGGTCCGCCGGACGCCCCGTAACACGCCCTCGACACCCGGGACCATCGCGCTGCCCCGCGCCCACGTCCGGGCCCTCAAGGAGCCGTCCCGGGGCGGTCGGTTCCACCGTTACGCGGATTCCGGCGAGGCATTTCCGCCGACCTTTGCCGCGGCCGGCTAAGCCTCGTTCCCCGCCTTGCCCGCGAGCTCGAACCAGACGCCCTTGGCGTACATGCCCACCGCGTCCCCCTCCGCCGTCCCCCACGCGTCGGCCAGGGCCGCCACCAGCCCGAGGCCGCGGCCATGGAGGCGGTCCTCCTCGGGGAGGCAGGCGGCGGTGGGGAGCTCGGCGGAGGCGTCGTAGACCAGGACGCGGAAGCGGGGAGGCTCGATCACCACGCGCAGCATCACGGAGTCGCCCTCGGCGTGCAGAAAGGCGTTGGTGGTCAGCTCCGAGGTGCACAGCGTCGCCGTGTCGACCAGCTCCTCCTGCCCCACGGAGTTCAGGACGCAGGCGACGAAGTCCCGGCAGACCTTGGCGGAGGTCGCGTGCCGGCTGCTCTGCAGGGTGTAGACGTACGGATCCCTGGAGGGAACGGGCGGGCGGCGTGGGGGACGGTCGTCGGACTCGTGATCGGAATCCATGGGGCAACTCCCTGTGAGGGGGCCGACAGCGCGCGTACCGTTACGGCGATCAACGCGCTGTAGCGGCAACGACACCTACGGTAGAGGGCTGCACCTAACTAGTGCCACCAGATCGTCGAAATTAGTGAGTAGATAGACCCATTCGTGGCCACGCGCCACACTGGGTGACGACCCACGAGGAAGGCAGGCATGGCTTCGAGGACCACCATCACGGCACGTCAGCGCCGACTTGGCACGGAGCTTCGGAGGATGCGCGAGCACGCGGGTCTCACCATCCAGGAAGCGGCCGACCGGCTGGGCACGAACCGCTCGCATGTC
Source organism: Streptomyces sp. 5-10 (assembly GCF_014712245.1). NCBI lineage: Bacteria > Bacillati > Actinomycetota > Actinomycetes > Kitasatosporales > Streptomycetaceae > Streptomyces > Streptomyces sp. 5-10. The sequence goes on from NZ_JACVYG010000084.1 coordinate 17,169, forward strand.
ACCAATATGGAGCTGGCCCGGTTCGGCGTCAGCGAAGAGCGCGTACGCACACTCGCCGCCAACTACGCCTGCCCGGACCAGGCGTACGTCGAGGCGCTGGTCGCGATGGCGACCGAGCGCAAGCGCGGGTGGTGGGAGGAGTACCGGGGGACGCTCGGCGCCGCCGGTCTCGACCTGGCGGAACTGGAGTACTTCGCCACGAGCCTGCGCGTCGTCGAGCTGATGCACATCCCAGGACTCCTGCAGACCGAGGACTACGCTCGGTCGGTGCTGAGCACGGCCGTCCCCGGCTGGTCGCCGACGGAACTCCGTCGAAGACTCTCGCACCGCATGAAGCGCCGGGACATCCTGGATCGGGACCAGCCGCCATCCTGCACATTCATCATCCACGAGACCGCGCTCCGCGTACGGTTCGGCGATCAGCGCGTGCTGCGCGCGCAGCTCGACAGCCTGCTGGAGTCCTCGGAGCGCCCGAACGTCTCCGTTCGGGTCGTGCCGATCGCGGCCGGAGGATTCCACGTCGCGGGTATCTCCGTCACCTACGCCACGGGTCCGGTGCCGCAGTTGGATACCGTTCAGCTCGATGTCGCGCAGGACGCGGCGTTCCTCGACGGGGAGTCCCAGCTTCTGAACTACCGGGCGGTCATGGACCGGACCGAAGAGCTGGCTTTGTCCGAGAAGGAGTCACGTGACTTCATCCGCGAGACCGTTCAACAGATGTGAGGGCGAAGGAATGTCCGAGATCAACTGGCGCAAGTCGTCCTACTCCGGCGCGGGGGACGGGAACTCCTGCATAGAACTCGCCTTCATAGGCACCACCGTCGCCCTCCGCGAGAGCGACGACCCCCGTACGGTCCTCACCACGAGCCCCGCGAGGCTGGGAGCCCTGCTCCAGTCGATCAAGACGGGCACGCTCGATCACCTCGCGGCGGCGCCGGAGACGACAAGGACGGCGTAACGGACCTACGTCCAGAGGACCAGGTGAGGCCCCCACCTTGAGCGGAGGCCGGGGCCGGGGATCCGGCGTTACGGTCGGCAGTATGGAACCAGCCCGTATCGCCCTTGACCTCGACGCCTATCTGACGCGTATCGGCTGGACGGGCGACCGGCGCCCCGCCCCCACCGTGGAGACGCTGCGGGCGGTGCATCGGGCGCATCTCACGTCCATACCGTTCGAGAACCTCGACCCCCTCCTCGGCTCGGCCCCCTCCCTCGCCGTCCCCGACCTGGAGGCCAAGCTGGTCCGCGGCCGGCGCGGCGGTTACTGCTACGAGCACAACACGCTGCTCACCGCCGCCCTCACCGCCCTCGGCTTCCGCGTCACCGGCCTCACCGCCCGCGTCCGGGTCGGCGCGGCCCCCGGGACGATCCGCCCGCGCACGCACATGCTGCTGCTGGTCGGGATCCCGGGCGAGGAGCGGCGTTACGTGGCCGATGTGGGCTTCGGCAGCATCGGCGGCCTCCTGGAGGCCGTGCCGCTCGTCGCCGACACCGAGTTCCACGACGGCACCCGCCGCCACCGCTACGTCCGCGAGCCGCACCCGGAGGGGCTGGAGGACCTGTGGGTCTTCCAGGCGTTCCTCGACGGCTCCTGGCAGGACCAGTACGCCTTCACCCGCGAGCCGTTCGACGCGTCCGACTACGGGGTCATCAACTGGCACGTCGCCACCAACCCGCGCTCGCCCTTCCAGCACACCCTCCACGTCCAGCGGACCGGCCTCGACCGCCATCTCCTCCTGTCCGGGCGGACTCTCGTCGAGACGCACTCCGACGGCAGCCGTAAGGAGCGCGAACTCGCCGACAACGACGAGGTGCTGCGCGTTCTCGCCGCCGAGTTCGGCATCGAGCTGCCCCCGGACACGGCCCTGCCGGACTGACGGCACAGGAGTTACCCCGGGCGGCTCTCCACACCGGCCCCGGTCATGGCACGATCATCCCGCTAATGGGCCGATGGGAGGGTGGCAGGGACGGATGGAACATGAGTAAAGACAAACTGTCCGTATCGGACCAGGATCTGTCGGATCTCATCAAAGACCTTGAGGGAATGCTCAGTTACCTCGAGGAACAGATCGAGCGTCTCGGCCATCTGAGGCAGTCGGTGGACCCCGACGATCACAAGGGCCCGGCCGCGGCCGCCTACAAGAAGCTGGAGCGCGACGCCTATACGGACGCCGTGCGGGTCAGGCAGCTGCTGACCCGCATCGAGGAGGTGGCCAAGGAGCGCGGGGAGAGCCCGGGTGAGCGGTACGAGGAGCTGCGGACCCGCTTTCAGTCGCTGCAGAAGCCGTCGTCGGAGAAGCCGTCGTCGGAGAAGCCGTCCGCGTAGCCCGCGCCAGGACCGTATGCGTCCGGGCCGTGTCCGTCAGGACCGTGTGCGTCCGGGCCGTATGGGTCCGGACCGCCGGTGTCGGGGCGGAGGGGACGGAGTTCGCGGCTGACCAGGCGGTAGTAGTCGATCGCCTTGGCCATGCCGAGCGCCCCGGCGGCCGCGAAGACCAGGCCGATACCGGCGACGGTGCCGACGCTCTCCGTGCCGACGTCCGAGAAGACGGCGAACCCGCCCAGCGCCAGCCCCAGGCAGGCCAGCACGATGGACGGGCCCAGCCACAGGAGCGCGCCGCCGGAGACCCGCCAGTGCGGCAGCGTCTGGGGATCGCGCTCCAGCTCGGCCCAGTCGCGCAGGCACGCGCCCACGAAGACGTCGCGCCGGATGCCGGAGGCCACCCCGAGGCTGGAGGGGACCGTGGCGCCCAGGGCGAGACCCAGGAAGATCACGCCCAGCACGTGCTCGATGATCTCGCCCTTCACCAGGAACTGGAACCCCGAGACCGCGAGGCTCCACCCCAGCGCGAAGACGAGCGCGGACAGCCACAGCAGCAGCGCCCGGTGCGGCGCCAGGTACCACCGCGCCAGCGCCCCCATCGCCCGCGCGCGCTCATCGAGCAACCCGGCGCGGTCCTTCCACGGCCGCTCGTCCGGGGCGGGCGGCGGTGGCGGAAGCTCGTTGGGCGGCGTCATGGCGTCCTTCCTATGGCACTCATGGCACTCATCGTGCTCACGGCACTCGTAGCACTCACGGCACTCGTGGCACGCACAGCTCTGCGGTGTACGCCGACGCAGTCTCTCAGCTCTTCGGTCGTGGCCCGGTCTTCTTCGGCTTGACCTTCTCACTTGTGTGAGGGTTTCACGATGTCCATCGAGCGAAGCCGAACGCGACGCCGAACCGCCGCACAGATGAGCAGTACAGATGAGCAGCACAAATGAGGTGAGCCCTGATGGACAACCAGCTCTTCGACTACAGCCCCATCGTCGAACGCACCCCGATCCACTGGCCCGACGGCGCCCGAGTGGCCTTCTACGTCGGGCTGAACGTCGAGCACTACGCGATCGACCGCCCCTCCACCAGCATCTTCCCCGACACCAGGGCGCTGGCGCCCGATCCGCTGAACTACGGGTGGCGGGACTACGGCCCCCGGGTCGGGATCTGGCGGCTGATCGAGAGCCTGGACCGGCACCAGGTACGGGCGAGCGTAATGCTCAACTCCGATGTCGCCGAGCACTACCCCCAGATCATCCGGGCCGGGCGGGAGCGGAACTGGGTGTGGGCGGCACACGGCAAGAACAACTCGATCCTCCAGGCGGACATGTCCCCCGAGGAGGAGCGTGCCTACCTCACCGAGGTGATCGGCACCATCGAGAAGGCCACCGGCCGCAGGCCGCGCGGCTGGCTGGGGCCGGCGCTGACCGAGACCTTCCGCACGCCGGAGCTCCTGGCCGAGCTGGGGCTGCGGTACGTACTGGACTGGGCCAACGACGACCAGCCGTACCGGCTGAACGTGCCGGGGATGCTGAGCGTGCCGTATTCGATCGAGGTCAACGACATCCAGCTCTTCGTCGGCAAGAGCCTCAGCGGGCCCGACTTCGTCCGGATCGTCAAGGACCAGCTCGACCAGCTGTACGCGGACTCGGCCACGAGCGGGCGGGTGATGTCGCTGGTGCTGCACCCGTTCGTGATCAACCAGCCCTTCCGGCACAAGTATGTGGACCAGGCCCTTGAGTACGTGGTGAACCACCCCGGGGTGTGGGTGACGACCAGCGACGAGATCGCCGACCACTACTCCGCCGGGGCGGCGTGACCCCGGGGCCAGCTACGGGTGTCCGGCGGACTTGGCGGCGGAGCCGCATAGCGATGCCGCGGGCAGGTGCGAAGCCCCGGTCCGGGGCCCGGGGCAAAACCCCGAACCGAGGTCTGGGGCAGAGCCCCCACGCGACGGAGCCGCAAATCGTCAGATGTCGGGAAGGGGCGGGGAGGGGAGCAGCCCGCCGCAGGCGTCACGATCCGTTGGAGACCACTGGGTTCAACGTCCACCAGGTCCGCTACCGGGCCAGCAGCTCCCGCAGGGCCTTGGCGATGTCGGCGGGGGCCTCCTCGGCCATGAAGTGGCCGTAGCCGACGGTGTGGTGCTCCAGGTCGTCGGCCCAGGCGCGCCACAGCGCCGCCGCGTCATAGCCGAGGGCGGCGCCCCAGTCCTGCTGAATGACGGTGAGCGGCATCGTCAGCCGGCGTCCGCCGTCGCGGTCGGCCCGGTCGTGGTCGACGTCGACACCGGCCGAGGCACGGTAGTCGGCCACGATCGACGGCACTGCGGCGCGGCAGGCGTCCAGATAGGCGGCACGGATCTCGGCGGGGATGGCCCGCGGGTCGCCCGTCCACAGGTCGAGGAAGTGGCCGAAGAAGTCGTCGGGGCAGGCGGCGATCATCCGCTCGGGCAGCCCCGGGGGCTGGGCCATCAGGAAGAGGTGGAAGCCGACGGCGGCGGTGGTGCCGTGCAGCACGTCCCACATGTCGAGGGTCGGCAGCACGTCCAGGCAGGCGAGGTGGGTGATCGTCGCCGGGTGGTCGAGGCCCGCCCGGAAGGCGACCAGGGCGCCGCGGTCGTGCCCGGCCAGCGCGAAGCGGTCATGCCCGAGGGCGCGGGCGAGGGCGACGATGTCGGCGGCCATGGTGCGCTTGGCGTAGGCGGCGGGGTCGGCATTGGCGTCGTCGGCGGCGGCGGGGTCGGTGACGGCGCCGGGGTCGGCAGCGGCGGCGGGACCGGCAGCGGCGGCGGCATTGGCGGACGGTTTGTCGCTGGCGCCGTAGCCGCGCAGGTCGGGGCAGATCACGGTGTGATCGGCCGCGAGGTCGGCGGCCACGTGCCGCCACATGAGGTGGGTCTGCGGGAAGCCGTGCAGCAGCACGAGCGGGCTGCCCGAGCCCGCGACGGCCACGTTCAGGGACACGCCGTCGGCGACGGGGACGCGGCGGTAGTCGAAGCCGGGAATGACAGGGGCCATGGGTGAGCGCGCTTTCTGTGGAGCATCCGGGCGACCGGACATCCGGGCGACCGGACGGCGTAAGTGACTGACCAGCTGGCTGTCAGCCTGCCGGGTGCGGATGAGCATCCGATCAGCGCGCTACCGTGACCGCATGCGGGTCGGTTTCGGGGTGCTGGGGCCGGTCGTGGCCTGGGACGCGGACGCCGACGGGCGCGCGATCGCGCTCAAGGGGCCACGGCACCGCGCGGTGCTGGCCCGGCTGATCGTCGCCCGCCGCCGTGTCGTACCCGTCTCCCGGCTGATCGAGGACCTGTGGACGGAGCCGCCGCCGGGGGCGGTGGGCGCGGTGCGTACGTTCGTGGCCGCGCTGCGCCGCGCGCTGGAGCCGCAGCGCCCGCCGCGCACCCCGGCCCGGCTGCTGGTCACCGAGGGCCCCGGGTACGCGCTGCGGGCCGACCCGGACGCGGTGGACGCCTGGCGCTTCGAACAGGACGTGGCCGACGCGGCGACCCTGCCGCCGGACGGCGCGCTGCCCCGGCTGGAGGAGGCGCTGGGCCGGTGGCGCGGGCCCGCGTACGCGGAGTTCGCCGACGAGGGCTGGGCCCGGGGCGAGCGCTCCCGGCTGGCGGAGCTGCGGCTGCACGCCGTCGAGCGGCAGGCGGAGGCCCGGCTGGCGCTGGGCCGGGCCGCCGAGGCGGTGCCGGACCTGGAGGCGCATCTGGCCGAGCACCCCTGGCGCGAGGGCGCCTGGCGGGCGCTGGCCCTCGCGCTGTACCGCACCGGCCGCCAGGGCGACGCGCTGGCGGTGCTGCGCCGGGCCCGCACGCTGCTGGTCGAGCAGCTGGGCGTGGACCCGGGCCCGGAGCTGCGCCGCCTGGAGACGGACATCCTCGGCCAGGCGCCCCACCTCGACCCCACGGCGGCGCGGGGCGGCGCGGCGGCCCAGGTGTGGGCGGACGCGACCGCCGCGTACGACCGCACCGTGGCCTCCGGCGCCCGGACCCGCCTGGAGTCGACGGTCGGCCTGCTGCGCGACCTCTCGATGACCGGTGGCGGCGGCCTGCTGACGGCCCGCCAACAGCGCGTGGCGGCCGTCGCGGCGGCGGAAGAACTGGGCGACCCGGAACTGACCGCCCGAGTCATCGGCGCCTACGACGTCCCCGCGATCTGGACCCGCCTGGACGACCCCGAACAGGCGGCATCAATCGTCAGGGCAGCCGAACGCACGCTGGCCGCACTCGCGGCCGACTTCCCGGCCGACCCGGGTGCGTCCGACCACGGGCCGCCGGGCCACGAGGCCCCCGGGGACAGGGCGCCCGGGGACGGGGCGCCCGGGGACGGGGCAATCAGCCCCGGCCCGCCCAGCCACGAGGCGCCCAGGGAAGGGCCAACCGGCCCCGGAGCGCCTGGCCGCCGCCTACGCGGCCACGAGGGCTCCGGCCGCGACACTCCCGGCTCATGGCCGGTCGGCCATGACGCGATGCGCGCCCGGTTGCTGGCGACGATCGCCGTGGAGTCGCGGGGTGGGCGGTCCGAGCGGGGGCGGCAAGCGGCTCGGCAGGCGGAGGAGATCGCTCGGCGGCTGGACGATCCGGGGGCGCTGGCGTTCGCGCTGAACGGCGTCTTCATGCAGAGCTTCGAGCGCGCGGGGCTGGCGCCGCGCCGGGACGCGACCGGGGCCGAGCTGATCGCCCTGTCGGCGCGGCACGGGCTGGTCCCCTTCGAGGTGCTCGGCCATCTCATCCGGGTCCAGGCCCGCAGCGCGCTCGGGGACTTCGCGGCGGCCGATCGGCACGCGGCCGCCGCCGAGCGTCTGGGCGAGCGCCATGAGCGGCCGCTGGTAGGGGTGTTCACCGCGTGGTACCGGGCGCTGCGGCTGGCCGCGACGGGGCCTGCGGACGAGGCAGCGGTCGAGGCGGCCTACCGGAACGCCGCCGCGCGGCTGGGCGGCGCCGGGATGCCCGGCCTGGAGCACGGTCTGCTGCCGCTCGCGCTGCTCTGTCTGCGCGTGGAGCGGGGGCGGCCCGCCCCGACCGACGCGGACCTCGACTGGGGGCCGTACGCGCCCTGGGCCCGCCCGCTGGTGCTGCTGGCCCAGGCCCGCCGCGCCGAGGCCGCGGCGGCGCTGCGCACGGTCCCGGAACCGCCCCGCGATCTGCTGCTGGAGGCCCTGTGGTGTCTCACCGGGCGCGCGGCCATCGCCGTCGGCGACCGGGAGACGATCGCGCGCGCCCACGCGGCGTTGACCCCGGCGGCGGCCGAGCTCGCCGGGGCGGGCAGCGGTCTGCTCACCCTGGGCCCGGTCTCCCGGCACCTGACCGATCTGGCCGAGGCCCTGCGGTAACGACACGGCCTCGCGCCGTCACCGCTACGGGGTGTCCTGCGACACTTTCCCCTCCCCGCCCCTTCCCGATACCAGGGGCTCCGCCCCTGGACCCCGGCGCCTGGAGGCAGAGCCCCGACCCGGGATCGGGGGCAGAGCCCCCGCCCGGCGTCTGGAGCAGAGCCCCCACCCGGGGCCTGAGGCACAGCCCCCCGACCCGGGGCCTGAGACAGAGCCCCGACCCGGGGCCTGAGGCACAGCCCCCCACGCGGCGTCTGAGACAGAGCCCCCACCCGGGGTCGGGGGCAGAGCCCCCGCCCGGCGTCTGGCAGAGCTCCCANCCGGGGTCGGGGGCAGAGCCCCCGCCCGGCGTCTGGCAGAGCTCCCACCCGGGGCCTGGGCGCACAGCCCCCACCCGGGGCCTGAGGAAGAGCCCCCGCCCGGCGTCTGAGACAGAGCCCCCACCCGGGGCCTAAGGCACAGCCCCCACCCGGGGCCTGGGCGCAGAGCCCCCACGCGGCGTCTGAGACAGAGCCCCCACGCGGCGTCTGAGACAGAGCCCCCACGCGGCGGAGCCGCAAATGGTCAGGGGTCGGGAAGGGGCGGGGAGGGGAAGAGTCCGCCGCAGGCGTCACGATCTGCCGGGCACCCCTAGGCCCCGTCCGCTACCGTCTCGAAGCGCCAGCGGTGGACCGCACGCCGTACCAAGTCCTGCCCCGGCTCGGGGAGTTCTGGCAGGCCCTCGGTGTCGTAGGTGCCCTCCCACCAGGTGATGACGAGGACGCGGTCCTCGGGTGCGCGGAAGGTTTCGCGGCGGAGCGGGGGCGGGTCGAGGGGCTGGTGGGTGGCCCAGGTCAGGAGTTCCTCGCCCTTTCCGGCCACGGCTCGGGCTTCCCACATCAACGCGACGGTCATGCGTACAGGTTCTTCCGGCTCAGCTCGTGCACATGGTCGTGGGTGTGCCCGGCGGGCGCCGGGACGTGGGGGTCCGTCACCGGGAGGGACGAGTCGGCCGACAGGTCCCACGCCGAGGCCGCCCGCCCCCGCGCCACCATCTCCGCGCCGAGCGCCGCCACCATCGCCCCGTTGTCCGTGCACAGCTTCGGCCGCGGCACCCGCAGGGTGATCCCCGCGTCCTCGCAGCGGCGTTCGGCCATCGCCCGCAGCCGGGAGTTGGCGGCGACGCCGCCGCCGATCATCAGGTGCTCCACGCCCTCGTCCTTGCAGGCGCGGACGGCCTTGCGGGTCAGCACGTCCACGACCGCCTCCTGGAAGGAGGCCGAGACGTCGGCGATCGGGACCTCCTCGCCCGCCGCCCGCTTCGCCTCGATCCAGCGCGCGACGGCGGTCTTCAGCCCCGAGAAGGAGAAGTCGTACGCGGCGTCCCGCGGACCGGTCAGCCCGCGCGGGAAGGCGATCGCGTCCGGGTCGCCCTCGCGGGCGATGCGGTCGATGACGGGGCCGCCCGGGAAGCCCAGGTTCAGCACCCGGGCGATCTTGTCGAACGCCTCGCCCGCCGCGTCGTCGATGGTCGAGCCCAGCGGGCGGACGTCGGCGGTGATGTCGGGCGCGAGGAGCAGCGAGGAGTGGCCGCCGCTCACCAGCAGCGCCATCGTCGGCTCGGGCAGCGGACCGTGCTCCAGCTGGTCGACGCAGATGTGGGAGGCGAGGTGGTTGACGCCGTAGAGCGGCTTGCCGAGGGCGTAGGCGTACGCCTTGGCGGCCGAGACGCCGACCAGCAGCGCGCCCGCGAGCCCGGGGCCCGCGGTGACGGCGATGCCGTCGAGGTCGGAGGCGGCGACCCCGGCCTCCTTCAGCGCCCGCTGGATCGTGGGGACCATCGCCTCCAGATGGGCGCGGCTGGCGACCTCGGGGACGACGCCGCCGAAGCGGGCGTGCTCGTCCACGCTGGAGGCGACGGCGTCGGCGAGGAGGGTGTGGCCGCGGACGATGCCGACTCCGGTCTCGTCGCAGGAGGTCTCGATGCCGAGGACGAGGGGTTCGTCAGCCATGGGTCTCGGTTCCTTGTACTGAGGTCGCGGGGTTCGCGGGGTTGGCTGTGTGCGCGGGATTCGCTGTGTGCGCGGGATTCGCTGTGGTCGTGGCGGACGCGGTGTTCGCCGTGGGCTCGCCGGGCTCGCCGTTCGCCGGCGCGCCGGTGGTCGCCGTCGCCGGGTCGGCCAGCCGCATGACCAGGGCGTCCACATTGCCGGGCTGGTAGTAGCCCTTGCGTATGCCGATGGGCTCGAAGCCGAAGCGCTCGTACAGCCGCTGGGCGCGGGCGTTGTCCACCCGCACCTCCAGCAGCACCTCACGGCACTCGAAGGCGGTGGCGGCCGTCAGGAGGTCGGTGAGGAGGCGGGCGCCGAGGCCGGTGCCCCAGTGGTCGCGGGCGGCGGCGATGGTCTGGACGTCGCCGGTGCGGTCGACGACGGCGAGCCCGGCGTACCCGACCAGCCGGGGCCCGTCCTCCGCCACCACGTAGTGGCGGGTGGCGTCCCGGCCCCGGGCGTGCGCGAGCTCGGACCAGAACATCCCCCGCGACCAGGCGTCCTCGGGGAACAGCTCCTCCTCGAGCTCCATCACCCGCTCCAGGTCCCACCAGCGCATCTCGCGCAGCGTCACGCTCGTGCCGGTGCCGGTCACTTCGGGGTGACCACCTTGTAGTTGGCGGGCACCTTGGCGTCGGGGCGGCGCAGATACAGCGGCCGGGGCGGCGGCAGCTCCTCGCCGCGCGCCAGCATCTCGGCGGCGAGCGAGGCGAGCGCCCCCGCCGACTGGTGCTCCGGCATCCCGGGCGGTACGTCGGCGAAGGCCGCCGGGTAGAGCAGCGCACCCGCGCCGACCGCGGGCAGCCCGGCCACCCGCTCGGCGAGGTCGGCGGGGTGGTCGACGGCGGGCTCGGTGACGCGGGTGCGGGCGTCGTCGTAACGCGCCCAGTAGACCTCCTTGCGCCGCGCGTCCGTGGCCACGACGAAGGGGCCTTCCAGACCGGCCCGCCCGGCGGCGTACGCGATCCCGTCCAGCGTGCACAGCCCGTGGACGGGGACGCCGAGGACCGACCCGAAGGTGGCCGCGGTCACCAGGCCCACGCGCAGTCCGGTGTACGGGCCGGGGCCCGCGCCGACGACGATCTCCGTCACCGCGCCCAGTTCGGTGCCCGCCGCTTTCAGCGTCCGGTGGACGGCGGGCAGCAACAGCTCGCCGTGGCGCCGGGCGTCCACGTCGGCGGACTCGGCGATCACTGCGGAGCCGTCGTGCAGGGCGACGGTCACGGCGGGGGTGGCGGTATCAAGAGCGAGCAACAGCACGAGAACAGCCTACGGCGCGCCGGGAGGTCGTTCTTTCGTACCGGCGTCGGTACCGCGTTGGTAGCGGCCTCGCCACCGACTTCCGTACCGGCCTCGCCACCGGCTTTCGTACCGGCCTCGCCACCGGCTTTCGTACCGACGGTGGAACAGCTCGGTCACCGGACGGCCGGAGCGCGGCCGGGCGGCGGGCGCCGGTGCTACCGTCACCGTAAGTGTGTACGGGCCGTCAGCACATACTGACCGCAGGAGAGGGAAGCCGCCGTGCCAAGGAGCAGTACCGGGCCAGCTGTGGCCGTACTCACCGCCGCCGCGCTGGGCGTCGTCGGGTTCCTCGGCTACCAGGCCGCCGCGACCGCGCCCGACCATCCGACCCAGGCCCGACCCGGCTCGCACTCCGCCGAGTCCAAGAAGAAGGACAAGGGCGACGCGGGGGCGAAGAAGAAGTCCACCGCCCTCCCGGCCCGCTCCGGCACCGGCGTACGGGTCGTCTACGCCCTGGGCGACAAGCGGGTCTGGCTGGTCGGCGCCGACGGCAAGGCCGACCGCACCTTCGAGGTGGGCCCCAGCCCGGCCAGCCCCGCCCCGGGGACCTATTCCGTGACCTCACGCAACAAGGGCGGGGTCGGATCGGACGGAGTCCAGGTCGAGCACGTCGTCGTCTTCCACTCGGAAGGGGGAGTCGTGTTCGGTTTCAGCGCGGCGGTGGACGGGTCGATGCCGGACCCGAACGCGCGCAAGCGGACCGGGGCCGTCCGGGAGAGCCGGGCGGACGGCACGGCGATGTGGGAGTTCGCGCAGCTGGACACGAAGGTGGTCGTCGTCCCCTAGCGGACCTGGCTGACGTAGCTGGACGACGTAGCCGGATGGCGTAGCCGGACGACGTAACTGGCTGACGTGGCCGGACGGCGTAGCTGTGCGCCGTTACGCCGCGTCCCGCTCCTCGTCCTCCGCCTCGGGCTCGACGGACGCCGGGGCCTCCTCCTCGGACGCCAGGGTCTCGCCCTCGGACGCCAGGGTCCCCTCCTCGGCCGGTCGCGGGGGCGTCGAGACCGCGCTCGCCGCCGCACACGCCGCCAGGAGCTCCGACATCGACGGTGACCGGTCGTCGCGCGCGGCGCCGGTCCCGGCCACAGGGTCGTGGGCCGACATGGGTGCCTCCTGAGGGTCCTGGGGCAGTCGAGCGGAGTTAGGTAGACCTAACCCACGCTTTCTCCCACCATGTGACCACGGGTGATGCCCGGAATGCAACAGCATGCCGACGGCTTGTCGGAAACTACGCGGCATCTGCACGCGAGCTCTACCAGCGGCTTGACCGTTTGACCGGGTGGCGCCGGTTGACCGGGGGCGCCGTTTGACCGGGGGGCACCGTTTGATCTAGTGGCGCCGGCACTACCCCGCGAGCGACGCCAGGTCCTCCCCCGCCCAGCGATGACCCACGCCCGTCACCACCACGTCCCGTACGTCGTCCACGTCGGCGGCCATCGTGTCCGTGACGGCCATGTCGCTGCCCACCGTCCGCTGGATCACCACATGCAGCCGGTCCTCCGCCAGCCCCTCGACCTTGCCCTCGCCCCACTCCACGGCCACCACCGAATCCGGCAGGGAGACATCGAGGTCCAGGTCCTCCATCTCGTCGAGGCCGCCGTTCAGCCGGTAGGCGTCGACATGGACCAGCGGCGGGCCGTCGCCCAGCGAGGGGTGCACCCGGGCGATCACGAAGGTGGGCGAGGTGACGGCGCCGCGGACGCCGAGGCCCTCGCCGAGGCCCCGCGTCAGCGTCGTCTTGCCCGCGCCGAGTTCACCGGTGAGGAGCACCAGATCGCCGGGGCGCAGCAGCTTGGCGAGTCTGCGGCCCAGGTCCCGCATCTGGTCGGGAGAGGTGACGGTGATGCGCGTGCCTACGTCCATACTCGCCGATGGTACGGGCCCCAAAAGCCCGCCGCGGACCAGCGTGCGGCCACCCCGAACGCCCCGGCCGGGCCGCCGGAACGGCCGGGCAGGGAGACCGCTCCTCAGCCCGTCACACCTCGGTCGGACCGCCGGAACGGCCGGACAGGGAGACCGCTCCGCAAGGGAACCGCTCCTCAGCCCGTCACGCCCCGCCCCGCCCGGTCGCCGACCCCGTCCACCGCCCGCGACAGCAACTCCGTCAGGTGGCCGTTGACCACCTCCGGGTGCTCGAGGATCACCAGGTGCCCGGCCTCCTCGAGGATCACCAGCTCCGCGCCCGGAAGCAGCTCCGCGATCGCCTCGCTGTGCTCCATCGGGGTGATGAGGTCCTTGTCACCCGCGAGGACCAGCACCGGCAGCCCGTCGAAGTGCGGCAGCGCCGCCGCCTTGTCGTGGGCGATGAACGCCGGGTAGAACTCCGCGACCACATCGATCGGCGTGGCCTCGATCAGCCGCTCGGCGAACCGCGCGACCCCCGGGTCCACGTCCTTCGAGCCGAACGAATAGCGCTTGATCAGCCCCGCGAACAAGTCCGCGGTCGCCCGCCGCCCCCGCTCGACCAGGTCGGCCTGCCAGCCCAGCGCCTTCAGCAGCCCGGGCAGCACCCGCCGCACCGCGTTCACCCCGACCACCGGGAGGCCGAAGCTGACCTCGCCCAACCGGCCCGCCGAGGTGCCGATGAAGGCCGCGCCGATCACGCGCTCGCGGATCAGGTCGGGGTACTGCGCGGCCAGCGCCATCATCGTCATGCCGCCCATGGAGTGGCCGACGAGCACCAGCGGCCCCTCGGGCGCCGTCGCGTCGATCACCGCCTTCAGATCGCGGCCGAGCTGGTCGATGCTGATCGCCTCGCCGTCCGCCTGGGCGCAGCCGCGCGCCGAGCGGCCGTGGCAGCGCTGGTCCCAGTAGACGGTGCGGACCACCTCGCGCAGCGCGGAGCGCTGGAAGTGCCAGGAGTCCTGGGCGAGGCAGTAGCCATGGCTGAAGATCATGGTGACGGGGGTGGGGGCGCGGCGCCCGAACCGCCGCTTGCGCCGGGGCGAGGGCGCGGCGGCGTTCTCCCGCACCTCCTCGACCTCGTAGTAGATCTCGGTGCCGTCGTCGGCGACCGCCGTGCCCGGGGTGCCGCGCAGTGTGCCGTACGGGCCCTCGGCGTCCAGGGCGAGCCGCGCCTTGCGCCGTACGCCGCGGCCGACCGTCAGCCGCTCGAGCGCGACGCCCGCGGCCGCTCCCGCCGCGAGCACACCGATCGCGGCGCCCGCGAATCCGGCGCCCCGGCGCCAGCTCACGGCTGTGGCCCCCGCCGCGACTCGTGTCGCCATCTCTGCCGTGCTGACGGCCGTGCTCTCGTCGCCCATGGTCAGTTCCCTGTGCCCCCGTCCTCACCTACATAAACGCGGGGAATACGGGCCGAGATCCTGGTCACGATCTCGTAGGCGATCGAGCCCACGGCGCGCGCCCAGTCCTCGACGGTCGGCTCGCCCCGGTCCCCCGGACCGAACAGCACCGCCTCGTCGCCCGGGGCGGCGGTGTCGCCGCCCAGATCCACGACGAACTGGTCCATGGCGACCGTGCCCGCGATGGTCCGCCACTTGCCCGCGACCAGCACCGGGCCGGTGCCCGAGGCATGGCGCGGGATGCCGTCCCCGTAGCCGACGGGCACCAGCGCGAGGGTCGTCTCGCCGGGGGTCACATAGCGATGCCCGTAGGAGACGCCGTGGCCGCCCGGCACCCGCTTGACCGAGGCGAGCGCGGCGGAGAGCGTCATCACCGGGCGCAGCCCGAAGTCGGCGGCCGTGCCGAGTTCCGGGCTCGGGCAGATGCCGTAGGTGGAGACGCCGGTCCGGACGAGGTCGAAGTGCGACTCGGGCACGGTCAGGGTGGCCGCGGAGTTGGCGATGTGGCGCACCTCCGGCCGCAGCCCCGCCTGTTCGGCGTGCGCCACCATGTCGCGGAAGACCGACAGCTGGGCGGCGATGGACGGATGGCCCGGTTCGTCCGCGCAGGCGAAGTGGGACCACAGCCCCGTCACCCGAATGGCCCCTTCCGCCTCGGCGGCGCGGGCCTCGGCGACCAGGGCGGGCCAGTCGTCGGGCTGGCAGCCGTTGCGGCCCAGCCCGGTGTCCGCCTTCAGGTGCAACCGCGCGGTATGGCCGCACGCGCGGGCCGCGGCGACGGCCTCGCGCAGCGCCCACAGCCCGCTGGCCGAGACGTCGATGTCCGCCTCGATGGCCTGCCGCCAGGGGCCGCCGGGCGTCCACAGCCAGCACATCAACCGGCCCGTGTCCCCCGCCGCCCGCAGCGCGAACGCCTCCTCCGGCGTGGCCGCGCCCAGCCAGTCCGCGCCCGCCTCGCGGGCGGCGCGGGCGCAGGGGACCATGCCGTGGCCATAGGCGTCCGACTTGACCACGGTCATCAGCTCGGCCGTGGGTGCCGCGGCGCGCAGCGCCCTCACATTGGCCCGTAGGGCGGCCAGGTCGACCACGGCACGGGCACGCATCGGTGTCTCGTCCATCTCCGTCAGTCTCTCAGGCCCGTCCCCCGACCGGAGTGTGTGCTTCTCCGCACGGAGTGCCTCGCTTCCACGCGAGGAGTGCCCTCGGTTCGGGAGACTATGGGCATGAGGATTGCCTACAGCGTCGAGACCGTACGGGCCGCCGAGCGCGAACTGATGGCGCGGCTGCCCGAAGGAGCGCTCATGCAGCGCGCGGCGGCGGGACTCGCGGCCGCGTGCGCCGATCTGCTGGGCCGGGTGTACGGCTCCCGGGTGGCCCTGCTCGTCGGCAGCGGCGACAACGGCGGCGACGCGCTCTACGCGGGCGCCCGCCTGGCCCGCCGCGGCGCGGGCGTCACGGCGGTACTGCTCAACCCCGACCGGGCCCACCCGGGCGGACTCGCCGCCTTGCGGGCGGCGGGCGGACGGGTGGCCGCCGTCGGCGGCGGGGCGGCGACGGGCGGCGGCGGG
>NZ_JACVYG010000085.1:0-32032 GCF_014712245.1 Streptomyces sp. 5-10
CTGATGTGTGTGTGCTGGTGGGTGCGCGTGGCCGTTTGATGCAGGCGCTTCCCTCCGGCGGTGCGATGCTGGCCGTGCAGGCCTCCGAGGACGAGGTCCTGCCGCTGCTGGGCGGTGCGGAGATCGCGGCCGTCAACGGCCCGGCCTCCGTAGTCGTCTCCGGTACCGAGGACGCCGTCGCCCGGACGGCCGGCGCCTGCGCCGACAGGGGCTGGAAGACGCGCGGGCTCGCGGTGTCGCACGCCTTCCACTCCGCGCTCATGGAACCCATGCTGGACGACTTCGCCGAAGCCCTCGGCGGCATCACCTTCGACCGGCCCCGGACCCCCATCGTCTCCACCGTCACCGCGGAGACGCTGACCGAAGCCGACGCTCAGTACTGGGTGGATCAAGTCCGCCGTCCGGTCAGATTCGCCGACGGGGTGCGGTGGCTCAAGGAGCGGGGCGTCGGCGCGTTCGTCGAGGTCGGCCCCGGCGCCGTCCTGGCGCCCCTGGTGGACGCACCGGCCTGCGCGGTGCTGCGCGGGGACCGGCCCGAGGAGCGTGCGTTGGTCACGGCCGTTGCGCAGGCGTACGCCCACGGCGTGCCGGTCGACTGGGCGGCGTTCTTCGCCCGGACCGGCGCCCGGCCGGTCGACCTCCCGACCTACGCGTTCCAGCGGCGGCGGTACTGGCTGACCGCCTCCGCGGACACCGGCGCGGTGGAGAGGGCCGGGCTGGGGGCGACCGACCATCCGTTCCTGCGCGCAGTCGTGTCGCTGCCGGAGCCGGGCGGGGTGCTGCTGACCGGGAAGGTGTCGGCGGACGACCATCCGTGGCTCGCCGACCATGTCGTGGCGGGCGCGACGCTGCTGCCCGGAACCGCGTTCGTGGAACTGGCCCTCCAAGCGGCGGACGCGGCGGGCTGCGACGTGGTCGAGGAACTGGCGCTGCACGCTCCGCTCGTCCTTCCGGAGCGGGGCGGGCACGCACTGCGCGTCACGGTCGACGGTGACGGTGACGACGGGACCGGGCGCCGCGCCATCCGGATCCACGCCCGCGCCGAGGACGTCCCGCTCGACGCGCCGTGGACACTGCACGCCGAAGGAGTCCTCGGACACGGCGCACCGCCGCCGGCGCCGCGGGCGGCATGGCCTCCACCGGGGGCGGAACCCGTCGAGCTGGCGGACCCGTACACGCGACTGCTGGAGCGCGGGTTCGGCTACGGTCCCGCATTCCAGGGGCTCCGTGCGGCCTGGGTCGCCGGCGACGAGGTGTTCGCCGAGGTCGCGCTGGCCGCGGAGCCGGAGGCGGACGCCGGGCGGTTCGGTGTGCATCCCGCCCTCCTGGACGCCGCGCTGCACGCGGGCCTGCTGGAGGACGGTGGCGCCGACGGCGGACGCGCGGTCGTCCCGTTCGTCTGGAGGGGCGTCGCGCTGCACGCGGTCGGCGCGTCGGCGCTGCGGGTGCGGATCACGCCCGCCGGGGAGAGCGGCGTCGCCGTCTCCGTGGCGGACCCGGCCGGCGAGCCGGTGCTGACGGTCGGCTCGCTCGTCGGTCGCCCGGTCACCGCCGAGCAGATCCAGAGACGGCCGGGCGGAGCCGCCCGGCCCTACCGCGTCGAGTGGACGCCGGTCCGGGCCGCCGCCGCGGCGCACGACACCGGCCGGTGGGCGGTCCTCGGAGGAGGCGGCGGCCTCTTCGCCGCGAACGACCTGCCGGTGTTCGCCGATGTGGCCGCGCTGGGCGAGGCGGTCGGGTCGGGAGCGATCGCGCCGCCTGAAGTGGTCGTCTATGAATGCCCGTCACCCGGCTCCGGTGACGTTCCGGCGGACGTGCGCGCCGTGGCCGGCCAGGTGCTTCACGTGCTCCAGCAGTGGATCGCCGACGAGCGTCTCGCCGGAGGCCGCCTCGCCGTGGTGACGTGCAACGCGACATCCGCCGCCGGGGACATCGCGCTGGCCCAGGCGCCGGTCTGGGGCCTGGTGCGGGCCGCGCAGGCCGAGGCCCCGGGCCGGTTCCTCATCGTGGACGTTGACGGGCGGGCGGAGACCTGGGCGCGCTTGGCGGACGCGGTGGCCTGCGAGGAGCCGGAGACCGCCGTCCGGGCCGGGGAGGTCCTCGCCCCGCGTCTCGCCCCCGCCGAGGCCGGAGCCGGCGGCGCCGTCCCCGCGTTCAAACCCGAGGAAACGGTGCTGGTCACCGGTGGCACCGGCGGCGTCGGCGCGGCCATCGCCCGGCATCTGGCCGACGTCCACGGCGTCCGCCGCCTGCTGCTGACGAGCAGGCGCGGCCCCGACGCCCCCGGCGCGGCGGAACTCCGCGACGAACTGGCCGGACGAGGCGTCGAGGTGACGGTCGCCGCCTGCGACGCCGGGGACCGGGACGCCGTCGCCGCGCTGCTGGACGGGCTACCGCCGGAGTGTGCGCTGCGCGGCGTGGTGCACGCCGCCGGGGTCGCCGACGGCGGACTGGTCGGCTCCATGACGCCCGCGCGGCTGGACGCGGTGTTCGCGCCGAAGGCCGACGCCGCGTGGCATCTGCACGAGCTGACCCGCCAGCGCGGCATCGACCTCGCGATGTTCGTCCTGGTGTCGTCCGCGGGCGGCATGGTCATGGCGGCGGGCCAGGCGAACTACGCCGCGGCCAACGTCTTCCTCGACGCGCTCGCCGCCCACCGAGGCGCCGCCGGGCTGCCCGCCGTCTCGATGGCGTGGGGGCTGTGGAACGGCACCGGCATGGCCGGCTGGATGGCGGACGCCGACCTGCTCCGCCTGCGCCGCCAAGGGCTGCCGCCGATCCCGGTGGACGACGCCCTGCCGCTGTTCGACGTGGCCCTGGCGGCGGGCGAACCCGTCCTGGCCCCGCTGCTGGTGGACATGGCCGCGCTGCGCGCCCGTACCGACGAGACGCCCGCCCTGCTGCGTGGCCTCGCCCCCCGGGCGCGGCGCCGCGCGACCGCGCCCGCCCGCGCCGATGCCGGCGCACTGCGGCGGGAACTGGCCGCGCTCGCCGAGGACGAGCGGGAACGCAGGCTCCTGGACGTCGTCCTCGGGCACGCCGCCGTGCTCCTCGGCCACGACGGGACCACGGCCCTCGATCCCGAACGGGGGTTCCTGGAGGCCGGCTTCGACTCCCTCACCGCGATGGAGCTCCGCACCGCGCTCGGGCAGGCGACGGGACTGGATCTGCCGCCGATGGTCGTCTTCGACAGCGGCGATCCCGCGAACCTCGCGCGCCGCCTGCTCGGCGAGCTGACCGCCGCCGGCACCGGGGAGGTCTCGGCCGCCGGGGCCGGTCCGGCCGTACCGGGCGGCCCGCCCGCCGGAGGGGGGTCCAGGGAGCTGGGCGGCCTGTTCCGGGACGCGGTGCGGTCCGGGCGGCTGAACGAGGGGTTCGCGCTGCTGAAGGCGGTCGCCGCGCTCCGGCCGTCCTTCGCCTCGCTCGCCGAACTCGGCCGCCCGCCGGCCGCGGTGAAGCTCGCCACGGGACCGGACGTGCCGAGGCTCATCTGCTTCAGCACGCCCGCCGCGACGGGTGGCGTCCACCAGTACGCGCACATCGCGGCGGCCCTGCCGGACACGCGGCACGTCGCCGGTGTCCCGCTGCCCGGTTTCGCGCCGGGGGAGAGCCTCCCCGCCACGGCGGACGCGGCGGTCGAGGCACTCGCCCGCAGCACCCTGGAGGCTGCCGAAGGGGAGCCGTTCGTCCTGGTCGGCTACTCCGCAGGAGGGATCATCGCGCATGCGACGGCCGCCCACCTGGAGTCGGCCCTCGGCGTCCCACCCGCCGGGCTCGTCCTGCTCGACAGCTACTCCTACAGCGGAGGCGGCTGGGGGGTGCCCCTGGAACGGCTCGCGGACGGCCTGTTCGAGACGGAGGCGGCGCTCGGCGTCGGCTTCGACAGCGCCCGGTGGTCGGCCATGGCGGGATGGGGCGAGATCATCCCCGGCCTCGTGCTCGGCGAGGTCAAGGCTCCCGGGCTCTTCGTCCAGTGCACCGAGCGCTTCTACGTCGCGGAGGATCCCGCGGACCCGGCGGACGTCGGCTACGCCCCGGCCGCCGACCCGGACGCCTGGCGGGCCACGCCCTGGAACGCGGCCCACACCGTCCGGACGGTGGCCGCCAACCACTTCACGCTGATCGAGGCGGGGGCGGCGGAGGTCGCGCGGGTCATCGAGGACTGGCTCCGTTTGACGGCACCGGGCGGCGGCCCGGTGCCCCGAGGCTGAACCGAACCCGACGACTGAGGTGGCAGAGCATGACCCCCTTACCGAGTGTCAAAGGAACCGTGCCCTTCGGCGAGCACGAGACGTGGTACCGGGTGACCGGGGAGCTGCGGTCGGGCGGCACGCCGCTCGTCGTGGTCCACGGCGGCCCGGGCAGCACCCACGACTACCTGCTCGCCCTGGCGGACCTGGCCGGGCCGGACCGGCCGGTCGTCCACTACGACCAGATCGGCAACGGCGGGTCCACGCACCTGCCCGACCGCGGCCCCGAGTTCTGGACGGTGCGGCTCTTCCTGGACGAGCTCGACAACCTCCTCGACCGGCTCGGCATCGCCGACGACTACGCGCTGTTCGGTCACTCCTGGGGCGGGATGCTAGCCGTCGAGCACGCTGCGTCCCGGCCCGCGGGCCTGCGCGGCCTCGTCGTCGCGAACGCGCCCGCTTCCTACCCGCTGTGGCTACAGGAGATGACGGTGCTGCGCGGCGCCCTCCCGCCCGGGGTGGACGCCACCCTGCGGCGCCACGAGGACGCCGGCACCACCGGCAGCGAGGAGTACCACGCCGCGCTGCGCGTCTTCTACGAGAAGCACGTCTGCCGCCTGGACCCGTGGCCGCGCGACTACATGGCCTCCTTCTACGAGATCTACGACGACCCGACCGTGTACTTCACGATGAACGGGCCCAGCGAGTTCCATGTCATCGGCAGCCTGCGCGACTGGGGCGTGGTGAACCGCTGCGCCGACGTGGCCGTCCCGACGCTGCTGCTGTCGGGCCGTCATGACGAGGCGACGCCGGTGACGGTGCGGCCCTTCCAGGAGCTGATCCCGGACGTGCACTGGGAGATCTTCGAGGAGTCCAGCCACCTTCCGCACCTGGAGGAGCCGGAACGGTTCGCCGAGGTCCTCGGCGCCTACCTCGACGGGCTCCGGTCCCCCCGCGCAGGGGACCGATCGGGGTCCTTCCGGGGCGCGGGAGTCCCCCGGATTCGGTCTCGTCCGACCCACCCGACCCGTGAGGGGCCGCGCATGGACAGCGGCGGCGACGCGAGCGCGATGGTCTTCCCGGGCATGGGACCCGTGCCGTTCGCGGAGGCGGCGAGGTTCCTGCTCGTCAACCCCGTGGCGCGCAGGATGACCGCCGAGGCGAGCGAGGTCCTCGGCTATCCCCTGATCGATCGCTGGCGCGAGGCCGACGGCGACTACAGCGAGTACGCGCAGGTCGCGTTCCTGGTCGGCTGCCTCGCGCTCGCCGAGTGGGCGCGGGAGGAGCACGGCGTGGACGCGCGGGTGTGCGCCGGCCCCAGCTTCGGCGGGAAGGCGGCCGCCGTCCACACGGGCGCGCTGCCGTTCGCCGACGGGGTCCTGATGACCGCGCGGTGGGCCCGGTTCCTGGAGGACTTCTCCGCCGGCGAGCACGGCCACGTGGTGACCCAGTCCTTCGCGCGCGTTCCCGCCGGCGAACTGGCGCGCATCACGGCGGAGCTGGCGGACCGGGGCGCCTGGCACGAGGTGTCGTGCGAAGTCGACGAGGACTTCCACATGCTGTCGCTCGGCCGGGACGAACTGGACTGGCTGGGGAAGCGGATCCGCGCCGCCGGTGGCCTGCCGCTCTACACGATGTACCCGCCGATGCACGTGAGCCTGTTCGGCCCGCTGCGCGGCCGCATCGAGAGTGAGGTGCTCGGCGGGCTCCGGTTCGCCGACCCGGCGCTGCCGCTGATCGCCGACCAGGACGGCCGGGCCGTGGACACCGGCGAGGAGGTGCGGACGATGCTGGCGGACGGCTTCGAACGGCCCGTCCGCTGGCCCCGGGTCGTGGCGGCACTGCGGCGGCACGGTGTCGGCACGCTCTACGTCTGCGGGCACGATGCCCTGTTCGGCCGGGTCCCGGCCACGCGGCGGAACTTCACCGTGGTGCCGGCCGACCCCCGGACGGCACTTCGCCCCCGGCGGCGGGGACCGGCGCCGTCGCGCTGAGGACATGGCCGCCGCCGTGGTCACCGCCGCCGGGGGCGGCCGTGGAGATCAGGGTGCGGCCGCCGCGGCCATCTCGGAAAGGGTATTCCACAGCACGGCGGGAGAGGCGAACGTCTCGACGGTGAGTGCGTCGTCCACGAAACGAACGCCGTACGCGTTCTCCAGCGCCGCCAGCAATTCCACCGTGCCCAGCGAATCCAGTCCGAGATCCCGCAATGCGGCGTCTTCCGTCAGCGTTTCGTCGGGCGCGAGAAAAGGCAGCTGACGGCGCAGCAGTTCTTCAAATTGTGCGTCCCACATAGTTCCTCCCAGGTGTGCGGATCCGTCCGCGTGCGAATTCGACGCGGACCACCGGCCGACGCTGCTTACGAAAGCCGACGACCGGGACGGGTACAACCCCTACTTCCTCCGGGAGCGATGATGATCAGAACGGTCGAAGCGGCACTGCATGGGCGTTTCCTGCGCGGGCTCGCCGCGTCCCCGGACGGCACGGCGATCCGCACCGCGTCGGCCGTGCTCGGCTACGCGGAGGCCCATGAGCGGGCGCTCGCCCTGGCGGGCGCGCTGCTCGCGCATGCCGGCGGCCCTCCCGGCGCGGTCGGCGTTCTCGGCGGCAAGAGCCCGCGGACCTACACCGCCCTGCTGGCCGCCCTGTACGCGGGCGCCACGGTCGTCCCGCTGCACCCCGGATTCCCCGCCGCCCGGACTCGGCGGATGCTCGACCTGCCCGGCGTCTGCGCGGTGCTCGCCGACGAGGAGGGGCTGGCGGCCCTCGCCCCGCTCGGCGGGCCGGACGGGCTCGACCTGCCCGTCCTCGCGCCCGGCCTGGACACCGGCGCGTTTCGGCGGATCCCGGTGAGCGCACGGGACGCGCTCACCGAGCCGCGCCCGGCCGGGCCGGACGACGTCGCCTACATCCTGTTCACCTCCGGCTCGACGGGCCGGCCGAAGGGCGTCCGGATCACCCACGGCGCCGCCGCGCACTACTTCCGGCTCCTGGACGCGCGGTACGACTTCACGCCCGCCGACGCGTTCTCGCAGACCTTCGACCTCAACTTCGACTGTGCCATCTTCGACCTGTTCTGCGCCTGGGGCGCCGGCGCCACCGTGCACACGGTGCCGCCGCAGGCGTACCGGGACCTGCCCGCGTTCGCCGCCGAACGCGGCCTGACCGTGTGGTTCTCGACGCCGAGCGCGATCACGATCGTGCGGCGGCTCGGCGGTCTGCGCCCCGCCGCGCTGCCGTCGCTGCGGTGGAGCTTCTTCGCCGGCGAGGCACTGCGGTGCTCGGACGCGGCGGACTGGCAGAAGGCGGCGCCCGGCGCGCTGATCGAGAATCTGTACGGCCCCACCGAGCTGACCGTCACGGTCAGCGGGCACCGCTTCGTACCGGACGTCCCGGCCCCGCACGTGCCGCACGGGCTCGTCCCGATCGGCGCCTTGCACGAGGGCCACGACGGCCTGCTCCTTCGGCCCGGCGGCCCCGCCGACGTCGCCACCGCCGCGGTCGGCGCCGAAGGCGAACTGTGCGTCACCGGACCACAGATGACCCCCGGTTACCTCGATCCCGTCGACGGCGAGGGCCGGTTCCTGGAGCACGGAGGTCGGCGTTGGTACCGCACCGGCGACCGCGTCCGCCGGCTCGACGGTGGTGAGCTGGCCTACCTCGGACGCGTGGACTCCCAGCTCCAGGTCCAGGGCCGGCGCGTCGAGCCGGCGGAGATCGAGCACGCGCTGCGCGGCTGCCCCGGCGTCGACGACGCCGTCATCGTGGCCCGGTCGAACGACGGCGTCACCGAGCTCGTCGCCTTCTACACCGGGACGCCCGTCCCTCCAGCCGGGCTCGCCGGGGAACTGCGCCGCAGCCTTCCGCACGACCTGGTGCCGCGCCATTACCGGCACCTCCCCGAGTTCCCCCTCAACGCCAACCGCAAGACCGACCGAAAGGCCCTCGAGGAACGCGCCTCGGCGGGGTAGGGGTGCTTTAGGGGTGCCGACCCGAGTCCCGTCTCTCCTAGCCTTCCGAATGGGGGCCGGCGTGCGCATTCCGTTTTCCTCCGTCGCTGAGCATGCGCAGGCATGTGCTCATCTGGTTCCCGGCTGCCACCATTCCCATCTCGGGAGGAAATATGACCGAAATCAGTAAGGCCGAGGCCGAATACCCGTCCTTTCCGATGGCGCGGTCCTGCCCCTACGGCCCGCCGAAGGAATACGAGGAGATCCGCGAGCAGGCCCCCATCTCCAAGGTCCGCCTCGCGATGAACGGCCGGGAAGCATGGCTCGTCACCAGATACGACGATGTCCGGGAGATCCTGTCCGACTCCCGGGTCAGCGCGGACATCACGAACGACGGTTACCCGCTCATGCTGCCCGTGCCGATGGACATCCTGAAGTCGGTGCCGCGTGCGCTGTTCCACCTGGACCACCCCGAGCACACCGTGCAGCGGCGCCTGATCATGCCGGAGTTCACCGTCCGGCGCATCAACGCGATGCGCGAGCGCACCCTGGAGATCATCGACGAGTACATCGACGCGATCCTGGCGAAGGGCGGCACGGTCGACCTGATCGAGGAGCTGGCCATGCCGATCCCGGCACAGGCCATCTGCGAGCTGCTGGGGATCCCGGTCGAGGACCGTCACTTCTTCCACGAGTACGTCGCCGGCATCCTCGGCAAGGACAGTGACCCCGAGCAGATCGCCGTCCGCGAGGCGCAGATGGCCGCCTACATCGAGCGGATGCTGGTCGAGCGCTCCGAGAACCCCGGCGACGACTTGGTCAGCAACCTGATCGTCCGGAACGAGGAGGACGGCTTCGGGCTGGAGCTCGCCCAGATCGGCATCCTCGTCCGCGCCATCGTCGCAGGCGGCCACGAGACCACCGCGAACATGATCGGCCTCGGCATCCTGGCCCTGATCGAACACCCCGACCAGCGCGAACTGCTGATGAAGGACCGGTCGCTCGCGAGCCGCGCCGTCGACGAGCTGATGCGGATCTTCAGCATCTCCGACTTCGGCACCTCCCGGGTCGCGATGGAGGACATCCAGCTCGGCGACACCCTGATCCGCAAGGGCGAGGGCATCATCGCCTCGCTCGCCGCCGCCAACCACGACCCCGATCTCTTCCCGGACCCCTACCGCTTCGACATCACGCGGGAGTCCGTGCGCAACGTCGGGTTCGGCCACGGCGTCCACCAGTGTTCCGGGCAGACCATGGTGCGGATGCAGCTCGAGCTGATCTTCCCCCGGCTGTTCGAGCGGATCCCCGGGCTGCGGCTCGCCGTGCCCGCGGAGGAGCTGCCGCTCAAGAACGACTCGCTCATCCACGGCCTCTACAAGCTCCCGGTCACGTGGTAGGCGGCGCCGTGCGACTCGCCGTCGACCGGGAGATCTGCGTCTCCTCGGGTTCCTGCGTCAGCTCCGCCCCCGCCGTGTTCGACCAGGACGCGGAGGACGGGCGGGTGTTCCTCCTCCAAGAAGCCCCCGGCCCCGAACACCGCGACGCGGTGCTCCAAGCGGTGCACAGCTGTCCTGTCGGCGCCCTGAAGATCGTCGAGGACCGGTAGCGGCGACCACCCGGTCCGCGCCCCGACCCGTTCCACCCCGTAAGGCCCCGTCTCCTCCTACCAAGCAAGGAAGGCTGTGCGATCCAGCGACGAAAGGCACGAGACCGAAGCGGGCGGCGAACTCGTTCACGCGCTGTTGGACGAGGCGCTGGCCGCCACGCCCGAAGCCGCCGATGTCCCGGCCGTCAGCGACTCCGGCGGAACCTGGACCTACCGGCAGACCGACGCGTACGCGCACGCGTTCGCGCACTGGCTGCGGGCCCGCGGCGTCGCCCCTGGCGACCGCGTCGTCGTGCAGCTGCCGAGCCGCCGCGAGCTGGTCGGCATGTTCTACGGGACGTCCCGGTGCGGCGCCGTGTTCGTGCCGCTCAACCCCGCCATGAAGGAGTTCCACCTGGCGTCGGTGCTGGCCGACGCGGATCCGGTGCTGGTCATCGCCCCCGGATCCGCGGTCGGCCGGCTGACCGGAATCGGCGCGGCGCCGGTGTACGACGCCGGGGTCGTCCGGGACGAGGTGGAGCGGCTTTCCGCGGAGGGCGTGCGGGTGCCGCCGTCCGACACCCGCCCGGACGACCTCGCCGTCCTCGTCTACACCTCCGGTAGCACCGCGGCGCCCAAGGCGGTCATGTGCCCACACGCGCAGATCGTCTTCGCCACCCGGGCCATCCAGGAGGTGCTGGGGTACCGGCCCGACGACGTGGTGTTCTGCCGGTTCCCGATCTCCTGGGACTACGGCCTCTACAAGGTCCTGCTCGCCTGCGCCGGTCGTAGCGAGATCGTCCTCGCGGGCGAGGAGTCGGACCTGACCCTGCTCAGGCGGATGCGGGAGACCGGGACGACCATCGTTCCGATCGTCCCGTCGTTCGCGTCCATCATCGTCACGATGGCGGGCCGGGACCGGGAACCGCCGCCGCCGGTGCGGCTGTTCACCAACACTGGCGCGGCGCTGCCGCCCGCGACGATCGAGGCGCTGCGCGCGGCGTTCCCCGGCGCGCGCGTCGTCCGCCAGTTCGGGCAGACCGAGTGCAAGCGCATCTCGATCATGCCGCCGGAGGAGGATCGCGAGCGGCCCGACTCGGTGGGCCTGCCCCTGCCGGGGACGACGGTGGAGATCCTCGGCGCGGACGGCGAGCCCGTCCCGGCCGGGGAGACCGGCGAGATCGTTGCGAGCGGGCCGCATGTCATGCCCGGCTACTGGAACAACCCGGAGCTGACGGCCCGCACGTTCCGCCGGGAGGGGCGGACCGGCGCTCTCCGCCTGCACACCGGCGACTACGGTCGGCTCGACGCCGACGGTTACCTCTACTTCGCGGGCCGCCGCGACGACATGTTCAAGCGCAAGGGCATCCGGATGAGCACCCTGGAGATCGAGGCCGCCGCGATGGACATCACCGGTGTCCGGACCGCGGCGGTGCTCCCGCCGGACGGTGACCGCGACCTGATGGTCTTCGTCGCGGGGGACCTGCCGCCACAGGTCGTGCTGAAGGAGCTGGCGCGGCGACTGGAACCGGCGAAGGTCCCGGCCGAATGCCGGGTCCTGCCCGAGCTGCCGCTGACCCAGCACGGCAAGAACGCCCGCGACGCCCTCGTGGCGCTGATCGATGGGGACGGTGCCCGGTGACCCGGCTGGACGATCTCGCGGCCCGCTTCGGCACGCCGGTCTACGTGTACGACCTCGACGAGGTCGCCGCGGCGGCCCGTGACCTGCTCGGCGCGCTGCCCGCGGAGACCGAGCTGTTCTACGCGCTCAAGGCCAACCCGCACCCCGACGTCGTCGCAGCCCTGCGTGCCGTCCCCGGCGGACGCTGCCGCGCCGAGATCAGCTCCACCGGGGAGCTGGACGCGGCCCTCGCCGGCGGTTTCGCCGGAGCGGACTGCCTCTACACCGGACCGGGCAAGACCCCGGGCGAGTTGCGCGCCGCCGTCGGCCGCGGCGTCCGGCTCTTCTCCACCGACTCGCTCACCGACGTCGAGCACGTCGGCGCCGCGGCCCGCGAGCACGGCACGACCGCCGACGTCCTGCTGCGCGTCAACAGCGCGTCCGGGAGCGCCACCACCAGCATCCGCATGACCGGCACCCCCTCCCAGTTCGGGTTCGACGCCGAGGCGCTGCCCGCCGTCCTGCCCGCGCTGCGGCGGGTGGGCGGGGTGCGCCTCGCCGGGATGCACTTCTTCCCGCTGAGCAACGCCCACGACGAGGCGAGCCTCATGGCGGAGTTCGAGCAGACCATCGACGGCGCCGCACGGCTGGCGCGGGAACTGGACCTCCCGCTGCGGTTCCTGGACATCGGCGGCGGGTTCGCCGCGCCGTACGCGGCGCCCGGGGAGCGGCCGGTCTACCCGCGGCTGCGCGACGCGCTGGCGGCGGCGCTGGACGCGTCGCTGCCCGGGTGGCGCGGGGGCGATCCGCGGATCGCCTTCGAGTCCGGCCGCCACCTGGTCGGGACCGCCGGGACGCTCGTCGCCGGGGTCAGCAACGTCAAGGTGAGCAGGGGACGCAAGTTCGTGATTCTCGACGCGGGCATCAACGTCCTCGGCGGCATGTCCGGGCTCGGCCGCCTGCTGCCGGTGTCGGTGCGCACGGACGTGGAGCCGACGGAGAACGCCAGCCTGGTCGGCCCGCTGTGCACCCCAGGCGACGTCCTCGGCCGGGAGATCCCGCTGCCGGCGCTCGGGCCCGGCGACCTCGTCACCATCCCGAACACCGGGGCCTACGGGGTCACCGCGAGTCTGCTGATGTTCCTCGGCCGGCCCGCGCCCGCCGAAGTGGCGGTGCGCGGCGGCGAGATCGTGTCGGTGTCGAGGCTGGAGCACCACCGCTCGCACATGCCGGTGACCGGTCCCGCGCCGGCCCGGCCGGCGGTCCTGGCGGGGGGACACCCGTGAACCGCCCCGTGGAACCGGTGCCCGCCCGCGCGGCGGACCGGAGCCCGCCTGCCGCGCGGGCGGGCACCGTGGTCGTCAGCAGCGTGTCCTCCGACGCGCACACCTGGAATCTGGTGTTCCTCCAGCTTCTGATCGAGGAACTCGGCTACACGGTGCTGAACCTCGGGCCGTGCGTCCCCGACGACCTGCTGATTAAGGAGTGCTGCCGGATCGCCCCCGTGATGGTCGTCATCAGCAGCGTCAACGGCCACGGCCGGGAGGAGGGGCTCCGGTTGATCGACAGGCTGCGAGCCCGTCCCGAGCTGGCCGCCACCCCCGTGGTGATCGGCGGCAAGCTCGGCATCGACCACGAGGCCGCCGCGGGGCAGACCGAAGCGCTGCTGGACGCCGGTTTCGACGCCGTCTTCGCCGACGGCCCGGGCGCCGCGGACTTCCGTACGATGCTGGCGTCGATGGCGCCGCGGGCCGGGGAGCTCGCGGGCAACGGAGGCCGGACGTGAGCGATGTCGCGCCGCGGACGGTGTCCACCGACGTGCATCCGAGCGAGGTCGACTTCGGGGCGTTCGTGCGGCGCGCCGCCGACGCCGGGGAACTGGTCGCCCAGCCCCGCATGGGCTTCGGCCCGCCCGGCCTGATGCGCGCGGGCCTCGCGGCGACCAGGGCCGCCGCCGCCACCACCGTCGGCACGCTCACGCTGGACAGCTACACCCGGGTCGGCGACCTGGCGTCCGCCGAGCGGGCGGTGCGTGCGGACGGCGGCGCGAACCTCAACGGCTACCCGATCGTCAGCCATCCGGCGGAGACCACGGCGGCCGTCCTCGCGGGCCTCCTGAACCGAGACTTCCCGGTTCAGGTCCGGCACGGCTCGGCGGTCCCGGCCGACATCTTCTCGGCCCTCATCGCGCTGCGGCTCACCGCGACCGAGGGCGGGCCCGTCTCGTACTGCCTGCCGTACGGCCGGACGCCGCTGGCGGAGTCGATCCGCAACTGGTCGGATTGCGCCGTCCGTTTCGCCGCGCTCCGCGAATTCCCATCGGAACCGCATCTGGAGACGTTCGGCGGGTGCATGCTCGGCCAGCTGTGCCCGCCGGGCCTCCTCGTCGCGCTGAGCGTTCTGGAGGCGCTTTTCTTCCAGCAGCGGGGCCTTCGCAGCCTTTCAGTGAGTTACGCCCAGCAGACCAATCCGGAACAGGATATCGAAGCCGTCCTCGCGTTGCGGAGGCTGTGCCAAGAGCTCCTTTCCCTGTCCTCATGGCATGTCGTCATCTACGCGTACATGGGCGTTTACCCGCGGACGGACCGTGGCGCGTACCGGCTGCTCGGGGAGGCCGCCGGGCTCGCGCTGGCGACCGGCTCCGAGCGGATCATCGTCAAGACGGTCGCCGAGTCGCGCCGCATCCCGACCATCGCCGAGAACGTCGCCGCGCTGGAGTACGTCGCCAGGGCAGCTGGGGCGCGCCCCCCGCTCCGCCCGCCCGCCGACGGCGCGAACGGCGGTGACTCCGCGACCTACCAGGAGGCGAACGCGCTGATCAACGCCGTTCGGAACCTCCACAGGGACATCGGTACGGCGCTGCTGCTGGCGTTCCGGCGCGGCTACCTCGACGTGCCGTACTGCGTCCATCCGGACAACCGGGGCCGGACGCGCAGCGCCCTCGACGGCGCGGGACGGCTCTGCTGGGCCGACACCGGCGCCCTCCCGGTCCCGCCGCCCGAGCGGCGCGCCCCGGCCGGCGCCGTCACCTCGTCCGGCCTCCTGGAGGACCTTTTCTATATACAGCGGAAATACGATGCGTGCGCGCCGGAAAGCGGGGAGACCGCTGCTTCTCCGGCGTTGGCAGAACGGTCGAGAAGATTGCCGGGTCCGCGATGAGGGGTGCGGTAGGGGTGGGCGTTTCGGTGCTGCGGAACCTAGGGTCCGGAGTCGGTTCATGTTCGAAAATTCATGGTGAAGACCGGGTTTGCGGAGTGCGTTCTCATGAGTGATTTCGGAGGCCTCGAAGACGGTGCGGCCGAGGGCCGGGCCGCGATTCCCGCTGAAGGGGAGGAGCGCCGGGGAACATGGGCCGCAAGGCTCGCGGAACTGCCGGAGGCCGAGCAGGCCCGGGTCGTGCTCGAGCTGGTGACGGCGCACACCACCGCCGCGCTGCGGCACATGGGGCGCGGCGTGCCCGAGACCGGCCTGCCGCCCGAGAGCGGGCGGGCGTTCCGGGAGATCGGCCTGGACTCCCTCGCGCTGGTCGACCTGCACGCGCGGCTCACCGTCGCGACCGGGACGGCGCTGCCCGCCACCGTGGCGTTCGACCATCCGAGCCCTGCGGCGCTCGCCGCACGGCTGCGCGCCGAGCTGCTGGGGCGCACGGACGAGGGTGCGGACGGGGAAGGAGTCGCGCCGGGCCCGCGGGTCGCCGAGGACGAGCCGATCGCGATCGTGGGCATCGGCTGCCGGTTCCCCGGCGGGGCGGACTCCCCGGAGCTGCTCTGGCGGTTGGTGGCGGACGGTGCCCACGTCGTCTCCGCGTTCCCCGAGGACCGGGGCTGGGACTTGGACCGCCTCTTCTCCGACGACCCGGACGAGCCCGGCACCACCTACGTGCGGCGCGGTGGCTTCCTCGCCGGGGCCGGCCGCTTCGACGCCGAGTTCTTCGGGATCGGTCCGCGCGAGGCGACCGCGATGGACCCGCAGCAGCGCCTCGTCCTCGAAACGGCGTGGGAGGCGATCGAGCGCGCGGGGATCGACCCGCGGTCGCTGCACGGCACCCGGTCCGGCGTGTTCATCGGCGCCGAGCCTCAGGAGTACGGGCCGCGGCTGCACGAGGCGCCGGACGGCCTGGACGGGTCCCTGCTGACCGGTGGCGCGCCCAGCGTCCTGTCCGGCCGGGTCGCCTACACGCTCGGGCTGCGGGGGCCCGCGCTCACCGTGGACACGGCGTGCTCGGGGTCGCTGGTGGCCCTGCACCTGGCCGTGCAGGCGCTGCGCCGCGGCGAATGCGCGCTCGCCCTGGGTGGCGGGGTGGCGATCATGGGCTCGCCCGGCACGTTCACCGCGTTCAGCCGCCAGCGCGGCCTGGCCCCGGACGGGGTGGCCAAGCCGTTCGCGGCGGCCGCCGACGGCACCGCGTTCGCCGAGGGCGCCGGGGTACTGGTGCTGGAACGCCTCTCCGACGCCCTCGCGGCGGGCCACCCGGTGCTCGCGCTCATCCGCGGCTCGGCCGTCAACTCCGACGGCGCCAGCAACGGGCTGACCGCGCCGAGCGGTTCCGCGCAGCGGGCCGTCATCCGCCAGGCCCTCGCCGACGCCGGCGTGTCCGGTGACCAGGTCGACGCCGTCGAGGCCCACGGCACCGGAACGACGCTCGGCGACCCGATCGAAGCGGACGCCCTGATCGCCGTCTACGGGCGCGACCGGCGAGCCGGCGCCCCGCTGCGGCTCGGCTCGATCAAGTCGAACATCGGCCATGCCCAGGCCGCCGCCGGCGCCGCGGGCGTGATCAAGATGGTCATGGCGATGCACCACGGCGAGCTGCCGCGGACCCTCCAGGTGGACCGGCCTTCCCCGCACGTCGACTGGTCGGTCGGGCACGTCGAGCTGCTGACCCGGCCGGTCCCGTGGGAGCGCGGCGACCGCCCCCGCTTGGCCGGGGTGTCGTCGTTCGGTGTCAGCGGCACCAACGCGCACGTGATCCTGGAGGAGCCGCCCGAACCCGCCCCGTCCGAGCCGGACGGCGACCCGGACGGTGACCCGGACGGCGGGAGTGAGGCGCCCACGCCCGTCGTGGTGTCTGCCGTGAGCGAGGCGGGGCTGCGCGGCCAGGCGTCCCGGCTGCTCGCCCTCGTCGAGGGAGACGTCGAGGGAGGCGGCGGCGCGGCACCCGCGCTCGGCGACCTCGGCTTCTCCCTGGCGACCACCCGCGCGTCGCTCGATCACCGCGCCGTCGTGGTGGCGGGCGACCGCGCCGACCTGCTGCGCGGCCTCCATGCGATCTCCGCCGGCACCGGCGACGCCCCCGGTGTGGTGCGGGGCACCGCGGACAGCGGCGCCCTCGCCCTGCTGTTCACCGGCCAGGGCAGCCAGCGGCACGGAATGGGCCGGGAACTGTACGACGCGTTCCCCGTCTTCGCGCGGACCCTGGAGGAGGCCATCGGCCATCTCGACCTCCAGCTCGACCGCTCCCTGTGGGACGTGCTGTTCTCAGCACCCGGCAGCGAGAGCGCCGCGCTCCTCGACCAGACCGCGTACGCGCAGAGCGCCCTGTTCGCCGTCGGGGCGTCGCTGTTCCGGCTTGTCGAATCGTGGGGTCTGCGGCCCGCCTACCTCGCCGGGCACTCGGTCGGCGAGCTGACCGCGGCCCACGCGGCGGGAGTGCTGTCGCTGGAGGACGCGGCGACCCTCGTCGGCGCGCGGGGCCGCCTCATGCAGGAACTGCCGCGGGGCGGCGCGATGGTCGCCGTCCAGGCGGACGAGGACGAGGTGGCGGCGCGGCTGCGCGGGCACGAGGACGCCGTCGCGATCGCCGCGGTCAACGGACCCGGCGCGGTCGTCCTGTCCGGCGAGGAGTCCGCGGTCCTGGAGATCGCCGCGCGGTTCGCGGCCGAGGGCCGCCGGACCAGGCGCCTGCGGGTCAGCCATGCCTTCCACTCGCCGCTGATGGAGCCGATGCTCGCCGAGTTCCGGCAGGTCGCCCAGATCGTCACGTACGCGCCCCCGCAGGTTCCCGTCGTGTCGAACGTGACGGGAGGGCTTGCCACCGCCGCGGAGCTCTGCTCGCCCGAGTACTGGGTCCGGCACGTCCGGCAACCGGTCCGCTTCGCCGACGGCGTCCGGTGGATGGCCGGCCGGCGCGCCGGGACCTTTCTCGAACTGGGCCCGGACCCGGTGCTGTCCGCGATGGGCCGGGACTGCCTCGCCGACCGCGCGGACGAGGCGGTCTTCGTCCCGGTCCTGCGGCGCGGCCGCGACGAGCGGCGCGAGCTGCTGTCGGCCACGGCGCTGGCGCATGCGCGCGGCGCCGACCTGGACTGGGCCGCGTTCTTCGCGGGGCGCGGCGCACGGCGCGTCGAACTCCCCACGTATGCCTTCCAGCACCGCACGTTCTGGCTGAAGGCGCCCGCCGCCAAGGACGACCCGGCGTCCCTCGGCCAGCTGGCTGTCGGTCATCCGCTCCTCGGCGCCGCCGTCGGGCTCGGCGGCGCCGCCGGCGGCGTCGTGCTGACCGGACGGGTCTCGCTGCGCGAGCACCCGTGGCTCGCCGACCACGTCATGGCCGGAACGACGCTGTTGCCGGGGACGGCGTTACTCGACCTCGCCCTCCGCGCGGCCGACCTGGCCGACTGCGACGAGGTCGCCGAGCTGACGCTGGAGACGCCGCTGGCACTGCCGCCGGACGGCGCGGTATCCCTGCAGATCTCCGTCGGCCCGGACGACGGGCGGGGACGGCGGACCATCGAGCTGTACTCGCGGACCGAGGGCGGCACCGGCGACGCGGCCCCCGACGACGGCTGGGTCCGGCACGCCGGCGGCCTGCTCGCCGGTCCCCGAGCGCGCGCCGCGGGCGAGCGGGCCGCACCCACGCTGGCGGTGTGGCCGCCCGAGGGCGCGCGGCCGGTGGACATCACCGGCCTGTACGACCGCCTCGCCGACGCCGGCTACGGCTACGGCCCCTCCTTCCGGGCGCTTCGGGCCGTGTGGCGCCGGGAGGACGAGGTGTTCGCCGAGGTCGCCCTGGAGGGCGGGGCGAGGGAGTCCGCGGCCCTCTTCGGCCTGCACCCGGCCCTCCTCGACGCCGTCCTGCACGCCACCGACTTCGCCTCCCCCGAACCCGTCCCGGACACGCTGAGGCTCCCGTTCGCCTGGACGGGCGTCTCCCTGCACGCGACCGGCGCCTCCTCCCTCCGTGTGCGCATCACCTCCCGGGGCCCGGACGAGGTCGCGCTCGACCTGGCCGATCCGGCGGGCGCGCCGGTCGCGTCGGTGGACTCCTACCTCGTCCGCCCCGTCCCCGCCGGCGGCCTCGGCACCGCCGGGGCGGCGGCGCCGCTCCTGCACGTCCAATGGGTTCCGCACCCGCTGGAGCAGGACGGTGCGGGCGCCGACGCCCCGGATCTCGTGACGTTCGAGGAACCGGACGCGGACGGCGACGAACCGGCCCGGACGCGCGCCGTGACGCACCGCGCCCTCCACGTCATCCAGGAGTGGCTTGCGAACGAGCGGTCTCCCGCGTCCCGCCTCGTGCTGGTGGCCCGCTCCGGAACCGGTGACGCGCCCTCGCCCGCGCTCGCCGCGCTGCGCGGGCTGGTGCGGGCCGCGCAGGCCGAGCACCCCGGCACGTTCGTGCTCGCCGGCGTGGACGGTACGGCCTCGTCCTGGGACGCGCTGCCCACCGCCGTCGCCACCGGCGAGCCCGAACTCGACCTGCGCGACGGCGAACTCCGCGTCCCGCGCCTGGCGCCTCTCGCCGCGGTGGCACCGTCCCCCGGCGAGACGTGGGGTTCCGGAACCGTCCTGATCACCGGCGGGACGGGCGGGCTCGGCGCGCTCGTCGCCCGCCACCTGGCCGCCGGGCACGGCGTCCGCCACCTGCTGCTGCTGAGCAGGCGGGGACCGGACGCCCCCGGCGCGGCCGAACTGGAGGCCGAACTCACCAGGCTCGGGGCCGGAGTGACGATCCTCGCCGCCGACGCCGCCGACCGCGCCGCCCTCGGCCGCGCGCTGGACGCCGTCCCCGCCGAGGCCCCGCTGAGCGGCGTCGTGCACGCGGCGGGCGTGCTGGACGACGGCGTGATCGGTTCCCTCACCGCCGAACGGCTGGACGCCGTGCTGGCCGCCAAGGCCGACGGCGCCTGGCACCTCCACGAGCTGACCCGAGATCTCGACGTGCGGGCCTTCGTGCTGTTCTCCTCGACCGCGGCGATCCTGGACGGCGCGGGGCAGGGCAACTACGCCTCGGCCAACGCGTTCCTGGACGCCCTGGCCGCGTCTCGTCGCGCGGCCGGGCTGCCCGCCGTATCGGTGGCGTGGGGGCCGTGGGCCGCGGCCGGGATGAGCGAGGGACTGGACGGCGCCGCGCTGCGCCGGATGGGCCGGCTCGGCATCACCCCGTTGCGGCCGTCCGAGGGGCTTGCGGCGCTGGACGACGCCACGGCCGCCGTCGTCCCGTCCGTAGCCGCCCTGCGGCTGGACCGCCGCGCGCTGCGGGACCGCGACGACATGCCCGCCCTGCTGCGCGGCCTCGCGCCCACCGCGCGCCGCCGGGCCGCCGCCGACCCGGCCGGCGAACCGTCGTTCGCCCGCGAGCTGGCCGCGCTCGGCGCCGTCGAACGCCAGGCCGCGCTGCTGAACCTCGTCCGGCTGCACTCCGCCGCCGTCCTCGGCCACGACGATCAGGCTGCCGTCGGCGCCGTACGGCAGTTCAACGAGCTGGGCTTCGACTCCCTCGCCGCCGTCGAGCTGCGCAACCGGCTCGGGACCGCCCTCGGGATGCGGCTGAGCCCCACCCTGACCTTCGACTACCCGACGCCACGGGCCCTGGCCGCGCACCTCGCCGAGGAGATCGGCGACGCCCGGGCCGCCACCGCCCGTCCGGGAACCAGGCACGCCCCCGCCGCCGTCCCGGTCGGGGCGGAGGATGAGCCGATCGCCATCGTGGGCATGGCCTGCCGGTATCCGGGGGGCGTGACGTCGCCCGAGGACCTGTGGCGGCTGGTCGCCGAGGGCCGCGACGCGATCTCCGGCTTCCCGGACGACCGCGGCTGGGACGTCACCGTCCACGACCCGAAGATCGGCGGGCCGGGCGGGCTCTCCACCCGCGAGGGCGGCTTCCTGTACGACGCGGCCGACTTCGACGCCGCCTTCTTCGGCATCGGCCCCCGCGAGGCCCAGGCGATGGACCCCCAGCAGCGGCTCCTCCTGGAGATCTCCTGGGAGACGTTCGAGCGCGCGGGCATCGACCCGTCCTCGGTGCACGGCACCGACACGGGCGTGTTCGCGGGCGTCATGTACCACGACTGGGGGCTGCGGCTCGGCCGCCTTCCCGAGGACCTCGCCGGCTACCACGGCAACGGCAGCCTCGGCAGCGTCGTCTCCGGACGTGTCGCCTACGCGCTCGGGCTGGAAGGGCCCGCCGTCACCGTGGACACGGCCTGCTCGTCGTCCCTGGTCGCCATGCACTGGGCCATCGAGGCGCTGCGGCGCGGCGATTGCTCGCTCGCACTCGCGGGCGGCGTCACCGTCATGTCCACTCCGGACACATTCGTGGACATGAGCCGCCAGCGTGGCCTCGCCCCTGACGGCCGCTGCAAGTCGTTCGGCGCGGGCGCCGACGGTACCGGCTGGAGCGAGGGCGTCGGCATGGTGCTGCTGGAGCGGCTCTCCGCGGCCCGCCGCAACGGGCACCAGGTGCTCGCGATCCTCCGCGGGTCGGCGGTGAACTCCGACGGCGCCTCCAACGGCCTCACCGCCCCGAACGGGCCGTCCCAGCAGCGCGTG
Organism: Streptomyces sp. 5-10; assembly: GCF_014712245.1. Taxonomy (NCBI): domain Bacteria; kingdom Bacillati; phylum Actinomycetota; class Actinomycetes; order Kitasatosporales; family Streptomycetaceae; genus Streptomyces; species Streptomyces sp. 5-10. The sequence continues at coordinate 21,118 of NZ_JACVYG010000085.1, forward strand.
ATCATGCGCGCGCTGGCGACCGCCGGGCTGTCGCCGGCCGACGTGGACGCCGTGGAGGGGCACGGCACCGGCACGACTCTCGGCGACCCCATCGAGGTGCAGGCGCTGCTCGCCACCTACGGGCGCGAGCGCCCGGCCGACGGCCGTCCGCTGTGGCTGGGATCGATCAAGTCCAACGTGGGGCACACCCAGGCCGCCGCCGGAATCGCCGGCGTCATCAAGATGGTGCACGCGATGCACCACGGCGTCCTGCCGCGCACCCTCCACGCCGACACACCCACGGATCAGGTGAACTGGGACGCCGGCGCCGTTGAACTCCTCTCCGAGCCCGTCGCCTGGCCCGCCGCCGGCGCCGAGGTCCGGCCGCGCCGCGCCGGTATCTCCTCGTTCGGCATCAGCGGCACCAACGCCCACGTGATCCTCGAGGAGGCCCCGGCCGAGCATGAGCCCGCCGGCGGCCGACCGCCGGCCGGGGACGAGGCCGCCCCGCGCCACATCCCGTGGGTCCTGTCCGGGAAGTCCGCCGAGGCTCTGCGTGCGCAGGCCGAGCGGCTGCGGTCCCACCTCGACACCGTCACGGACGACCGCCTGATCGCCACGGGCCGGGCGCTGGCCACCACCCGCGCGTCCCTCGAGCACCGCGCCGTCGTGATCGGCACCAGCCGTGAGGACCTCGCTCGCGGCCTGGAGACGGTCGCCGCCGGTGCGGGCGCGATCACGGACATCGCGGCCCCCGGCGAACTCGCGCTGATGTTCACGGGTCAGGGTGCGCAGTGTTCGGGGATGGGGCGTGAGTTGTATGGGGCGTTTCCGGTGTTCGCCTCCGCGTTCGATGAGGTGTGTGCCGGGTTCGAGGGTGTGTTGGAGGGTTCGCTGCGTGAGGTGTTGTGGGGTGATGACCAGGGTTTGCTGGATGAGACGGTGTGGGCGCAGGCGGGCTTGTTCGCCGTCGAGGTGGCGTTGTTCCGTCTGCTGGAGTCGTGGGGTGTGCGGCCGGACTATCTGGTGGGGCATTCCGTCGGGGAGATCGCGGCTGCGCATGTTGCCGGGATGGTTTCGCTCGCCGACGCGTGTGTTCTCGTGGGTGTGCGTGGTCGGTTGATGCAGGCGCTTCCCCCCGGTGGGGCGATGCTCGCCGTCCAGGCGGCGGAGGGCGAGGTTGTGCCGCTGTTGCCGGGTGGGGTGGAGATCGCGGCGGTCAACGGTCCGGTGTCGGTGGTGGTTTCTGGCGCTGAGGGGGCTGTTGCCGAGGTGGTGGGGGTGTGTGCGGGCAGGGGGTGGAAGACGCGTCGGTTGGGGGTGTCGCATGCGTTNCGCGCGCTTGAGGGCATGAGGTTCGGTCCGCCGCGGATCCCGGTGGTGTCCACGGTGACCGGGGAGCCGCTGAGCGAGGTCGACGTCCGCTACTGGGTGGGTCAGGTGCGTCGTCCGGTCCGGTTCGCGGATGCGGTGGCGTATGTGGCGGAAGCGGGTGTGCGTACGTTCCTCGAAGTCGGCCCGGACGCGGCGCTCACTCCTATGGTCGAGCAGACCCTCGACGACGCCACTGCGGTTCCCACCGCGCGCCGCGGCCGGGACGAGACCCAGACCCTGGTCACGGCCCTGGCACGGCTCCACGCCCGCGGCCACGCCGTCGGCTGGGCGGCCTTCTTCCCCGAGTCCGGCTGGATCGATCTCCCGACCTACGCCTTCCAGCGCAAGCGCTACTGGCTGGACCCGTCGCTGGGCTCGCGCACCGATCTCGGCGCCGCCGGGCTGGACGACGCGGGTCACCCGATGCTCACGGCCGTCGTGAACTCCCCGGGTTCGGGCGAGGTCGTGCTGACGGGGCGGCTGTCGGTGGACGCGCAGCCCTGGCTCGCGGACCACGCCGTCCTCGGCGGCGTTCTGCTGCCGGGAACCGGATTCGTGGAGTTGGCCGTCCGCGCCGCCGACGAGGTGGCCTGCGGGCGGATCGAGGAACTCACGCTCGAAGTGCCCCTGATGCTGCCTGAGCGGGGCGGCGTCGCGCTCAGGGTCGTGGTGGGCGCCGAGGACGGCGCGGGCCTCCGCCCGGTCGACGTCTACTCGCGCGCCGAGGACGCCGACGCGGCGTGGACGCGCCACGCGACCGGTGTCCTCGGTGCGGAGAGCGAGGAGGCGCCCGAGGAACTCGCGGAGTGGCCGCCGCCGGGCGCCGTCCGGCTCGGCGCCGATGACGCGTACGGCGCGCTCGCCGGGCGCGGCTACGCCTATGGACCCGCCTTCCAGGGGCTGCGGGCGGCCTGGCGGCGCGGCGACGACGTCTTCGCCGAGGTCGAGCTTCCGGCCGGGGCCGGCGCGGACGCCGACCGGTTCGGGATCCATCCGGCGCTGCTGGACGCCGTCATGCACGCCGACCTCCTGGCCGGGGCCGAACCGGGGGAGGAGGGGACGACGCTGCTGCCGTTCTCGTGGAGCGGGGTATCGCTGTACGCGGGCGGTGCCTCGAAGGTCAGGGCGCACATCCGGCGGTTGCGAGGCGAGGAGCTGTCGGCGGTGACGGTCGCCGACCCGGCGGGCCGCCCGGTGGCGAAGATCGCCTCGCTCAGCTCCCGGCCGGTCACGTCGGAGCAGCTCGGTGCCGGGCGGCCGGCCGCGGAGTCGCTCCACCGCATCGAATGGCGGCGCCCGCACGCGGTGACGGCACCGGACGCGGGAGTGGACCCCGTGATCCACATGGTGGGAACGCCGGACACGGCCACAGACCCGCCCGCCGCGGCCCGAGCGGTGACCGCGGACGTCCTCCGCGCCGTCCAGGACCGGCTGTCGGACGAGCGCCCCGACGCGCCGCCGCTGGTCGTCGTCACGAACCGCGCGGTCGCGGGCGAGGACGAGGACGGGCCGGTCGATCCGGCGCAGGCGTCCGCATGGGGAGTGGTGCGGGCCGCACAGGCCGAGCACCCCGGCCGGTTCGTGCTCGTCGACTCCGATCAGTCGCCGGAGTCGCGGACGGCGCTGCCCGCGGCCATCGCGTCGGGCGAGCCCGAAATGATGCTGCGCGCCGGGCAGATCCGGGTCCCGAGGCTCGTCCGGGTCGCCGGGCCGGCGCCGGCCCGGCCCTCGCCCTGGTCCGTCGCGGGCACCGTGCTGATCACCGGTGGGACGGGCGGGCTTGGCGCGCTGGTGGCGCGGCACCTGGTCGCCGAGCACGGCGTGCGCCGGCTGCTGCTCACGAGCAGGCGCGGCGCCGGAACGCCCGGGGCGGAGCGGCTGCGCGCCGACCTGGCCGGGTTCGGCGCCGAGGTGACGATCGCCCGGTGCGACGTCGCCGACCGGGACGCGCTGGCCGCGCTGCTGGCGGAGATTCCGGACGAGCATCCGCTGCGGGGCGTGGTGCACGCGGCGGCCGTCGTCGACAACGCCCCTGTGGACGCGCTCACCCCGGAACGGGTGGCCTCGGTGCTGCGGCCCAAGGCGGACGGCGGGTGGAACCTGCATGAGCTGACCCGGGGCATGGACCTGTCGGTGTTCGTGCTGTTCTCCTCGGCGGGCGGCACCGCCCTCGCCGCCGGGCAGGGCGGTTACGCCGCCGCCAATGTCTTCCTGGACGCGCTGGCCGCGCGGCGCCACGCCGAGGGACTGCCCGCCTCGTCGTTGGGGTACGGGATGTGGGCCGTGGACACCGGCCTCGGCGGCGCGCTGACGGACGCCGACCTGGACCGGATGCACCGGCTGGGCATGCCCGCGATCGGCGTCGCCGAGGGCCTGAAGCTGTTCGACGCCGCCATCACGACCGGCCTACCGGTGACGGTCCCGCTCCGGCTCGACCGGGCTGTGCTCGCGTCGCGCGGGCCGGAGGAATTGCCGGCGGTCCTGCGCGGCGCCGTCCGCGCGCCGGTCCGCCGCGCCGCCGCCGGTTCCGGCGCCGAGACCACCGGCGGGCGTTCCGCGCTGGCCCGCGAGCTGGTGGAGGCGCCCGAGGCCGACCGCGACCGGATGCTGACGGAGCTGGTGCGCGAGCACGCCGCCGCCGTCCTCGGGCACGCGTCCGGCGCCGACGTGGAGCCGGACCGGGCGTTCCGCGAGCTCGGGTTCGACTCCCTCGCCGCGGTCGAGCTGCGCAACCTGCTCGCGACGGCGACCGGGCTGCGGCTTCCCGCCACGCTGGCCTTCGACCACCCGAACTCACGGGCCGCCGCCGCGTTCCTCAAGGACCGCCTCCTCGGCGCCGGGACCGAGCCGGCCCGGGCGGCACCGGCCCCGGTCCGGGAGCGAACGGATGAGCCGATCGCCATTGTGGGCATGGCCTGCCGGTATCCGGGGGGCGTGACGTCGCCCGAGGACCTGTGGCGGCTGGTCGCCGAGGGCCGCGACGCGATCTCCGGCTTCCCGGACGACCGCGGGTGGGACGTCGACGGCCTGTACGCGCCCGAGCCCGGCACGCCGGGCAAGACCTACACCCGGCTCGGCGGGTTCCTGTACGACGCGGCCGACTTCGATCCCGGCTTCTTCGGCATCATGCCGCGCGAGGCGATGGCGATGGACCCGCAGCAGCGGCTGCTGCTGGAGGTGTCCTGGGAGGCGATGGAGCGGGCGGGGATCGACCCGATGTCGCTGCGTGGCAGCCAGACCGGCGTCTACGCCGGGGTGATGTACCACGAGTACGCAAGCCGCCTGCGCGACCTGCCGGAGGACCTGGCGGGCTACGCCGGGAACGGCAGCGCCGGGAGCATCGCCTCCGGGCGCGTCGCGTACGCGCTCGGGCTGGAGGGGCCCGCCGTGACCGTGGACACCGCGTGCTCGTCGTCGCTGGTCGCGCTGCACATGGCGTGCCAAGCGCTGCGGCGCGGTGAGGTCGAGATGGCGCTCGCCGGCGGCGTGACGGTGATGCCGACGCCCGACATCTTCGTCGACTTCAGCAGGCAGCGGGGTCTCGCCCCTGACGGCCGCTGCAAGTCGTTCGCCGCGGCGGCCGACGGCACCGGCTGGGCCGAGGGCGTCGGCGTCCTGCTGGTGGAGCGGCTCTCGGACGCGCGGCGCGACGGACACCCGGTGCTCGCGGTCGTGCCCGGCTCGGCGATCAATCAGGACGGTGCGAGTAACGGCCTCAGCTCGCCGAACGGCCCCTCCCAGGAGCGGGTGATCCGGCAGGCGCTCGCCGCGGCCGGGGTGCCCCCCTCCGGCGTCGACGTGGTCGAGGGGCACGGCACCGGGACGCGGCTCGGCGACCCGATCGAGGCGCAGGCGCTGCTCGCCACGTACGGCCAGGACCGCCCGGCCGGCCGGCCCGTGCTCCTCGGCTCGATCAAGTCGAACATCGGGCACGCCCAGGCCGCGGCCGGGGTGGGCGGCGTGATCAAGATGGTGATGGCGATCCGCGCCGGCGTGGCGCCGCGCACCCTGCATGTGGACGAGCCATCCCCGCAGGTGGACTGGTCGGCGGGCGCGGTGGAGCTGCTGACCGAGGCGCGGGAGTGGCCGGACGGCGGGCGCCCGCGCCGGGCCGGGGTGTCGTCGTTCGGCCTCAGCGGCACCAACGCCCACGTGATCGTCGAGCAGGCCCCGGCGGACGGGCCGGCGCGTCCCGAGGACCACGGGCAGACAGGCGCCGGTCCGCTGCCGGTGGTGGTGTCCGCCGCGGCGCAGGCGGCGCTGCCCGCCCAGGCGGAGCGGCTCCTGCGGCACCTTCGGGCGAACCCGCGGCAGCGGCTCGCCGACGTCGCGTTCTCGCTGGCCACCGGACGTGCGGCACTCGCGCACCGGGCCGTCGTCGTGGCCGGGGACCGTGAGGACGCCCTGCGGGGCCTGGAGGCCCTGGCCGACCCGGACACGATGCCCGTCGGCGCCGCCGCGGTGGTGACGGGCACGGCCCGGACGGACGGCGCGACCGCGTTCCTGTTCTCCGGGCAGGGCTCGCAGCGGCCCGGAATGGGCCGGGAACTGCACGCGGCCCACCCCGCCTTCGCGGAGGCCTTCGACGCGGCCTGCGCCCACTTGGACGAGCACCTCGACCGGCCGCTGCGCGGCGTCGTTTTCGCGGAGCCGGACACTGCCGAGGCCGCCCTCCTGGACCAGACGGCGCACACGCAGAGCGCGCTGTTCGCGTTCGAGGTGGCGCTGTTCCGGCTGCTGGAGTCGTGGGGCATGGCGCCCGACGTCCTCCTCGGTCACTCGATCGGCGAGATCGCGGCGGCGCACGTCTCGGGCGTGCTGTCCCTGCCGGACGCGTGCGCGCTGGTCGGAGCGCGGGGCCGGTTGATGCGGGCGCTCCCGCCCGGCGGCGCGATGGCCGCGATCCAGGCCCCCGAGGACGAGGTCCGCGGCGTGCTCGCCGCCACCGCCGCCGGTGACGAGGTGAGCATCGCGGCGCTGAACGAGCCGGGCTCGGTGGTCGTCTCCGGCGCCGAGGAGGCCGTCTCGAAGGTGGCGGCGAAGTTCGAGGGCGCGGGCCGGCGCGTGCGGCGGCTGCGCGTGTCCCACGCCTTCCACTCGACGCTGATGGAGCCGATGCTGGACGAGTTCGAGGAGGTCGCGCGGGGCCTGCGGTTCGGCCCGCCGCGGATTGCCCTGATCTCGAACGTGACCGGTGAGCCGATCACCGCGGAGCAGGCGTGCTCGCCCCGCTACTGGGTCAGGCACGTCCGCGAGGCCGTGCGCTTCGCCGACGGCGTGCGCACCCTCGTCTCACGCGGTACGACCCGCTTCGTCGAGCTGGGGCCGGGCGGCGTCCTGACCGCTCTCGCCGGAAGGTGCCTGGACGACCTGGAGGAGCGCGGCGAGCTGAAGGAGGCCCCGGCCGTGCTCGTCCCCGCCCTGCGCAAAGGCCTGCCCGAGCCGGAGGGGCTGCAGCGCGCGGTGGCCCGGATGCACGCCGCGGGTGCCGGACCCGATTGGGCGGCGTTCTTCGCGGCGGCGCGCCCACGCCGGGTGGAGCTGCCGACGTACGCGTTCAGGCACCGCCGGTTCTGGCTCGACGGCCCCGCCGTCGTGGCGGGCGACATCACGGGGATCGGTCAGGTTCCCGCCGGGCATCCGCTGCTGAGCGCGGTCGTCCCCGTACCCGGCTCGGGCGCGGTCGTCCTGACCGGCCGGCTCTCCGTCGAGACGCACCGCTGGCTCGCCGACCACGACGTGCTCGGCACCGTGGTGTTCCCCGGGACCGGCTACGTCGAGCTGGCCGTGCGGGCCGGGGAAGAGGCCGGCTGCGGCGTGGTCGACGAACTCACCATCGAGGCCATCATGCCGATCCCGCGGACCGGCGGTGTGGCGGTCCAACTCGTCATGGACGCGCCGGAGGCGTCCGGGCACCGCACGTTCACGGTGTACTCGCGGCGGGAGGACCTCCCCGCCGACGCGCCGTGGGACCGGCACGCGTCGGGCGTCCTCGCCCCGTCCGGCCCCGCCGCGCCCGCCGCGGAGTGGGGCCGCCCGGAGGCGTGGCCGCCGGAAGGCGCCGAAGAGGTGGACATCGACGGCGTCTACGACTACCTGACCAGCCAGGGCTACGGCTACGGGCCGATGTTCCGGGGGCTGCGCGGCATCTGGTCCCGGGGCAGGGAGACGTTCGCCGAGGTCGCGCTGCCCGACTGGGCGGCCGGGGACGCCGCCGGGTTCCGGCTGCACCCGTCCGTCCTCGACGCGGCGCTCAGCGCCACCGACTTCATGGAGGGCCGCAGGCCGCAGGACGTCGGCGGTACCCAGCTGCCCTTCGCCTGGGCGGGGGTGAGCGTGCACGCCACAGGCGCGGCCCGGCTCCGGGTCCGGATCACGCCGGGGGAGCAGCGCGCCGCCGAAGGATCGGACTCGGTGCGGCTCGAACTCGCCGACCCGGCCGGGCTGCCGGTCGCCACCGTCGAGTCTCTCGTCGTCCGGCCTGTCACGGCGCAGCGCGTCAACGCGGCGGTCTCCGCAGGGGCGGGCGAGCGCGATTCGGTGTTCCGGGTGGCCTGGAACCGGCTCCCCCTGGGCGGCGCCGCCGGCGCCGTCGCGGACGGCTGGGCGGTGCTCGGCGACACCGGCACCGACACCGCTCTCGGACTCGATGGCGTGCGGCGGTACAGCGACCTCGCCGCCCTGCGCGCGGACCTGGACACGGGCGCCGAATCTCCCGCGACGGTGCTGTACCCGCTCATGCCCGACGCTCCTGACGGCGACGTGCCCGCACGCGTCCGCGAGGTCGCCGGGCAGGTGCTGGACGTCCTGCGCGGGTGGCTGGACGACCGACGCCTCGCCGACGCCCGGCTCATGGTCGTGACCCGCGGCGCGGTCAGCTCCCGGGACGGTGACGCGGTCGACCTCGCGCACGCCCCCGTCTGGGGGCTCCTGCGCTCGGCCCAGGAGGAGAATCCGGGCCGGTTCCGGCTCGTCGACTCCGACCACTCGGCCAGGGCCGCCCGCCTTCTCCCCGCCCTTACGATGACGGACGAGCCCGCGGCAGCGATCCGCGGCGGGGAGATCTGGGTGCCGCGCCTCGCCCGCGTCCCGAGCGGCGAGGACGCGCCGACGCCCTGGAACCCCTCCGGCACCGTCCTCATCACCGGCGGGACGGGCGGGCTCGGTGCGCTGGTCGCCCGCCACCTCGCGAGCCGGCACGGGGTCAGGCATCTGCTTCTCGCCGGACGGCGCGGCGCGGCGGCGCCCGGCGCGGCGCGACTGCGGGAGGAACTGGCCGGGCTCGGCGCCGAGGTGACGCTCGCCTCCTGCGACGTGGCCGACCGCGCCGCCGTGGCCGAGCTCCTGGCGTCCGTGCCCGCCGAAGCACCGCTGACCGGGGTCGTGCACGCGGCAGGCGTGATGGACAACGCCCTCATCGGCTCCCTGACGGACGAGCAGGTCGACCGCGTGCTCGCCCCCAAGATGGCCGGGGCGTGGCACCTGCACGAGCTGACCCGCGACCTCGACCTCGCGGCGTTCGTTCTGTTCTCCTCGACCGCGGGCCTGCTGGTGTCGGCGGGGCAGGGCAACTACGCGGCCGCCAACCGGTTCCTGGACGCTCTGGCGGTGCACCGCCGCGCCGACGGGCTGCCCGCGACGTCGCTGGCGTTCGGGCTGTGGCGGACGAAGACAGAGATGGGCGGCGGCGTCACCGACGCCGACATCCGGCAGGTGGCGAGGCTGGGCATGCCGGCCATGGAGAGCGCCGACGCCCTCGCTCTCTTCGACGAGGCGTGCCGGGCCGGCGAGGCGGTCCTCGTCCCGATGCACCTGGATGAGACCACGCAGGTCGACGACGAGGAGCGGCCACAGCTGCTGGCCGACCTGCTCGGCGCACGGCCCGTGCGGTCCGCGACGTCCACACCGGCCGGGGGTGCCCGTCCGGCCGCCGCCGCCCTCGCCGCCCCGAACGGCGGGGCACCGGGCGATTCGGGCGCCGGCGAGCGGCCCTTCGCCGAGCGCATCGCCGAACTGTCCGGGAACGCGCGGGAGAGGGCCGTGCTCGACTTCGTCCGCGCGCACGTCGCGGCCGTGGGGCACGACGCGCCCGAGTCGGTCGACATGGCGGCGGGATTCACCCAGATGGGGCTCGACTCGCTCGCCGCGATCGAGCTCCGGAACCGGCTGAAGTCGGCGACCGGACTCCGTCTCCCGGCGACGCTGATGTTCGACTACCCCAACCCCAGAGCGCTCGCCGAGCACCTGCTCGACGAGCTGCCGTCGCCCGAGGCCGCCGGGGACTCGGGCCGGGACTCGGGGACGGTCACGGAACCTGACGAGGCGTCGATCCGGCGGTCCATCGCGTCGATACCGGTGGCGAGGATGCGCGAGGCCGGCCTGCTGGACGCGCTGCTGCGGCTTGCCGCACCCGCCGACCGGGCGGCGGAACCCGGCTCGTCCGGCGGGGCCGCGGACGAGGCGGAAGAGATCAGGAACATGTCGGTCGAGGACCTCGTACGCGCCGCGCTCGCGACCGGCGAGCAGAACTGAGTGGAGAGCGGGGAACCCAACGTGGACACTTCCGTCGAGCAGATCGTCGAGGCGCTCCGCAAGCACATGCTGGAGAACACGCGGCTGCGCCAGGAGAACGGCCGCCTCGCCGCGGCCGCCACCGAGCCGATCGCGATCATCGGCATGGCCTGCCGGCTCCCCGGCGGTGTCCGCACGCCCGGCGGCCTCTGGCGGCTCGTGAGCGAGGGCGCGGACTGCATCACCGCATTCCCCGGCGACCGCGGCTGGGACCTCGGCGGCCTGTACGACCCCGAGCCAGGCGTCCCGGGCAAGAGCATCGCCACCGAGGGCGGGTTCCTCTACGACATGGCCGATTTCGACCCAGGGTTCTTCGGCATCTCGCCCCGCGAGGCGATGGCGATGGACCCGCAGCAGCGGCTGCTGCTGGAGGTGTCCTGGGAGGCCGTCGAGAACGCCCGCATCGACCCGACGTCGCTCAACGGCNCGTCGAGAACGCCCGCATCGACCCGACGTCGCTCAACGGCAGCCGGACGGGCGTGTACGCGGGCGTGATGTACCACGACTACGGGCCGGGGACGAGCGACGGCAGCCTCGTCACCGGGCGGGTCGCCTTCACACTCGGGCTGGAGGGCCCGGCGGTGACGGTCGACACGGCGTGCTCGTCGTCGCTGGTCGCGCTGCACATGGCCGCCCAGGGACTCAGGCGCGGAGACTGCGAACTCGCCCTCGTCGGCGGCGTCACCGTGATGACGGCCCCCGACATGTTCGTGTACTTCAGCGGGCAGCGCGGCCTGGCGAGGGACGGCCGTTCCAAGTCGTTCGCCGACTCCGCGGACGGCACCGGCCTGTCCGAGGGCGCAGGCGTCCTGCTGGTCGAGCGCCTCTCGGACGCGCACCGCAATCGCCACCGGGTACTGGCGATCGTGCGCGGCTCCGCGGTGAACCAGGACGGCGCCTCCAGCGGCATGACCACCCCCAACGGCCCGTCGCAGCAGCGGGTGATCCGGCGGGCGCTGGAGAACGCGGGGGTGTCGGCGTCCGAGGTGGA
>NZ_JACVYG010000086.1:0-24726 GCF_014712245.1 Streptomyces sp. 5-10
CGCCCGCTGCCCTCCGCGCGCCTCGCGCTGCCCTCCGCGCGTCCGCCGCCCTCCGCGCGCCCCGCGCCGCCCCCCACGCCCCCCGGGTCCTCCTTCGCGCCGCCCGCCCCGCCGCCCGAGCCGCCGTTCGCGCCGTCGGCGCCGCCCACCACGCGCAGCGTCCCCGTACCGTCCCGCCAGCGGCCCATGACCCCGCGCCCCCTTCGCCCGTTCCGCGCCGTCCGCCCGTCCCGGCAGTGTTCCACCGGCCGGGCGCTTCCGTAGGCTCGGCCCGTGCAACCGCTGCTGATCGTGCTCGCCGCCGCGTACGGCGCGGCCGCCGGGCTGCTCGTACCGCGTCCGCTCTACCGGCTGGCCGTCGAGCCGGAGGAGCCCTGGCGCGGCGCCTGTCCGCGCGGGCACGCGCTGACCGGCCCGGCGCGCGGCTGGCTGGGCCCCGCCCGCTGCGCCGGCTGCCGGGACGGCGAGCGGGACTACGGGACCGGCCCGGTGCTCGCCGCCGTCCTCACCGCGCTGGTGTGCGCGGGTCTGGCGGCGGCCGCCGGCGCGCGCCCGGAGCTGGCCGTGTGGCTGCTGCTGGCGCCGCTCGGGGTGCTGCTCACGGCCGTGGACCTGGCGGTCAACCGGCTGCCGGACGTCCTCACCCTGCCCATGGCGGGCGGGGCCGCGGCGCTGCTCGGCGCGGCGGCGCTGCTGCCGCACAGCGCCGGGTCCTGGCCGCGGGCGCTGCTGGGCGGCGCGGTGCTGGGCGGGGCGTATCTGGTGCTGTTCCTGATCAGCCCGAGCGGCATGGGGTTCGGCGACGTCAAGCTCGCGCTGACCCTCGGGGTCGCCCTGGGCTGGTACGGCTGGGACGTGCTCTTCGTGGGCGCCCTCGCCGGGCTGCTGCTGGGCTCCTGCTGCGCCGTGGGCCTGGTGCTGACCCGGCGGGCCGGGCGCCGGACCGCGATGGCGTTCGGTCCGTTCATGATCCTCGGGGCGGGCGCCGGGCTGGTGCTGGGGGCGCTCGGCGCCGGATGACATCGGCGCGCGCAGGGCCGACCCCGCCGAGATGCATGGACATCCCCTCACGAAGCGTTATGGTGGAAACCCCCCCTCGGGCCGGTCCGTACTCCCCCCCACGGACCGGCCCGCTCTATTTCGGGCTTCTGGGGCGCAAAACGGGCGGCACGTATCCCACACGATCGGCTACGAAGCGTGACGGGACGCGATCGGGGACGCGGTCATTCGGCCGCCCCGGTTAGCCAGTCCCCCCGGCCCGCAGTAGGGTGTCGGCCTTGGGGCGGACTGCCATGGCGAGCCATGTGAAGCACTGAGGGGCTGGAAGACGTGAAGTTGCGCGACCTGGTGTACGGGCTCTACGCACGCCGGGTGGAGGGCCGCCTCGATCACGCCCAGGTGCCCAAGCACATCGGCGTCATCCTCGACGGCAACCGCCGCTGGGCCCGCGCGGCCGGCGGCACCACCGAGCAGGGCCACATGGCGGGCGCCAGCAAGATCCAGGAGCTGCTCGGCTGGTGCAACGAGACGGACGTCGAGGTCGTCACGCTCTGGCTGCTCTCCACCGACAACCTGGACCGCCCCGAAGCGGAGCTGGCGCCGCTCCTGAGCATCATCGAGGGCGCGGTCAGCGACCTGGCCGCCGACGGCCGCTGGCGGGTGCACCACGTCGGCAACCGCGATCTGCTGCCGTCCCGCACCCAGACGGTCCTCAAGGAGGCCGAGCGGGACACCGAGCACATCGACGGAATACTGGTCAACGTGGCCGTCGGGTACGGCGGACGGCAGGAGATCGCCGACGCGGTGCGGTCGCTGCTGCTGGACCACTCCACCAAGGGCACCTCCTTCGAGGAGCTCGCCGAGATCGTCGACATCGACCTCATCTCCGAACACCTGTACACCCGTGGGCAGCCCGATCCGGACCTGGTGATCCGCACCAGCGGCGAGCAGCGGCTCTCGGGCTTCATGCTGTGGCAGAGTGCCCATTCGGAGTACTACTTCTGTGAAGTTTTCTGGCCCGCCTTCCGCAAGGTCGACTTCCTCCGCGCGCTGCGCGACTACGCCGCCCGTCATCGCAGGTACGGCAACTAGTTCCCGTTCGTAGCACCGCAGTTCACCGGCTCGGGGCCGGACGCCGGCCGGCGTCCGGCCCCGAGCCGTGTAGCACGCTGGTTTCACAACGTTCATATCCGCGCCGTCATATGCCGTTGCATGCCCCCGCACGTTCGAGGGAATATCCCTTCCAGGTCGACGCCCTGTCCCACCTGTCCAGTTGGGCGTCGAACTGCCAGCGGACGGCATTGGGCCGTTTGCCCGGGAGGCCCTTTGCACACGGACGACTGTGCGGATCGTGCGTATGACGCGGAGGGCCGGCGCTCGGCCCTCCCCGTAGGGCCTGAGCCCGGTCCGTTCCCCGTCTGCGGCGGGGATACCTCACTCCCGCGACGCCGTCGCACCCCAACCTCTCCCGAGGGGGTTCGTCCACCCGTGGTGACCAGCAAGAAACGCCGCGAGCACGACCGGCGCACCTATGTCCTCGACACCAGCGTCCTGCTGGCCGACCCCAATGCCATGGCCCGCTTCGACGAGCACGAAGTCGTGCTGCCGGTCGTGGTGGTCACGGAACTGGAGGCCAAGCGGCACCACCCGGAGCTCGGGTACTTCGCACGGCAGGCGCTCCGCCTGCTGGACGAGTACCGCATCCGTTACGGCCGTCTGGACGCCCCGATCCCGACCGGGGATCTGGGCGGCACCCTGCGTGTCGAGCTCAACCACTCCGACCCGGGCATCCTCCCCGCCGCCTTCCTGAACCACGGCGGCAGGGTGGGGGACAACGACTCGCGGATCCTCGCGGTCGCCAGAAACCTACAGGCCGAGGGGTACGACGTCACCGTCGTCTCCAAGGACCTGCCGCTGCGCATCAAGGCGTCCTCGGTGGGCCTGCTCGCCGAGGAGTACCGCGCGGAGCTGGCGATCACCGACTCGGGCTGGACCGGGATGGCGGAGCTCGCCGTCTCGGCCGAACAGGTGGACGACCTGTTCGCCGCCGAGACGGCGTACGTCCCCGAGGCGGCCGGACTGCCCGTGCACACGGGCCTGGTGCTCCAGTCCGAGCGCGGTAACGCGCTGGGCCGGGTCACCCCGGACGGTCAGGTGCGGCTGGTGCGCGGCGACCGCGAGGCGTTCGGCATCCACGGGCGCAGCGCGGAGCAGCGCATCGCCCTGGACCTGCTGCTCGACCCGGAGGTCGGCATCATCTCGATGGGCGGCCGGGCCGGTACCGGCAAGTCGGCGCTGGCGCTGTGCGCGGGTCTCGAAGCCGTGCTGGAGCGGCGTCAGCACCGCAAGGTGATGATCTTCCGCCCGCTGTACGCGGTGGGTGGCCAGGAGCTGGGCTATCTGCCCGGCACCGAGGCCGAGAAGATGAGCCCTTGGGCGCAGGCGGTCTTCGACACCCTGTCCGCGGTGACCAGCGCCGAGGTGATCGAGGAGGTCGTGGGGCGCGGGATGCTGGAGGTGCTGCCGCTGACGCACATCCGCGGCCGCTCGCTCCATGACGCCTTCGTCATCGTCGACGAGGCCCAGTCGCTGGAGCGGAACGTGCTGCTGACCGTTCTGTCCCGGATCGGCGCCAACTCCCGGGTGGTGCTCACCCACGATGTGGCGCAGCGGGACAACCTCCGCGTCGGGCGGTACGACGGTGTGGTGGCGGTCGTCGAGAAGCTGAAGGGGCATCCGCTGTTCGCGCATGTCACCCTGACCCGCTCCGAGCGTTCGCCGATCGCGGCGCTGGTGACCGAAATGCTGGAGGACGGCCACATCTGAGCTGGTTGAGTCGTTTGCGACCACAGGGCGCCGCGCGGAAAGACCAACGAGCCTAGCCGCGCGGCGCCTTGGTGCGCGGGGATTTCCAGAAATCCTAGGGCGTAAACAGGATGTGAGCTTTCACACCTGGCGGGGAATTGCCTACGGGGCTCCGCGTCCGGCAGGGTGTGGGTTCTGTCAGGCCCCGCATACGGCACACAGGTACCCCCAGCGGTACCGAGCAACAGCAGTAACAGAATTGAACAGCGTTCGCCGTATGCCGCCCGAGCACCTCGAGGGTCTCCTGCGGGAGATCCCCACCGGGCCCGTGCCTCCCGTGACCAGCCGACCCCATCGCACCACCGGGGACGGAACAAGGGGAGGCCAGCGCCAGGGGCACGATTGCGCCCGCGAGGTCACCTAAGCGGGCGATGCTGGAAGGAAACCGAGTGAGCCGGATTTCGGTCCGGGGATTCGCAGTGGCCTCGGCCACCGCGGTCACCACTGTGGGCGCCGTGGTCGGCGTCGCCGCGGGCGGACAGCAGCAGCAGGGCTCGTCCGACCCGATCGAGGCGACCGCCGCCGACTCGACGCTTCTCGCGGACATACCTGCCGGACAGCAGGCCGTGGCACAGACCGCATCCCTGACGCAGCAGGCGGACGTCCAGTCCACCGCGGCCGACGCGGAGGCGCGCAAGTCCGCAGAGGAAGCAGCCCGCAAGCAGGCGGCCAAGGACGCGAAGGCCAAGAAGGCCGCCGCGGACAAGGCAGCCGCCGAGAAGCTGGCCAAGGAGCGCGAGGCCAAGAAGAAGCAGGAGATCGCGAGCCGTTCGGCCACGCGGGACGCCTCCAGCTTCCCCCAGCAGGCTTCGTACACCGTCGCCGAGGTCCAGGCGATGGCGCGGCAGATCGTGCCGAGCGGCCAGTTCCAGTGCTTCAGCAACATCGTGGACCACGAGTCCACCTGGAACTACAAGGCCACCAACCCCTCGTCGGGTGCCTACGGTCTGGTGCAGGCGCTGCCGGCCGGCAAGATGGCCTCGGCGGGCGCCGACTGGCAGACCAACCCGGCCACCCAGATCAAGTGGGGCCTGAACTACATGAACGAGCGCTACGGCAGTCCGTGTGACGCCTGGTCGTTCTGGCAGGCCAACGGCCACTACTGAGCCGGTTCACCGGGCCCCGCCCGGCAGCGGCCCAGCATCGAACGCTTCACGAAACCCCCGGCCCAGGTCGGGGGTTTCGCGCATCTTCAGCAGGTAACGTCTCCTTGACGGCCGAGGGGGAAACTGGGGGTAGGAAACGAGAAATGTCCAAATTGCCGCAGTGGGTCGGCAGGCTGGGAACCGGACTTACCCGGCTCGCCCACCGGCTCGAATCCCAACAGGCCGAGATGCGGGGGCGCGAGGGCGACGGCGACACCGGCCCACGGACACCACCGGGGCCCGAACGGGGATCTGAACGGGGATCTGAACCGAGGCCCGAACCATCTGAGGAACGCCCGCGGGGCGGCGCCGAGAGCGCTGCGGGCGCCGAGGGCCGGAACGGCCCGGAAAGCCCCGAAAGCCCGGAGACCCCCCAAAGCCAGGAGAGCCCCGAGACTCCCGGGGGCGCCGCAGGGGAGGGCGAGGCCGCCCGGCCGGAGCGGCCGGCCAGCGTGCCGGCCCCGCCCGCCTACGCCCCCGCCGTCTCCGCCAGACCCGACCCGGTGGCCGCCCTGCCCTGGGGCGTCCGCGTGGCCGCCGAGGCGGCCTGGCGGCTGCTGGTCCTCGGCGCCACGGTGTGGGTGCTCATGCGGGTCATCAGCTCCGTCCAGCTGGTGGTGCTGTCCTTCACCGTCGCGATCCTCATCACCGCGCTGCTGGAGCCCACCGTGACCCGGCTGCGCCGGCGCGGTGTGCCGCGCGGCCTGGCCACCGCGCTCACCTTCATCGCCGGTTTCGTCGTCATGGGCCTGGTCGTGTGGTTCGTGGTCTGGCAGGTCATGGAGAACGTCGACGAGGTCTCGGGCGAGGTCCAGGCCGGTATCGACGATCTGCGGCGCTGGCTGCTGCACAGCCCGTTCCATGTGACCGAGAAGCAGATCAACCACGTGGCCAAGAGCCTGCGCGAGGCGGTCGGTGCCAACACCGAGCAGATCACCTCGGCGGGTCTTGAGGGCGTCACGGTCGTCGTCGAGGTGCTGACGGGCATCCTGCTGACGATGTTCTCCACGCTCTTCCTGCTGTACGACGGCCCGAAGATCTGGAACTGGACCCTCAAGCTGGTCCCCGCCCGGGCCCGCGAGGGCGTGGCGGGTGCGGGCCCGCGCGCCTGGGCGACGCTGACCGCCTATGTGCGCGGCACGGTGATCGTGGCGCTGATCGACGCGATCTTCATCGGCGTGGGCCTGTTCTTCCTCGATGTGCCGATGGCGGTGCCCCTGGCCGTCTTCATCTTCCTCTTCGCCTTCATCCCGCTGGTGGGCGCGGTGGTCTCCGGCGCGCTCGCGGTGGTCGTGGCGCTGGTCACCCAGGGCGTGTTCACGGGGGCGATGGTGCTGATCGTGGTGCTGGCCGTCCAGCAGATCGAGGGCCATGTGCTCCAGCCGTTCATCCTCGGCCGGGCGGTGCGGGTCCATCCGCTGGCCGTGGTGCTCTCGGTCGCGGCCGGTTCGCTGATCGGCGGCATCGGCGGCGCGGTGGTGGCCGTTCCACTGGTGGCGGTCGCCAATACGGTGGTCGTCTACTTGCGCGGCTACAGCCAGGAGAACGCCCTGCGCGCCGTCCCGGGCCCCCACGGCGCCACCGCCTCCGGCACGGCGCCCACCGCGCGGCCGGGCCTGCCGCCCGGGGAGGGCGGGGCCCGGTAATCAGGACCGGTGCCATGGGCCGATGAACGAACGCCGAAGGGCGCCCCACCGATCGGTGGGGCGCCCTTCGGGTCTCTGCGTGACCGAACGTGGCCGAGCGCGTCAGCCGCCCGCGGCCAGGACGCCCTCGGCGTCCAGGGTGGCGCCGACCGCCTGCAGCACCGCGGCGATCTTGAAGGCTTCCTGGATCGTCTCGCGGTCCACGCCCGCCTTGCGGAGCACCTGCTCATGCGAGTCGAGGCACATGCCGCAGCCGTTGATCGCGGACACGGCCAGCGACCACAGCTCGAAGTCGACCTTCTCCACGCCCGGGTTGCCGATGACGTTCATCCGCAGCCCCGCGCGCAGGTTGCCGTACTCCGGGTCGGACAGCAGGTGCCGGGTCCGGTAGTAGACGTTGTTCATCGCCATGATGGCGGCCGCCGACTTGGCGGCGGTGTACGCCTCCGGCGAGAGGTTGACCTTGGCCTCCGGCTCAAGCTCGGTCAGCACCCGCGCCGAGCGCGAGGCGATCGCGCAGGCCAGCACGGTGCCCCACAGCTGCTGCTGCGGGAGCTCGGAGTTGCCGATCACCGAACCGAGGTTCAGCTTGAGGTCCTTGGCGTAGTCCGGCAGCGCGGACTTCAGCTCATCGAGTGCCATGGTGAATCAGCTCACTCACCGGCGAGGAGGGCCACCGGGTCCAGCGTGTCCTCGCCCTTGTTCCAGTTGCAGGGGCACAGCTCGTCGGTCTGCAGGGCGTCGAGCACCCGCAGGACCTCCTTGGGGTTACGGCCCACGGAACCGGCCGTCACCATGGTGAACTGGATCTCGTTGTTCTGGTCCACGATGAACACGGCGCGCTGCGCGAAGCCGTCCTCGCCCTCGACGCCGCAGTCGCGCATCAGCTCGTGCTTGGAGTCGGCCAGCATCGGGAAGGGCAGGTCACGCAGGTCGGCGTGGTCCTTGCGCCAGGCGTGGTGGACGAACTCGGAGTCGCCGGAGACGCCGAGGATCTGCGCGTCACGGTCGGCGAACTCGTCGTTCAGCTTGCCGAAGGCGGCGATCTCGGTCGGGCACACGAAGGTGAAGTCCTTGGGCCAGAAGAACACCACGCGCCACTTGCCCTCGTAGGACTTGTGGTTGATCTGCTCGAACTCCTTGCCGCTCTCCAGCGACACGCAGGCGGTCAGGTCGTACTCGGGGAACTTGTCACCGACGGTGAGCACGCGCACTCCTTGCAGCTTTCGCATAGGAAAGACCCGGTCGTCCGGGTTTTCCTGGGGTTGGACGGTCCTACCTTGGCACAGAGTGCATTGATCAGTGAAATAGCTACACTCGGTGGGGTTGATTGGAGGTGGCTATCAGTGGCCGCATCGCCCACATCGCCGGGCAAACCGCGCCAGCCGAGCATTTCCCAGCTCAGGGCCTTCGTCGCGGTCGCGGAGCAGCTGCACTTCCGCGATGCCGCGGCCGCCATCGGGATGAGCCAGCCCGCGCTCTCGGGCGCCGTCGCGGCGCTCGAGGAGGCACTCGGTGTCCAGTTGCTCGAGCGTACGACGCGCAAGGTGCTGCTCAGTCCGGCGGGGGAGCGGCTGGCGGTCCGTGCACGCTCCGTGCTCGAAGCGGTCGGGGAGCTGCTGGAGGAGGCCGAGGCGGCGCGGGCGCCCTTCACCGGCGTGCTGCGACTCGGGGTGATCCCGACCGTGGCACCGTATCTGCTGCCGACCGTGCTGCGGCTGGTGCATGAGCGCTACCCCCGGCTCGATCTCCAGGTGCACGAGGAGCAGACCGCCTCGCTGCTGGAGGGGCTGGCCCACGGCCGTCTGGACCTGCTGTTGCTCGCGGTGCCGCTCGGCGCGCCCGGGGTGGTCGAAATGCCGCTGTTCGACGAGGACTTCGTGCTGGTCACCCCGCGGGACCACTGGCTGGGCGGACGCGATGACATCCCCCGCGAGGCGCTCAAGGAGCTGGATCTGCTGCTGCTCGACGAGGGTCACTGCCTGCGCGACCAGGCGCTGGACATCTGCCGTGAGGCGGGCCGTACCGAGGGCACCCCGGTGACCACCAGCGCCGCCGGGCTCTCCACCCTCGTCCAGCTGGTCGCGGGCGGGCTCGGGGTGACGCTGCTGCCGCGCACCGCGCTCCGGGTGGAGACCGCGCGCAACGACCACCTGGCCACCGGCGACTTCGCCGATCCGGCGCCCGCCCGCCGGATAGCCCTGGCCATGCGCGCGGGAGCGGCGCGCGCGGAGGAGTTCGAGGTGTTCGCGGAGGCCCTGCGGGAGGCGCTGCGGCCGCTACCGGTGCGTATTGCCAAGGGGTGAGCGGGTCAGCCTTTGTGCTGTCCGGCCGCCAGCAGCTCGGCCACGTCAAGGGTGACCTTGGCGCCGATCGAGTCGGGCAGGGTAATCTGCTCACCGGGAGCGTGGACGCGGTGTGTGTCGTATCCGCCCGCTGCGGGGTCGGTGAGCACATGGACCCGGCCGTGCTTACGGTTGACGATCACATACACCGGAATCTTGGCCTCAGCGTATGCGACGACCTTGTTTCGCAGGTCGTTGTTGTAGTTGGACGAGGTGACCTCGAGGACGAGGCGGAAGGCCACGGGGTCGTAGCAGTTGTGCTCGATGACGTGATCGTCGATGTCGGCGTCGACCACCACCAGATCCGGGATGGCATAGTCCTCAGGTCCGGTTGGCAGCCACACGCCAACCCCCTGGCCGATCTCGGTTTCCTCGCCGTCCAGGCCCGCCGCAAGGAAGGGCTTCATAAGTTTGGTCAGCACCCTCGAATGAGGAAAGTCCGACGGTGGGGCCACGGTGATTACTCCCCCGATGATCTCGACTCGATAGCCCGGGTGCTGATCCATGAGCTTGTTGGCTTCCTCGAGCAGAGGCAGCGGCTCGGGGCGGTGGGGCCCCTCGACTGCGGCAGCAGACATGGCTGGTCTCCCGGTGGTTGGTTGTCGAGAACATCATCGTAGGCCCGAATGTGGATGTGTGTCCGTCTGCCGGGAATCACCCATACGGGTGGCATGATCGCCGAAAACCCGGCGCCGGGGACCGTTTCCGCAGGTGGGAACGGTCCCCGGCACCGAGCGGGGGCGGCCGGGCCTACTCCGTCCGCAGCCCCTCCGGCCGCATCATCCGCCACAGCGGCGGCAGGCTGACCAGGGTCACCAGCAGGATGACCCCGCCGCCGACGCCGGTCATGGTGCCGAGCCCGGTCCAGTCCACGGCCAGCGGCTGGCCGACCATCTTCAGCAGCATCACGCCCAGCGCCAGCCCGCCCGCGATCGACAGCGCCAGGCCCAGCACCACCGGGACCGCGGTCTGCCAGAGCACGGACCAGCTGAGCGTGGTGCGCCGGGTGCCGAAGGCCACCAGGACGGACAGCAGCCGCTTGCGCTCGCGGAGCTGCTCCAGGGTGGTCACGATCATGCTGGCCCCGATGAGCAGCAGGGTCGCGGTGGCGCCGATGAACAGGGCCTTGCGGATGACCTGGAACTCATCCGACTGCGAGGTGCTGCTGAGCCGCATGACATCCATCGCCGGGGAGAGGGCCGCGCTGGTGTTGCGCACATACTCGACCCCGTCCGGGACCTTCGGATCCAGCCGGATCATGGCCGCCGCTTGAGGGCCCGGCAGGTCGGCGATGTCGAAGGCGCCGGGGGTGGCGAAGATGCCGGTGCGTTCGCTTCCGATCGGGTCCTTCCGGGGCTTCACCTTCGTGGCCGAGTGGGGAATGGTCCACAGCTTCTTCTTGCGCAGGTCCGGCGCACCGTCGTCACCGTAGGCGAGGTTGACCTGGGCGCCCGGTTTGGCGAAGCCCTCCTCTTCCCCGTAGTAGCTGGGCGAATCGATGAGGAAGACATCGCCGTTCTTGCAGCTGGTGATGCGGACCACCTCGCGGAGCGTGGGGCAGTCGGCGACGGTGATGGCCTCTTCCGGGACCGACGTCGGGTCGTCCTTGCCGCGGCGCACATCGGAGACGTTGTCCGTGGTGACACCGAGCAGATCGCGCACGCCCTTGGTCGCGCGGTACCGCGCGAAGGCGTCGCGGGCCTGCTCGCCGTCGCTCACCGGGACGTTCGCGATCAGCTGGGCGCGGTTCGGGTCCTGGCCGGTGTCCTCGGTGTTCTGGGCCCCCACGCTGGCGAAGAGCATCTGGAGCGCGATGGCCCCGGCGACGGCGACCGTGATGCCGCTGACCGCGCGCGAGGCGGTGCCGCTGCTGAGCTGGAGCCGGCGGGTGGCGAGCTGCCAGGGCACCGAGCCCCTGCCGCCGAACCGTTCCACCACGGCCTCGACAACCCAGGGCAGCAGCGCGGTGATACCGATGAGCAGCAGGACGGCACCGGCCGCGGCCTGGTACGCCTTCATGTTGCCACCGCCGCCGCTGCCGGCCCCGAAGCCGCCCGCGAGCGGCAGCAGCAGGGCCATGCCCAGCAGCGGCAGCAGCAGCCGCCACCACAGGCGCCGGCGCTTGGGCTTGGCGTTCCGGACCACGCCCAGCGGCTCGATGGCGATACCGCGCAGGGCGATCAGCGTGACCATGACGGCCGAGGCGGGCACGGCCGCCGCGATCACCAGGGCGAGCGGGGCGCTCGGCACGATGTCGGAGGTGAAGAAGCTGATGTCCCAGATCTCGATGCTGCCGATGATCTCCCGCGCCAGCAGGAACAATCCGGTGCCGACGGCGAGCCCGAGGAGCGAGCCGAACAGCGACTCACCGGCGGCGATCCGCCGGGTCATATGGATGTCCGCGCCGACCAGCCGCAGCGCGGCCAGCCGCCGGTCCCGCCGCTCACCGCCGAAGCGGGCCGCGGTGGCGATGAAGATGAGCACCGGCAGCAGCAGCACCACACAGCCCACGATGATCAGCAGCAGCAGCGCGGGGTCCAGGGGCTCGTCCTTGCCCTGCTTCTCCGTGCCCCAGTGGTCGATGTGGTACTGGGAGTTGACGTGGCCGAACGCCTTCTGGGAGATCCCCGCGTAGTAGGTGAGTTCGGCCGGGCCGGACAGGCCGCTGTCGCCGATCACCCCGATGGTGCGGTACGGGAACCGATCCCGGAGCAGCTTCCCCTCGTCGGAGTCGAGCAGGTCCTTCAGCGCCGGGGACACCCACATCTCACCGGCGGCCGGTATCCGGTCGATGCCCGGCGGCACGGGCGGGGTGCCCTTGCCGTCGGGGGCCATGACCATGCCGTTGATGTCCTGGTCGCGATAGGTGGTGCCCGCGTTGGCGAGGCGGAGCGTGTCGGGGCCGGGCTTCACCTCGTCGCCGAAGCTCAGCGCGGAGCGCGCGTCGCCCCGCTCGTTGCGCTGCTGGTACATGGTGGGGACGGAGGAGGCCAGCAGCAGCAGCGCCACCCCCAGGCCGACGCCCACCGCCGTCATGATCGTCCTGGCCCAGCTC
Source organism: Streptomyces sp. 5-10 (assembly GCF_014712245.1). Classification (NCBI taxonomy): domain Bacteria; kingdom Bacillati; phylum Actinomycetota; class Actinomycetes; order Kitasatosporales; family Streptomycetaceae; genus Streptomyces; species Streptomyces sp. 5-10. The sequence continues at coordinate 12,056 of NZ_JACVYG010000086.1, forward strand.
TCCCGGCCGCCGGTGACCGCGAACCGGCCGCCCATGGCCAGATCGGCGGCCCAGCGGGCGACGGAGACGCGGGCGCGCGGCTCCTCGGCCGGGGCGTCCGGGGCGCCCGGGGCTTCCTGGCCGCTCATCGGACCCCTGCCATGTCCCGGGCCTTGCCGTCGCGGACGACGACCTCGCGGTCGGAGTAGGCGGCGACCCGGGCCTCATGGGTGACCAGCACCACGGCGGTACGGGACTCCCGGGCGGCCTCGGTCAGCAGCTCCATCACCCGCTCCCCGTTGAGCGAGTCCAGCGCGCCGGTCGGCTCGTCGGCGAACAGCACCCGCGGCCCGGTGACCAGCGACCGGGCGACGGCGACCCGCTGCCCCTGACCGCCGGAGACCTCACCGGGCCGCTTGTGCGCCACATCGGCGACCTCCAGCCGCTCCATCCAGGCCGACGCCCGGGCCTCGGCCTCCTTGCGCTTGGTGCCGTTCAGCCGCAGCGGCAGCGCGACGTTCTCCACACAGCTCAACTCGGGGACGAGCTGGCCGAACTGGAAGACGAACCCGAACTCGCCGCGGCGCAGCCCGCTGCGCTCGGCGTCCGACATGGCGGTCAGCTCACGCCCGTTGTAGTGGACGGAGCCGGAGTCCGGCTTCACGATCCCGGCCAGGCAGTGGAGCAGCGTCGACTTGCCCGAGCCGGAGGGGCCCATGACCGCGACGACCTCGCCGGGGTGGATGGAGAAGTCCGCGCCGTCCAGGGCGGGGGTGTGACCGTACGTCTTGTGCANGCTCGGCGTCCGACATGGCGGTCAGCTCACGCCCGTTGTAGTGGACGGAGCCGGAGTCCGGCTTCACGATCCCGGCCAGGCAGTGGAGCAGCGTCGACTTGCCCGAGCCGGAGGGGCCCATGACCGCGACGACCTCGCCGGGGTGGATGGAGAAGTCCGCGCCGTCCAGGGCGGGGGTGTGACCGTACGTCTTGTGCAGGGACGTGGCGATCAGCAAGGAGCCTGCCGGGGTCATGAACGCACCGCCTTGGCGAGTTGGCCGAGGCGGGCGGCGGTGAGCTCCAGCCAGCGCAGATCGGCCTCGAGGTGGAAAAGGGCGTGGTCGCAGATGAGTTGGTCGCTGAGGTCGCCACCGCGCTTGCGCTGGGTCAGGTCGCGCATCAGCCGCAGGTGTTCGGCGCGCTGGACGTCGAGGAGATCGGCCGCGTCGCGCCCGGTGAGCAGGGCGATGACGACCTTGGTGTAGAGGACCGACTGGAGGTACGGCTCGGGCTTCTCGGGCTGGGTGAGCCAGTGCTCGACATCGGTGATGCCCGCGTCGGTGATGGCGTAGCGCTTGCGCTCCGGGCCACCGCCGTGCTCGATGCCGTCGACCTCCACCAGGCCGTTCTTCAGGAGCCTGGACATGGTCGAGTAGACCTGCCCGTAGTGCAGCGGGCGGTCGTGTCCGAATCTTTCGTCGAAGGCTCGCTTGAGGTCATAGCCGTGGCGCGGGCCGCCCTCGAGGAGTCCGAGCAAGGTGTGGCCAATTGACATGCCCAGCACTCTACACCATGCGTATACCTGGAGTGTATAGCTGTGCTGCGGAATGCCTTACCGCAGGCCAGAGAGGTGTGGCGGGGGTCAGGGCCGGTGTGGCTCGCGGCCGGTGTCCTCCGGGCCCTCGGTGGGGTCCGTGTCCTCGGTGCCCTCGGCGGGGCGCCTCGGTGGGCGGCCCCGGCGCGGGATCGGGCGCGCCGCGCCGGGCAGCCGGCCCGCGTCCGCGAGCGCCTTGCGCAGCAGGAACTCGATCTGCGCGTTGGCGCTGCGCAGTTCGTCGTTGGCCCAGCGCGCGAGGGCGTCATGGACGGCCGGGTCGAGCCGCAGCAGCATCTGCTTGCGCTGCCGCGGCTGCCGTGCCTTCCGCTCGCTCTCGTCCGTCACTGGTACAGCGTGCCGGTGTTCAGAACGGGCTGCGGGGAGCGGTCCCCGCAGAGCACCACCATCAGATTGCTGACCATCGCGGCCTTGCGCTCCTCGTCCAGCGCCACGATCTCCTCCTCGGCGATCCGGGCCAGCGCCGCCTCGACCATGCCGACCGCGCCGTCCACGATCTGCCGGCGCGCGGCCACCACCGCGCCCGCCTGCTGGCGCTGGAGCATCGCGGAGGCGATCTCCGGGGCGTAGGCGAGGTGGGTGAAGCGGGATTCGATGATGCGGACCCCGGCCGCCTCGACCCGGGCGTGCAGTTCGATGGCGAGCTTCTCGGTGATCTCCTCGGCGTTGCCGCGCAGCGAGAGGGCGCCCTCCTCATGGGCGTCGTACGGGTACTCGATGGCGATGTGCCGCACCGCGGCCTCGGTCTGGGTGGCGACGAACTCCAGGAAGTCGTCCACCTCGAACATCGCCTGGGCGGTGTCCTCGACCTTCCAGACGACGACCGCGGCGAGCTCGATCGGGTTGCCGTAGGCGTCGTTGACCTTGAGCACCGCGGTCTCGTGGTTGCGCACCCGGGTGGAGATCTTCTCCCGGCTGGTGAGCGGGTTCACCCAGCGCAGCCCGTCGGTGCGGATGGTGCCGCGGTAGCGGCCGAAGAGCTGGACCACCCGGGCCTCGCCGGGCGCGATGGTGTTGAGGCCGCACATGGTGAGGAGCGCGGCGAGGATCACCACGATGCCGGAGACGATCAGCAGCGTGGACCAGGTGCCCTTGTGCTCGGCGGCGACGGCGGCGCCCGCGAGGATCAGTCCGACGCCGCCCGCGAGTCCGGCCAGGCCCCCGAGCAGGGCCAGCCCGCCGCTGACGTTGTGCGCGGGCCGCTCCCGGACCCTCGGCTCGGGGAGGGACGGTATGTCGGCCTGGCCGGTGAGGGGGTCGGTTGAGGTGGCGTGGGACATGAGGGCTCCCCGTTTCATTCGGTGGTCGGTCTATCAAAGTGATAGCACATTACGAGTCGCTGGCAACCCTCGGCGCCCGTAAGCCGTCAGTTCCCTTGGAGTGGGTGCTTTTTGTCACCTTCGGAAAAAGCTAGATCGATGCGCATTTGAGGGTTGTTGCGGTGTTAGTTTCATGAGCTGGCCTGGGGGGCTTACGGACTGGAGCGGCGGGAGCGATGGGTAGAGCGGAAGAGCGACGCGCGCGGCAGAAGAGCGCTCGCAGAGCCAAGCGGGCGGCGAAGGCGGGGGGCATACGCCGCTTCTTCACCTGGAAGTGGCTGCTGGGGTACGTCCTGGGGCTTGGCGTGCTGCTCGTCGGGGCGTTCTTCGTCCTCTATCTGTTGGTCGAGGTTCCGCCCGCCAACGCCGCGGCCAAGGCCGAGGCCAACATCTACAAGTACAGCGACGGCACGATCATGGCGAAGACGGGTGACGTCAACCGTGAGTCCGTCCCGCTGTCCAAGATCCCCAAGAAGGTGCAGCACACCTTCGTCGCCGCCGAGAACAAGGACTTCTACGGCGACTCCGGCGTCTCGTTCACCGGCACCGCCCGCGGTCTGATCAACACCGCGCTGGGCCGGGGCAAGCAGGGTGGTTCGACCATCACCCAGCAGTACGTCAAGAACTACTACCTGAGCCAGGAACAGACCGTCAGCCGCAAGCTGAAGGAGCTGGTGATCTCGCTCAAGGTCGACCAGCAGAAGTCCAAGGACTACATCCTCGCGGGCTACATCAACACCAGCTACTACGGCCGCGGCGCCTACGGCATCCAGGCCGCGGCCCGCGCGTACTACGACAAGGACGTCGAGGACCTCTCCGTCGCGCAGGGTGCCTATCTCGCGTCGGTGCTCCAGGCGCCCAGCCAGTACGACTGGTCGGCGGCGGGCCCCAACGGCAAGCGGCTGGTCAAGGCCCGATGGAACTACGTCCTCGACAACATGGTCGAGAAGGACTGGCTGTCCAAGGGCGAGCGCGAGGGCCTGAAGTTCCCCGTGCCCATCGAGCCCCGCCCCATCCCGGGTCTCGACGGCCAGGCGGGCTATTTCATCGACGCCGCGAAGAAGGAACTGTTCAAGGCCGGGGTGAACGAGAACGAGTTCGAGGCCGGTGGCTGGACGGTCACCCTCAACATCGACAAGAAGAAGCAGAAGGCGCTGGAGAAGGCGGTCCGCACGGAGCTGACCGACAAGCTGGACCCGAAGAAGCGCAAGGTCGACAAGGACGCGCAGGTCGGCGCGGTCTCGGTGGACCCCAAGTCCGGTGGCATCGTGGCGATGTACGGCGGCGCGGGCTACACCGAGCACTGGACCAACAACGCCACCCGCTCGGACTACCAGCCCGCCTCCACCTTCAAGCCGCTGATCCTTGCCTCGGCGTTGGAGAACGGCTCGACCACCCAGGACGGCACGCCGATCACATCCAGCACCCTCTACGACGGCACCAGCAGACGGCCCGTCAAGGGCAGCGACACCGCCTTCGCCCCGCCGAACGAGGACAACAAGTCCTACGGGCCCATTTCCGTCCAGAAGGCGATGAACAACTCCGTCAACTCCGTCTTCGCCCAGATGGCGGTGGACGTGGGGCTGAGCAAGGTCAAGAACACCGCCATGGACCTCGGCATGGACGGCCGGGTGGACAACGGCTTCGACGTACGCCCCGCGATGTCGCTGGGCGTGATGGGCGCCAGCCCCAAGGAGATGGCCGGGGTCTACGCGACCCTCGACAACCACGGCAAGAAGGTCACCCCGGCGATCGTGAAGTCCGCCGAAAAGGGCGATGAGCGGCCCCAGTTGCCCGATCCCACCAACGGCCAGGCGATCAGCCGGGGCGCCGCCGACTCCGTCACCTCCGTCCTCACCGGGGTGGTCGACGACGGCACCGGCCAGGCCGTGCGCCAGCAGGGCCAGGCGGTCGCGGGCAAGACCGGCACCTCGGACGACAACAAGTCGGCCTGGTTTTCCGGCTACACCCCCGACCTGGTGACTTCCGTCGGGATGTTCGGCGAGGGCGAGAAGAAGCAGGTCTCGCTCAAGGGCACCGCGGGCGGCGGCCGCGTCAACGGCGGTGACTTCCCGGCCAAGATCTGGGCCGCGTACACCGAGGCCGCGCTGAGCGGCCAGAAGGCCTCGAAGTTCGACCTGGACACCGACATGGGGGCGGCGGTCAAGCCGCCCACGTCGCCGAGCACGAGCGAGACCTCGGAGTCGCCCTCGTCCAGCCCGTCCTCGTCCCCGTCGAACAGCGAGTCGCCCTCCTCGTCCCCGTCGTCCAGCCCGTCGTCCAGCGCGTCGTCCAGCGCCTCGTCGTCGGCATCGCCCTCGGGCGACGCCGACTCCCCGAGCCCGCCCGACCCGTCGAGCTCGGCCTCGGGCGACGCCGACGACGGCGGCATCCTCCGCCGACAACAGCAGTGACGGCCCGGGGCGGGCGTGGCACTCTGCACGCCCGCTCCGTACCGCACCCGCACCGCCGTCAGAAGTTCTGCTCGAGCTGGCTCTTCAGCATCGCGAGGGCGAAGAAGCCGTAGAAGCCGATGGCCAGCAGCATCATGCCCAGCCGCGGCCCGCGCAGCCGTACGGCGGCCGGCAGATCGCGGCGGTTGAGCCGGATCAGCAGCGCCGTGTAGACGAGGGTGACGAGGGAGGCGGTGCAGGTGGAGATGGTCAGCAGCACGATCGGCTGGTTCACCCCGGACAGCAGGATCGCCGAGCCGATGGCGACCTCGGCCCACACCACCGCGAAATACAGCCGTCCCTCGGTCCAGAAGGCCGCATCGCGCAGGTAGGTGCGCTTGGCGAAGTCGCTGACCACCCGGCCGATGATGTCGAGCAGACCGATCGAGGCGGCCCAGAGCGAGACCGTGGCCACCGCGAAGAACAGGATCTTGAGCCAGTCGCCCACCTGCTGCCCCAGCAGCTCGCCCTGGAGCCGCAGGAACTCCGGGCTGTTCTCCACATCGTCGCGTCCGAAGAGGGTTTCGTACGCGAGCATGCTCATCAGCCCGATCGTCACCAGGCAGACCACGAAGAACGACACGATGTGCTCGGCGTTGGCCCGCCGCCACCACACCCGCCAGCGGGCCAGATTGGCCTCGTCCTGCGGAAAGGCGTAGCGGTCGGCGCCCGACGCCTCCGACTGGCCGGTGATGGGGGAGACCAGCTTGGGGACATGGGCGCCCATGCCGTAGCCCTTGTCCCGGATCCAGTTGCTGAGCACCAGGTTGTGCACCCCGCCCGCCCCGGCGGCGCCCAGCGCGCTGAGGATCATGGTGAAGGTGATGCCGTCCGGGATCCGGCCGGCCCCGGTGACGGTCTTCTCGCCCGCCGTGGTCCAGGTGTGCCAGCCGATGACGGCGACCGCGACGACGGCGAGGAAGAACAGCGTCAGGATGACCTTGACCAGTTCGACCTTCTCGATCGTGCGGTAGACCACCGGTGAGACGGTCAGCACCACCCCGAAGCCCACCAGCGAGCCCACGGTGATCCAGACGACATCGCCGCCGCCGGTCAGATAGGTGAGCACGGTCGACCCGGAGGTGGCCCAGCCCGGCCAGACGTACTGGAACGCCCCGGCCAGGCAGATCAGGATGCCCCACGCCGTGGACCAGCGGGAGAATCCGGCGACCACGGTCTGCCCGGTGGCCAGGGTGTAGCGCTCGATCTCCAGGTTGATCACCGTCTGGATGGCCAGGGTCACCACCGCGAGCCACAGCAGCCCGAGCCCGCCGACCGAGGTCAGATACGGCCAGAGGATGATCTCGCCCGCCGCCATGCCGATCCCGACCGCGACGACCCCCGGGCCGACCATCGTGCGCAGCGGTGGTGGATCGGGCAGATCGAGACAGTCGGGCGGGGCGGCGGTGGGGGACGGGCGCTGGGCGGACGGTGTCGACGACGCTGACGACATGGCGGCTCCTCGGGGGACGGCGAGGCCGTATCCGGACGGGGGGAATGGGAGGTTCAGCGGGCGCGGGCGTGCTGGGCGGCCAGGCGTACGGGCGCGTTGGCCGCGCCATAGCCCTGGTAGCCGTCGATCCGCTGGACGATCTCGAAGAAGACCCGGCCGATCGTGGCCGTGTACAGGTGCAGGAACGTGCCGCTGTCGTCCCGGTCGTAGAGCAGGCCGAGCTCCCGCAGGGTGCGATGGAGCCCGGGGTCGAGCTCATGGCGCGCTTCGAGGTCGTCGTAGTAGTTGTCGGGGATGGGCAGCAGGGGCGCGCCGCGTTCCCGCAGCCGGCGCGCGGTGGCGACGATGTCCCGGCTGTGCAGCGCGATGTGCTGCCGCAGCGATCCGGACGGCCCCGAACCCGGGCGGATCTGGGCCACGTTGAGCGCGAGCCGCACCGAGCCGTCGGGGTTGGAGACGGCCCGGCTGCGCAGCAGCCCGTACGGATCGGCCAGCTCCAGGGACTCGTGCGGCCGCAGCCCCAGGACGGCGCGGTAGAACAGCGACGCCTCGTCGAAGTGGTGCCGGGGCTGGGTGAGCGCCACATGGTCGATATGGGTGATCCCGGCGGGGGAGGCGGAGGCGGCGCGCGGGGTGAAGTCGCCGGTCCAGCTGGGGTGGTCGGGGTGTTCGGTGCGGCAGAAGAAGAGCTCGGTGGAGTCGGGTGCGGCCACCGCGTCCAGCGGGGCGTCCGCCACGGCCCGGTGGCGCGGCAGCACGGGGGCGAGCAGGGCCCGGGCCCGGCCCGCGGACGCGGCCGGATCGGGGGTCTCCAGGCCGATGGCGGCGAGCGCCGGTTCGGGGTGCCCGGTGGTGACGTCGAGGCCGGAGTTGAGGACGATCCGGGCCTCGCCCTGCTCCCACAGCTCCACGGGCTTGGAGTGGTGGCGGCCGGTGCGGGCGAAGCCAAGCTCGGTCAGCAGCGCGGGCAACTCGGGGCCGGTGGAGGACAGTTCGGCGAAGGCGAAGCCGGTGGGGACGACGGGGGCGGGCAGATCGGTGCGGCCCGCGGCCTCCTCCAGGGCGATCAGGGAGCGCAGCGCGTCCACGGCGGTGCGGGCCGTGTCGCCCTGCCGGAAGACGTCGTTGAAGACCTCCAGGGACAGCGGCCCGTCGTAGCCGGCCCGCAGGACGTGCTCCAGCAGCCCGGCCACGTCGAGGCCGCCCTGGCCGGGGAAGCAGCGGTAGTGGCGGCTCCACTGGAGGACGTCCATGGCCATCAGCGGGGCGTCGGCGAGCTGGAGGAAGAAGATCTTCTCGCCGGGGATCTCCTCGATGCCCTTGGGGTCCGAGCCGCGCGAGAGGATGTGGAAGCTGTCCAGGCAGATGCCGAGCGCGGGGTGGTCCGCCTGCCGGACGATCCGCCAGGCGTGGTCGTAGGTGTTCACATGCCGCCCCCAGGCCAGCGCCTCGTAGGCGATGCGGATGCCGTGGGCGGCGGCCCGTTCGGCCAGCAGCCGCAGCTGCTCGGCGGCGAGGGCGTCGTCGTCGAGGGCGGCGGGGGAGACGCTGGAGCACACTAGCATCAGGTCCGCGCCGAGCCGCTTCATGACGGCGAACTTCTTCTCGGCCCGGCGCAGGGTGCGGGCCAGGTGGTCCTCGGGGACGGCCTCGGCGTCGCGGAAGGGCTGGAAGAGGTCGATGGTGAGGCCGAGTTCGGCGGCCCGGTCCCGGATCCGCTCCGGGGACAGGGGGCTGGCCAGCAGGTCGTTCTCGAAGATCTCGACCCCGTCGAAACCGGCCGCGGCGATGGCGGTGAGCTTCTCCTCGAGGGTGCCGCTGAGGCACACGGTGGCGATGGACTTGCGCATGATCAGCCTCCGGCGGGGAGCTCGAGCAGGTCGGAGAGGTCGGCGAGCATCCGTGTCGCGTCGGGTTCGCGGCCGGTGAAGAGGCGGAAGGCGTCGGCGGCCTGGAAGACGGCCATGCCACCCCCGTCCAGGGTGCGGCAGCCGGCCGCGCGGGCGGCTGCCAGCAGCGGGGTCTCCAGCGGGCGGTAGACCACCTCGGCGACCCACAGCCCGGCCCGCAGCAGCTCCACGGGCAGCGGCAGCCCGGGGTGGGCGGCCATTCCGGTGGGGGTGGCGTGCACCAGCCCGTCGGCGCCGCCGACGGCCTCCGGGAGCCCGCCGGGCGCGACGGTACGGACCCGGGCGGCGCCGAACCGTGTCGCCAGCGTCCCGGCGAGCCCGGCGGCCCGCGCCGGGTCGGTGTCGGCCAGCGTGAGCCGGTCGGCGCCGACGGTCAGCAGGGCGTGGGCGACGGCGGCGCCCGCCCCGCCCGCGCCGAGCAGCACGATCTCGCCGGTGGGAGCGTCGGGCAGGCCACGGGCGAAGGAGCGGGCGAAGCCGGACCAGTCGGTGTTGTGGCCGATGGCCCGGCCGTCCTCGCCGAAGACCACCGTGTTGACCGCGCCGAGCAGTGCGGCGTCCTCCGACAGCCCGTCGAGGTGTTCGATCACCGTCTGCTTGCAGGGGTGGGTGATGTTGAGCCCGTCGAAGCCCAGCCGGGCGGCGGCCCGCACCAGCTCGCCGACCCCGTCCGGGCCGAGCCCCAGCGGATCGATGTCGATCAGGCGGTAGAGGTACCGCAGCCCGTGGCGGTCGGCCTCGCGCTGGTGGAGGGCGGGGGAGAGCGAGGGGCCCACGCCGGATCCGATCAGCCCCACCAGGCAGGACTCCCGCCCCTCCCGGCCTCCCCGTGACTGCCGCGTGCTGCCCCTGTCCCGCATACCGGCGACCTCCCGCCTTCCGGGCTAATGTACGAACTGGTTCGTTAGTAGCGTGGACAGTAAAGGCCCAGGACCGCCCTCTTGTGAACCCCCTGGACGTAGCCCTGGACGTAGAGTGGGCCCAGCATGAGCGATCAGCCGCCGAAGAACAGCCGTCTCCGCGACGCCGTCCGCACCCAGGCCGAGATCCTGGACGTCGCCACCCGCGAATTCGCCGAGCGCGGCTACGCCGGGGCCCGCGTCGACGAGATAGCCGCCCTCACCCGCACCACCAAGCGGATGATCTACTACTACTTCGGCGGCAAGGAACAGCTCTACATCAAGGTCCTGGAGCGCGCCTACACCGGCATCCGCGAGGCCGAACAGGCCGTGGACGTCACCGGCCTGGACCCCGCCGAGGCCATCCGGCACCTGGCCGAGCTGACCTTCGACCACCACACCGAACACGCCGACTTCATCCGGCTGGTGTCCATCGAGAACATCCACCGGGCCGAGCACCTGACCAAGTCCGAGACGCTGGCCAAGGCCGGCACACCGGTGATCGACCTGATCTCCGGGATCCTCGCCCGCGGCCGCGAGCAGGGCGTGTTCCGGGACGACGCCGACGCCGTCGACGTCCACATGATGATCAGCTCATTCGCCGTCTTCCCGGTGGCCAACCAGCACACCTTCGGCACCCTCTTCGGCCGCGACCCCCTCGACCCGGGCCGTCGCGCCCACTACCGCCGGATGCTCGGCGACATGGTCGTGGCCTACCTCCGCGCCGGGGCCTGAACCGTACGGCGACCGTACGGCGACCGTACGGCGCAGGGCCCGGCGCGCGGGGCGGCGTTGGCGGCTCAGGACGGCATCGCGAGCTCGAACCAGACGACCTTGCCCGTGGACAGCCGGGTCGCGCCCCAGCGCCGCGCCATCCGGTTCACCAGATACAGCCCGCGCCCGCCCTCGTCGGACGGCCGGGCCTGGCGCAGCCGGGGCAGCTGCGGCACGTCGTCGCCGACCTCGCAGCGCAGGACGTCGGTGCGCAGCAGCCGCAGCGTGATGGGCCGCTCCGCGTAGCGCACCGCGTTCGTCACCACCTCGCTGACCAGCAGCTCCACCGCGTCCGTCAGATCGTCCAGGTCCCAGCGGGCCAGCGCCCGGCGGGCCAGCCGGCGCGCCTGCCCGGCGGTCTGCGCCTTGGGGTCCAGGAACCAGTAGGCGACATCGCTGGGCGCGATGCCCTCGAACCGGGCCGCGAGCAGCGCCACGTCGTCGTCGCGGTCGCCGGGGCCGAGCATGTCCAGCACCTCGTCGCACAGCGGCTCCAGCGGCGGCGGGTTGGGGCCGGTGAGCCGGGCGGTGGCGGTCAGCCGCTCCCGCAGCTGCTCGATCCCGGTCCACACATCGCGCATCCGCGACTCGACGAGACCGTCGGTGTAGAGCATCAGGGTGGCCCCGGCGGGCGCGTCCAGCTCGACCGCCTCGAAGTCGACACCGCCGACCCCGATCGGCGCCCCCGGCGGCACCCGCAGCACCTCGGCGCGGCCGCCCCGGTGCAGCAGCAGCGGCGGCGGATGGCCCGCGTTGGCCACCACGATGCGGTGCGCCACGGGGTCGTAGACCGCGTACAGGCAGGTGGCCATGCGGTCGGTGCCCAGCCGCTGGGCCTGCTCGTCCAGGTGGTGCAGCACCTCCTGGGGCGGCAGGTCGAGCCCGGCCAGGGTCTGCGCGGTCGTGCGCAGCTGGCCCATGATCGCGGCGGAGGTCATCGAATGGCCCATCACGTCGCCGACCACCAGCGCCACCCGGTTGCCCGGCAGCGGGATCGCGTCGTACCAGTCGCCGCCGACCCGGGCGGTCTCGGCCGCGGGCAGATAGCGGCTGGCCAGCCGGACGCCGGTGGGCTGGGGCAGCGAGTCGGGCAGCATGGTGCGCTGCAGCTCGTCCGCGATGTACACCTCGCGCCCGTACAGCACCGCCTTGTCGACGCCGAGCGCGGTGTGGGTGGCCAGCTGGGCCGCCACCAGCAGATCGTCGGGTTCGAACGGCGGCCGGTCCGGGCGGCGTACGAACACGGCCGCGCCGATCACCCGGCGGCGGCCGCGCAGCGGCGCCAGCACGGTGCGCTGACCGGTCGCCACCGAGGGCCCCTCGCCCAGCAGTTCCGGCAGCGCGGCGCGGGCGGCCTGCGAGTCGCCGAACACCGGCCGCACCCCGCGCAGCACCTCGGCCAGCGGGCCGCCCGCCTCCACCTCGCACAGCTCGGCGGCCGGGCCGCCGCCCACCGCGGGCGACAGATCCGGCTGGGAGGGCAGCAGCGACAGCCGGCCGCTGTCGGTGTCCGGGTCCAGCGGGATCCGGTCGGTGCGGCGCAGCCGCAGCACCACCGGGCCGACCGGGCGCTCGTCGCCGACCGGCAGCGGATCGCGCAGATAGACCAGGATCGCGTCGGCGAAGGTGGGCACGGTGGCCCGGCACAGGCCCAGCACGATCTCGTCCAGGTCGATGCCCCGGGCGATCCGGCGCGTCGCGGCCCCCACGAACCGCAGCCGGTCGCCGCTCCGGTCCCGCGCGATGGCCGCCTCGGCGGCGGCGGTGCCGCCCGCGGGCGGCACCGTGGGCACCCCGCCCTCCGGCGCGCTGTAGGCGACCTCACCCGCCGTGGCGGCCCCGGTGTGGGCGTCGCCGGATCCGGATGCTCTGCGGGCGTCGTTGGATCCGGGCGCGGTGTGTGGATCGCCGGACCCGGCCGCCGAGCGGGACTCGCTCGACCCGGCCGCCGCATGGGCCTCGCCAGATCCCGTTGCCGTATGTGCTTCACCAGCCCCGGCCGTCGCGGAAGCCTCGCCCGGGCGCTCCGGATGCTCGCCCGCGCCGGCGCCCCGGCGCGCCGCTTCCCGGCCGCGCCCGTCGCCCTGGGCGGCCGGGGGCTGCTCGTCGGGGCCGGAGCCGCCGTTCGCTCCCGGCCGGCGCGCCGCGCCTCTTGCGGCATTGCGATCCGCGTCCCACACAGGCTCGCCCTCCGGTGTGCCGTGCTCCGGCTGCGCCGGGTGCTCGCTCTCCGCCGCCGTGTTCCGGCGCTCCCTGCCTGCGCCACCGCGCG
>NZ_JACVYG010000087.1:0-24249 GCF_014712245.1 Streptomyces sp. 5-10
GGCCGGGGGCCGCCTCGCGGCGGTGGCCGGGGCGCGGCGCCAGGCGCCGTGCCAGGCGTCGCGGCCCCGCAAAGCTCCGCCGGACAGGCCCGAGCGGCCCGTGCGGTCCGAGCGGCCCCAGCTGGGGCAGGCGGTGCAGGGTCCCGGCCGAGGCAGTCGGCGCGCCGCCCTCGCCGGGCCACCCGGTGCGGGGACCCGGCAGGGCACCCAGTGCAGGGTCCCGGCGAGAGCACCCGGCGCGGGGTCCCGGCAATGGCACGCGGCAGGTGGTCCCGGCAGGGCGCCCAGTGCGAGGGCTCAACGAGAGCACCCGGTGCGGACCCGGCAGGGCCACCCAGTGCAGGGCCCCAGCGAGAGCACCCGGTGTGGGGACCCGGCAACGGCACCCGGCGGGTGGTCCCGGCAGGGGCACCCAAAGCGGGGTCCCAGCGAGAGCACCCGGTGCAGAGACCCGGCCGAGGCAGTCGGCGCGGGGTCCCGGCAGGGCAGCCAGTGCGGGGACCCGGCAACGGCGCCCGGTGCGGGGATCCGGCCGAGGCAATCGGCGCGCTGGCCCGCCGGGCCACCCGGTGGGCGGTCCCGGCGGGGGCACCCAATGCGGGGTCCCAGCGAGAGCACCCGGTGCAGAGACCCGGCCAGGGCCACCCGGTGCAGGGTCCCAGCGAGAGCACCCGGTGCAGAGACCCGGCCAGGGCCACCCGGTGCAGGGTCCCAGCGGGGCCACCCGGTGCGGGGTCCCGGCAGCGGCACACGGTGAGTGGTCCCGGCAGCTGCACCCGGCGGGTGGTCCCGGCAGGGCACCCAAAGCGGGGTCCCGGGGGCACCCAATGCGGGCCCGGGGGCACCCGGTGCGGGGACCCGGCAGGACCACCCGGTGGGTGGTTGCTAGCCGGAACAGGCGGTGCGCTGGGCCTCCTGCCATTCGCAGACGGGGCACAGCGTCGCCCCGGGGCGCGCGGCGGGGTACTCGGTGGGCTCGCCGCACTGCACGCAGTCGGCGTACGGCGGGCCCTCGGGAAGGTCCGTACGGTCGTCCATGACCCGAACCCTACGACCGGCGGGAGCTCAGCGCGCAGGCCAGCGCGGTCGCCCCGGCGGCGGCCGCGCCGGTCAGGGCCAGGGGCAGCAGGGGCATCGGCACGGTGCCGCTGTGCGAGCCGTCGACCAGACCCGACACGGCGGCGTTCGCGGGCGAAGCACCGGCCACCGACACCAGCAGCGCGGCGAGCAGGGTGGCCGGGATGGCCCAGCCGGGGCGGCGCAGCAGCGGCCGGTTGCACAGCGCGCCGACGGCCGTGCCGAGCAACGCGCACGCGACCGCGGTGAGCAGCCCGGAGACGGTCGCCTCGGGCACGGGGATCTCGTGCAGGTGGTCCGCGGTGTGCGGATCGCTGACCGCCGCGACGAACAGCGTCCCTGCGGTGCCGAGCACCAGCGCCGCGCCCAGCGCGGTCAGCACCGAGGCGAGGTGCACCCGGCCGGGCCCCACCGCCGCCGAGGCGCAGTCGCGGGCCGCGGCGGGTTCCTGGGTGACGCACACCCGCACCAGCCAGGCGGCGACGGGCAGCAGCGCGGCGGCGGCGTAGCCGAGCGAGTCGAGGATCGGCTGCCCGGTCTGTACTCCGATCCCCAGGAACGCGGCGTAGAGCAGCAACGGCGGCAGCCAGCGGTGCGAGCGGGCCAGCAGGGCCGCCTGATAGCGCAGCAGCGCGGTCATGCCTTCTCCGTAAGTTGTTGGGCGGGCTCCTGGTCGTCGATGGTCGTCACCGCGCGGATGTGCCAGGGCGGGTCGGCGGTCAGGAGGGTGCGGAGGAGGGCGTCGGAGTCGGCGGCGCCGACCTCGACCGCCAGCCGTACGCCCCGCCCCGCCGAACCGGCGGCCCCGCTCCCGTTCGCGGGCCCGGGACCGTACTCGCGCACCACCGCGCCCGCCAGCTCACCGGGCAGCCCGGCCCCCGGCGCCCCCTCGGCCTCCACCCGCACCCGCGGCCCGACGCCGGACCCGTCCTGCGCCACCGGCGGACCAGCCGCACCCGGCACCACGGCCTCACGGCCCGGCGCCCCCGCCGACGTCGCGCGGGACGGGCGCGTAGCCGGGTCGCTGCCCCGGAGCCGGACGGTGGCCGGGGGCTCGGCGTCCGTGGCCGGGGGCTCGGCGTCCCTGGCCGGGGGCTCGGCGTCCCTGGCCGGGGAGTCGGCCTCCGCCGCCGAGGACCGGGCCACCTCCCGATCCGGGGCGCTTCCGGGCGGGTGGGGGTGCCTGGCCTCGCCGGGCGCGCCGTGGGCGTCCGCGTCCACCGGCTCCAGCCGGGTCCCGGTGACGCGCAGGACGCGGTCCGCCACCCCGGCCAAGCGGCGTGGGTCGTGGTCGACGAAGACGACCGCGCCGCCGTCGGCGACGCGCTCGGCGACCGCCGTGTCCAGCACCCCACGCGCGGCCTGGTCGAGGCCGGTCCACGCCTCGTCCAGGACCAGCAGGCCGGGAGCGGCCAGCAGCGCCTGTGCCACGGCGACCTTCTGGCTGGTGCCCTTGGACAGCTCGGCGAGCGGGGTGCCGGCGTACCCGTCCGCGCCGAACCGCTCCAGCCACTCCCCCGCCCCGCGCGCCGCCGCGGCGCGGGACAGCCCGTGGATCCGGCCCAGGTGGGTGAGGTAGCCGAGGGCGGAGAAGGGCAGCTCGGCCGGGAACCGCTCGGGGACGTAGGCGGTGGGCGGGCGGCCGGTGATCCGGCCCGCGCTGGGGGCGTCGATCCCGGCGAGCAGCCGCAGCAGCGTGGACTTGCCACTGCCGTTGGCCCCCTGGATACGGGTCAGCGAACCCGGCGGCACCTCGAGATCGACACCGCGCAGCACCCAGGGTCCGCCCAGGCCGTAGCGGCGGCCGACTCCTCGCAGTCTCATGCCGGTTGAGCATAGGCGCGCCCCTCGGCGAGGGGAGGCCCTCGGCGCGCGGAGGCCCCTGGGTCCTGTCCGGTGGGCCCTCGCGGGTCCGCGACGCCTGTGGCAAGGCCCCTTGGCTGAAGGGAGGTCCATCGCACAGGGCCTCGCGGCGGTCCTGGCACACTGGGCGCGTGACCAGCACCGACGCCGACACCGAGACCGGCACCCAGACAACCGCTCACCAGGGCACCGGATCCGGCGCCCGCAGCAGCCCGTTCCGGCATGCCGAGGTCGACCGGGACGCCGCGCCGCAGTTCGTCCTGCCCCTGGTGGTCCGGATCGAGAAGGCCGCGCCCCCGGCGCGTACGGACGCCCTGGAGACGGCGGCGCGCGCGGTGCTGGTGCTGCTGTCGGACGAGCGGGCGACGGCCGCCGACGGCGAGTGGGCCCAGGCCGTACGGGACTGGCAGGACGCCCGGATCCGCAAGGTCGTACGGCGGGCGCGCGGCGCGGAGTGGCGGCGCGCGTCCGGGCTGCCGGGCATCACGGTCACGGGCCGGGCGCCCGCCGCCGATGACGGCGACGAGCGTGCCTCGGTGGACGGGGCTGCGTCGGCGGACGGGGCTTCGTCGGCCGCCGCCGAGGTGCGAGTGTTCCCGCCGGTGCCGCTGGACGGCTGGCCCAAGGAGCTGGCCAAGCTCCAGGTCTCGGGCACCGACCTCGACGACCCCGAGCCCCCGCCCGCCCCCGACCCCTCCGGTCCGGTGCTGTGGCTGAGCCCTCATGTGGAGATGTCGGCGGGCAAGGCGATGGCCCAGGCCGGGCACGGCGCCCAGCTGGCCTGGTGGGAGCTGGACGACGCGGCGCGGGCGGCCTGGCGCGAGGCCGGGTTCCCGCTGGCGGTGCGTACGGCGTCGGCCGAGCGGTGGGACGAGCTCACCGCGAGCGGCCTGCCGGTGGTCCGCGACGCGGGGTTCACCGAGATCGCGCCGGGGTCCTGCACGGTCGTGGCGGACCACCCGGCGCTGCGGCGCCGGTAGGGCCGTCCGCGGCGCGGGGCTCTTGGGAGTCCACGGGACGCCGGGGCTGGGGAGCCCAAGGGGCGCCGGGGGCTGGGGACTCAAGGAACGCCGGGGCTGGGGACTCAAGGGACGCCGGGGGCTGGGGAGCCCAAGGGCAGACAGCCCCTGGGCTCCCCTCCGCGCCCCGGGGCTACCCCCTGCGGCGGCGGATCGCGCGGGTGACGACCGGCGGGAGCACATCGGCGGCGAACCGCCGGACCGCCGTGGGGCGGCGCGCCGCGGGCGCGGGCGCCGGTGCGGTGGGCGCGGAGCGCGGCTCGGGAGCCGGGTCGCGCGGCTCATGGGCGAAGCGGGAGGTGGGCGGGGTCGGGTTCGCGGGCTTCCCCGAGAACCGCAGCACCCTGCGGCCCGCGATCTCCTGCACGCTGGTGTGCATCCCCTTGCGCCACTCCTCGTCCGCGAGCAGCTCGTCCTGGATCGGCTCCGGGTCGCCCCAGGTGCCGTAGAGCTTCTGTGTGGACAGGCAGATGGGCCGCAGGCCGCGCGTGAACACCGCCTCCCAGGTCGCGGCGGCCACGCCGGGGGTGTGCTCGGAGCGGAAGTCGTCGAGAACGACGAGGCCGTCGGGCACCAGCGTGTTGTGCGCGGTGTCGATGTCGCCCGCCACGTGCTCGTACAGGTGCGAGGCGTCCACGTGGATGAAGCGGCAGGTGTTCGCGCCGACGTGGTCGGGCACGACGGAGGTCGGGCCCTGGATGACGTTCGGCAGCTCATCCCAGAAGGCCAGGTAGTTCTGCTCGAAGGCGGTGCGGGTCAGGGTGGAGTACGACTTGCGCGCCTCCGCCGCGTTCTTCTCGTCCGGCGCCTCGGCGTCGAAGAGGTCACAGATCGTGAACCGCTCGTTCGCCCGCAGGTAGGCGGCGGTGAAGATGGCGCTCTTGCCCATGTAGGCACCCATCTCCATCAGGTCCCCGCGCTGTCCTAGGTGCTCCTGGCGGCTCAGAAAGCGGTCGAACAGCACTTGGTCAAGGCTGGGGAACCATCCCTTGACGTCGTTGAGGCAGCGGGGACGCTGGGCCGCGGGGGCGGTGGTGACCGTCATGTGGCTCTCTGTTCGTCGATGGCGGCGGTCTTGAGAGACGTGTCCGGTTGAACGTGTCCGGTCGAACGTGTCCGGTCGAACGTGTCCGGTTGAACGTGCCCGGGAGCCCCAGGAGGACGGGCCTCGGGGACGGGGTCCCAGGGGACGCGAGTGGGCGCCACGGTCGCAGTGAAAGGCAACGCCGGGCCGTCCCCCTTGTGACCATTCTGTGACCACGCCTCCTCCGGAAGGTCTTACGGAGCGGTGACGGAACGGCGCGGAGGCGGGCCCAGGCGCCCCCTCGGGCCTAGCGTCGCCCCCATGCGCGTACTGGTCACCGGAGGTGCGGGCTTCATCGGCTCGCACATCGTCACCGCCCTCGTCGAGCACGGCCATGAGCCGGTCGTCCTCGACGCCCTCCTTCCCGCCGCTCACCCGACGGCGGCCCATCCGGCTCCGCCGTCCGTGGACGGGGAGTGGATCCACGCCGATGTGCGGGACCGGGAGGCGGTGGCCGCGGCGCTGCGCGGAGTGGACGCCGTATGCCACCAGGCGGCGATGGTCGGTCTCGGCAAGGACTTCGCGGACGCCCCGGCCTATGTGGGCTGCAACGACCTGGGCACGGCGGTGCTGCTGGCGGCGATGGCCGAGCGCGGGGTGCGCGAACTGGTGCTGGCCGGGTCGATGGTCGTCTACGGCGAGGGGCGCTACGACTGCCCCCGCCACGGCCGGGTCCGTCCCGGCCCGCGCGCCGAGGCGGACCTCGCGGCGGGCCGCTTCGACCCCCGCTGCCCCGAGTGTGGCACCCCGCTGCGGCCCGGCCTGGTGGCGGAGGACGCACCGGCCGATCCCCGCAATGTGTACGCGACGACGAAGCTGGCCCAGGAACACCTGGCGGCGGCCTGGGCCCGGTCGGTGGGCGGCCGCGCGGTGTCGCTGCGCTACCACAATGTGTACGGGCCGGGGATGCCGCGCGACACCCCCTACGCGGGCGTCGCCTCCTTCTTCCGCTCGGCCCTGGCGCGCGGCGAGGCGCCCACGGTCTTCGAGGACGGGGGCCAGCGCCGGGACTTCATCCATGTCCGTGACGTGGCCGCCGCCAATGTCGCCGCCCTGGAGGCCCTGGAGGCGACGCCGGACGTGGTGGCCCCGTCCGCGCTGACCGCGTACAACACCGGCAGCGACGACCCCCATACGGTGGGCGAGATGGCCACGGCCCTGGCCACGGCCTTCGGCGGCCCCGCGCCCGTGGTGACGGGCGACTACCGACTGGGCGACGTACGCCACATCACCGCGTCGTCCCGCCGGATCCGCGACCATCTGGGCTGGCGCCCGGCGGTCCCGTTCCACGAGGGCATGACCGAATTCGCCCACGCCCCGCAACGGGCGGGGGCGTGAGGGGGCGGGGTCGCCCATGGCGTGAGGAGGCGCGGCAGGGTGGCCGCGCGGGCAGGGTGGCCGGGGCACCCTCAGGGCGTGAAGAGGCCTGAGGCGCCAGGCCCTCACATCGCGGCGGCGGGGAGGCGGACCTCGAAGCGGCAGCCGCCGTCGACGTTGCGGACCGCCGCCTGGCCGTCGTGGGCCTCGACGATGCCGCGGACGATGGCCAGGCCCAGACCGGCGCCCGCCGGGGGTGTGCGGGCGTCGCTGCCGCGCCAGCCGGTGTCGAAGACGCGCGGAAGGTCCTCCTCCGGGATCCCGCCGCATCCGTCGGTGACCGACAGCACGACCGTGTCCGCCTCCCGCTCGGCGGTCACCGCGACCGTGCCGTCCGCCGGGGTGCGGCGGACCGCGTTGACCAGGAGGTTCCCGAGCACACGGGTCATCTCCTTGCCGTCGACCTCCACTGGGACGGGGTCCACGCGGTCGCCGATCAGCTGGACGCCCAGCTCGCGGGCGAGCGGATCGACCCCGGCGAGGGCGTCGCCGACCAGGTCGTAGACGGAGATCCGGGTGGGGGTGAGGGAGAGCGCCCCGGCGTGGATGCGGGAGAGCTCGAAGAGGTCGCCGACCATCGTGTTCAGCCGCTCCACCTCGGTGCGTATCCGGCGGAGGTAGCGGTCCGGGTCCGGGGCCACCCCGTCCTCCAGCGCCTCGGACATCGCGCGCAGCCCCGCCAGCGGGGTGCGCAGATCGTGGGAGATCCAGGCGACCAGCTCCCGGCGGGAGGACTCCAGGGCGCGCTCACGCTCGCGGGAGGCGGCCAGCTTGGCGCTGGTGGCGGCCAATTCACGGCCGAGCGCGGCGAGTTCGGCGGTGGCCTGGCCGTCGGGGGCGGCGAAGCTCCCGCCGTCCCCGAAGGAGCGGGCGGCGAGGGCCAGCGCGTTGCTGCGCGCCACCACCCAGCGGCCCAGCAGCAGCGCGGTGGCCAGGGACACCACGGCGGCCATGGCGCAGACGGTGGTGACCACCGTCAGGTCGTGCGGGGACAGGAACATCGCCCAGGCGACCGCGAGCGTCCCGGTGAGCATCGCCGTGACCGCGACGGCGGCGACGACGGCGAGGGACACCGCGACCGAACGGCCCCGCACCAGCCGCAGCGCCAGCGCGCCCAGCAGACCGGCCGCCGCCGCGCCCAGGAAGGCGAACACCGCCATGAGGAGCACATCACGCATCGGAACCCGGCCCCCGCTCCTCGTCCCGCCCCTGGTCCTCACGCCCCTCGTACCGTCGCCCCTCGTCCCCGCGTCCTTCGTCCCGTCGCCCCTCGCCGTGGACCTCGCCGTCGGTCTCGTCGTCGGCCTCGGGCGGGGCGTCGAAGCGATAGCCGATGCCCCATACGGTCTGGATGAGCCGGGGCGCGGCGGGATCGTCCTCGACCTTTCCGCGCAGCCGCCGCACATGGACGGTGACGGTGGACAGATCGCCGAAGTCCCAGCCCCACACCTCGCGCATCAACTCCTCGCGGGTGAAGGCCACCCCGGGGTGGCGCAGCAGAAAGGCCAGCAGGTCGAACTCGCGCACGGTCAGGGCGAGCTCCCGGCCGTCCCGGGCGGCGCGCCGGGCCAGGGGGTCGAGGGTGATCCCGGCACGGTGCGTCACCTCGTCCGGGCCGGAGCCAGGGCCAGGACCGGGGCCGGACGAGCCGGGGCCCCGCGGAGCGGTCCGGCCGCGCCGCAGCACCGACTCCACGCGCAGCACCAGCTCCCGGGGGCTGAACGGCTTGGTGACGTAGTCGTCCGCGCCGATCTCCAGGCCCAGGATCCGGTCCTCCTCGTCGCCGCGCGCGGTGAGCATGATGACCGGCACCGGGCCCTTGTCCCGCAGCGCGCGGCACACCTCGAGCCCGTCCATGCCGGGCAGCATCAGGTCGAGCACGACCAGGTCCGGCCGGCGGGCGGCGGCGCGGGCGAGCGCCCCGGGGCCGTCGGCGGCCCGGTCCACGGCGAAGCCGGCCCGGCCGAGGTACCCGGCGACGACCTCGGCCACGGTCGGGTCGTCGTCGACGACGAGCACGCGGGTGGGAGAGAGGTTCCCGGAGGGATTCTGCTGCATGCCCCACAGCGTGACACCGGAGGCGGCACCAGGGGGTGCCGGGGAGCCCGCTGCCCGGCCGACGTCCGTGTTTCGTAAGAACCTGAAGCCCGAAATGTCGGTTTCTCCTTCGTAGTGTGGTGCGGGTGACGAACTCGACCACTCCCTGCGCGGACGTCGTCCTGCCGTGTCTGGACGAGGCCGCCGCCCTGCCCTGGGTGCTGGCCCGCATCCCCGACGGCTGGCGCGCCATCGTCGTCGACAACGGCTCCACGGACGGCTCGGCCACGATCGCCCGCGCCCACGGCGCCACCGTCGTCCACGAACCCCGCCGTGGCTTCGGCGCCGCCTGCCACACCGGGCTCCTCGCCGCCGAGGCCGACATCGTCTGCTTCTGCGACTGCGACGCCTCGCTCGACCCCGGGCTGCTGGCCGCCTTCGCGCGGACCGTGGCGGCGGGCGACGCCGACCTCGTGCTGGGCCGGCGACGTCCTCAGGAGCGGGGGGCCTGGCCGGTGCACGCCCGGCTCGGCAACCTCGCGCTGACCCGCATGCTGCGGCGGCGCACCGGCCTCACGCTGGGCGACCTGGGCCCGCTGCGGGCCGCCCGGCGCGAACCGCTGCTCGCCCTCGGCCTCACCGACCGCCGCAGCGGCTACCCGCTCCAGATGGTCGTGCGGGCCGCGGACGCCGGATGGCGGATCGAGGAGCGCGAGGTGCCGTACCGGCCGCGCACCGGGAAGTCGAAGGTCACCGGCACCTGGCGGGGCACGTGGCACACGGTGCGCGATATGCGCGCCGTGCTGCGCCAGCCGCCGGAGGCCCGCGACCTGACCATCCCCACGAGGGCCGCGCGGTGAGCGCCGCGCCACACGAGGATGCCCACGCGGCGGAGGCCTCCTCGGCTCCGGGCCGCCTCAACTCCGTTCCTGGCAGCGCCGACGGGCGTCCGGTCGCCGGTGCGGACGTCCGCACGGACACCGGCTCCCGGGCGGCCCACGGGGACGGGACGACGCTGCTGATCATCGCCAAGGAGCCGGTGCCCGGGCGGGTGAAGACCAGGCTCACTCCCCCGTACACCCCCGCCGAGGCCGCCGCGCTCGCCGAGGCGTCCCTGGCCGACACGCTGCACGCCGCGCTCGCCATGCCCGCCCGTCGCCGGGTGCTGGCGCTCGACGGACACCCCGGCCCGTGGCTGCCACCGGGGTTCGAGGTGGTGCGGCAGTGCGACGGCGGTCTGGACGAACGGCTCGCCGCGGCCTTCGCCGCCTGCCGGGGCGCCACCGTGCTGATCGGCATGGACACCCCGCAGGTCACCCCCGCTCTCCTCGCCCCCGCGCTCAGCCCGGGGAGCTGGCACGACTGCGACGCCTGGTTCGGCCCGGCAGCCGACGGTGGCTTCTGGGCCCTGGGCCTGGCCGAACCGGACCCCGAACTGCTGCGGGGCGTGCCGATGTCCACCGCCACCACCGGTGCCGCCCAGCGGCGTCGGCTGACGGACGCGGGGCTGCGGGTGCGCGACCTGCCGATGCTGCGCGACGTGGATACGGCGGAGGACGCCGTACGGGTGGCGGCCGACGCCCCGGGCGGGCGGTTCGCCCGGGCCCTGGCCCGTCTGTCGTCCCGGACCACCGCCCGATGAGCACGGCCGATACGGTGCGCGACGGATCGGTGCGCGAGGGATTCGTACACGACGCGTCGGTGCACGACGGATTGGTGCGCGAGCGGACGTCCGCTCGCCGTGCGGCCGCTTCCTGGCATGCCGACCCCTATGTCCGAGCGCTCCACGCGGGCAGAGGGCCGCTGTTCCTCCGCCGGGCCGACGGCTGGATGCTGCCCCTGGACGTCGAACGCTGGTGTGCGGACGCCGACGCGGCCGACCGGACCGTGCTGCGGCGCTGCCAGGGTCCGATACTCGACATCGGCTGCGGCCCCGGTCGGCTGGTGGCCGCGCTGGCCCTGCACGGCCGCCCCTGCCTGGGCATCGACGTCAGCCAGGCGGCCGTCGCCCGTACGGTCCACGCGGGCGGGCCCGCGCTGTGCCGCTCGGTCTTCGAACCACTGCCCGGCGAGGGACGCTGGGGCACGGCGCTGCTGATCGACGGCAACATCGGCATCGGCGGTGACCCGCGCGCCCTGCTGGCGCGCGTCGCCCAACTCATGGCCCCCGACGGGCTCCTGATCGTGGAGGCCGCGGCGGCGGATGTCGACGAGCGGGTGCGGGTGCGCGTGGACGACGGCCGGGGCGACATGGGAACGGCCTTCCCCTGGGCCCGCGTCGGCGCCCGGGCGCTGCTGCACCACGCGCGCGCGGTGGGCTGGAGCCTGGTCGAGCAGTGGACCGCGCGGGACCGCGGCTTCATATCGCTGCGGCACACACCGCCCGTGCCCCGGTCCGGCACGGAGGTCTGAGCCGTGCCCGCATCGCTGCGCCGCCTGCTGCGGCCCGGCCGACTCGCCCGGTGGACCGGCCGGGTGCCCGGGCCACACTCCGGCCCGGGCCCTCGGCCACCGGCCCGCGACCGCCCCGCACCACCGCCCAACGGCACGGACGAGCCCCGTCCACCGGACCGCCCCGCACCACCGCCCGACAGCACGGACGTGCCCCGTCCATCTGCGCGCCCCACCCCGCCCGAGCGTGCGCGGACCGCCCCCACCCCGCCCTCGCGGATGCGCCCCACCCCGCCGTCGCAGGTGCGGACCGCCCCGCCCTCTCAGGTGCGGACCGCCCGCCGCTGGGGCACCCCGGTCGCTCTGGCCACGCTGCTCGGCTCGCTGGTCGCCGTCCTCGCCCTCACCTTCCGTAGGGACGACTTCCATACCGCGCCCGGCACGCTGTCCCGCTGGTACGCCATCGCCTGGGCGGTGTTCGCCGCGGCCGCGTGGACCGTCCGCCGTCTCGGCGCCCGCCAGGCCACGGTGTTCGTGCTCGTGGGCAGCGCGGCGGTCGCCGCCACAGGACTGCTCGCCCCGCCGCGCACCAGCACCGACGCCTACCGCTACGCCTGGGACGGACGCGTGCAGGCCGCGGGCATGTCCCCCTATGACCACGCGCCCGAGGACCCCGCGCTCGCCTCGCTGCGCGACCGCTGGCTCTTCCCCCAGGGCTCCGCCTGCCGTGGCCCTGACCGCGCCCCCGTCCGCCCCACGCCCGTCCGCCCCGGGCCCGAACATCCCGCGCGCGAACATCGCGGCGCCGTCCCGCGCGCCGATCCGGAGCCCGATCACCCGCCAAGCGCCTCTGCCGAGCCGCAGTGCACGCGCCTGAACCGCCCCTCGGTCCATACGATTTATCCTCCCGCCGCAGAGGGCTATTTCTTGCTTGTACACCGCTCGGCGCCGTCAGGTTCCACCCTCCTCCCCCTCCAGGCCGGCGGCGCGCTGCTGTCCGTCGCCACCACCGCCGTACTGCTCGCCGCGGCACGGCGCCGCAGCGATCCGCGCCTCGCGACCGCCCGCGCCGCGCTCTGGGCCTGGTGCCCGGCCGTGCCGGTGGAGGCGGTGAACAACGCCCATGTCGACGCGCTGGGCGTGCTGTTGACCGTCGCGGGCCTCGTCGCCGTCCCCCGCCGCCACGTCCTGGGCGGTGCGTTGCTCGGCGCGGCGACCGCGGCCAAGCTGCTGCCCGCCGTGACCCTGCCGGGCGCCCTCTCCGGCGTCCTCGCCACGGCCGTCGCCAGGCCTCTCACCGCGCTCAAAAGGCCCAGGCCCGCCGGAAGCCCCGCCTCGCCGACCGCGCCAACCCACCGTGCCACGCCAACCCACCGCGCCGCACCAACCCGCCGTGCCACGCCAATCCGCCGCGCCGCGGCCATCGTGCTGCCCGCCACCGCCGTCGTCGCGCTCGGCTACCTCCCGTACGTCCTGCTCTCGCACTCCTCCGTCCTCGGCTATCTCACCGGCTATGTGGCCGAGGAGGGCTACGGGACGGACTCCACCGCCGCCGACGACAAGAACCGCTACGCCCTGCTGCGCCTGCTCCGCCCCGACCCGGAGGCCTGGGCCCTCCCCGTGATCGCCGCCGTCCTGCTCGTGGTCGTGGCCTGGGTGCTGCTGCGCGGCGATCCCCAACGGCCCTGGCGCGGCGCGCTGGTGGTGACCGGGACCGCGTTCCTGCTGATGACGCCCGGCTACCCCTGGTACGCGCTGCTGGTGGTGGCGCTGGTGGCCCTCGACGGACGCTGGGAGTGGCTCGGCGTTCCACTCGCGGGCGTCGCGCAGTATGTGACGGCCCGTGCGGTGGACGACGGCGCGTGGGTCGGAACGCTGGGGTACGCGGTCGCCTGTGCGGCGGTCATGGCCGGCTGGGCCCTGCGGGCCCGGCGGGCGGCCTCCGCGGCCTCCGCTCCCCGGCCGAAGCCGCCGAAGTGGCCGCCGCGGCCGACGCGGCCCCACCCCGAGCCCCCGGGCGACGCCGCCACCCCCGGATCGCCATCCGGATCACCAGCCACAGCGCCGAGGCGCCGAAGAGTACGGCGGTGATCAGCAGCCAGCGCGGCCAGAAGACGCCGGCGCTCAGCCCGGTCGCGTGCTCGTAGCGGCGCTCCTGTTGGCCGAGGATCAGCGGGAACCACACCAGCAGCAGCACACCGGAGACGAAGGCGGGCACCCGCACATGGTTGATCCACCGGGCCGGGGCCGGGAGCACGGCCGCCACGGCGCGGTCGGCGAGCGCGTACAGCGGCAGCAGCACCAGGTCGTGGAGGACGGCGGCCGCGACGAACCACAGCGCGATCCCGAACCAGTCGCCGCTCAGCAGCCTCACCCCGGCGTAACCGGTCAGCGCGAAGGAGCACAGCAGCAGCACCAGCCGCAGCGGCGACTCGCCGTCCAGCCGCCGCGGCCCACCCCGGCTCCGCCCGAGAATCCTCATACCGTCCCCCCGAAGGTCAACCGCCCGACCCACTTGGTGTTGTGCACACCCGGAGCCCCGGGCACGATCACCCGCGCCGGATAGCCGTGGTCCGGCGACAGATCCGCGCCGTTGACCCTCAGCGCCAGCAGCGAGCGGGGATCGCGGACCTGGTGCTCGCTCAGCACGACGCTGCGGAAGGAGCCGTGCCGCTGTACGGACTCCACCAGGACCTTCGGCGGCCGGTCGGCATGCCCCACCAGCGCGGCGAGGTCGGCCAACCGCACCCCCTCCCACCGCTGGTCGGCCGTGGACCACCCCTCCACACAGGCGATGGGCAGCGCCGCGCCGTGGTGCTCCAGCCGCAGCAGCCGCTCCCGGGTGAGGACGGTCTCGCGGTCCGCCGCGCCCCGCACCACCAGCCGCCAGTCGGGGCCGATGTCGCGGGCGCGGATGCCGACGGCCACGGCGGTCTTGTTGATCTGGAAGCCGTTCGGCCCCCGGCCCGGGTCACGGCCGTGCGGGGCGAGCAGCGCGCTCGTGCGCAGCGGGCCGCCGATGCTCTGACCGGCCGTCACCACCAGCAGCGCGAAGGAGCCGGTGCCGACCATGGCGAGCGCGCCCCGCCGCGACATGGTCGGCGCGGCGGGCCGCGGGCTGACCAGGCCGGTCTCGTCCGGCGGCTCCGGCCGGGTGTCGGCGGTGCGGGTACGCAGCTCGGCCCGCAGCTCGCGGCTCCGCAGCGCCCGCACCATGAGCGGGAGCCGCAGCGCCACATGGACCACGAGGGCGGCCATGAAGATCCACGCCCCGTAGAAGTGCAGCGGGTAGAAGGAGCCGGGGAAGACGTAGTCCAGCTGGACGTTGAGCACGCCGGTGGCGAATTCGAACAGTCCCCCGCCGACCAGCAGGAGCAGCGAGAACCGTTCCAGCGCGTGCCCCAGGGACCGCACCGGCGGCCAGGCGAACAGCTTGGGGATGACCGACCACAACTTGGCCAGCAGTACCGGGACGAGCACGATCCCGAGCGTGACGTGCACCCCCTGGGTGACGCGGTAGAGCCAGGAGGGGTCGGTCGGCCAGGAGAAGAGGTAGAAGCCCAGCAGCCCCTTGTCCGGGGTCTTGTCGTTCACCGGGGACAGGTCGGGGTTGTAGGCGGCGTACGACAGCAGTCCGGTCACGAAGAGCACGGGGATGCCGAAGAGCAGGACCAGGCCGAAGACGGACGTCAGCCAGGGGCCGCGCAGCGGGCTGCGCCACAGGGCGCGGCGATCACGGTCGGTACGGGGAGGGTGGCTCATGGCATGACCGTAGGACCGCCGCACCGCCGGCAGGGGCCTTGAGCCCATGACGAAACGGTGACGTCACGGGCCCTGTCCGGGAAGATCTGACGGTCCGATGACAGCGCGCGGCGCGGCGGCCCGGGAGCGGGCTCGGCGACGTAGCGTGACGTCGTGAAGCTCCCTCTCCGCAACGGCGTCGACATCCAGCCCATCCGGGACGACACGCGGACCGGACGTCGCCGGGACGTGCTCGCCGCCGCTGCCGCCGCCGCGCTCTTCGCCGTCGCCGCCGTCGTCGGCACCCTGATCCAGCGGGCCGATCACTCCCTGTACGTCGACTGGGCGCCGCTGTACGCCGACTGGCTGCCCCATGTGGGCCCCGGTACGCCCCTCGCCCTGGCCGTCGCCGCGGCGGTCGTGGTCCACGGCCACCGGCTGGCGGCGCGGCTGCCGTGGCGCGGGCTGCTGGCGGCCGTCTGGGCGGCGGCCATGGCCTGGATCTGGTCGCTGGCGCTGGTCGACGGATGGCGGCGCGGGGTCGCGGAGCGGCTGACGGCGCGCCACGAGTATCTGCGCGGCATCGACCGGTTCCAGGACATCGGCGCGGCCCTGCGCGGCTTCACCGGTCACATCCTGCTCACCCAGCCCGACCACTGGCCCGCCCATATCGCGGGCCATCCGCCGGGCGCCGTGCTCACCTTCGTGGGCCTGGACCGGCTGGGCCTGGGCGGCGGCGGTTGGGCGGGGGCCTTCTGCGTCACCGTGGGCGGCTCGGCGGCGGTCGCGATCCTGGTCACGCTGCGCGCCCTGGGGCAGGAGCGGGCGGCGCGTACGGCCGCCCCGTTCCTGGTCCTGGCGCCCGGGGCGGTATGGGTGGGCGCCTCGGCGGACGGCTATTTCGCGGCGGTCGCGGCCTGGGGGCTCGCGCTGCTGGCGCTCGCGGCGACACGTACGGTCCGGGCCCCC
The DNA here is from genome assembly GCF_014712245.1 of Streptomyces sp. 5-10. Taxonomy (NCBI): domain Bacteria; kingdom Bacillati; phylum Actinomycetota; class Actinomycetes; order Kitasatosporales; family Streptomycetaceae; genus Streptomyces; species Streptomyces sp. 5-10. The sequence goes on from NZ_JACVYG010000087.1 coordinate 15,559, forward strand.
GGAGCGGTCGCGCTGGGCTCGGGGCTGCTGCTGGGGCTGACGGCCTATCTCTCGTACGGGCTGACGCTGCTGGCGCTGCCCGCCGCCGCCGTACTGCTGCTGGCCCGCACCGCGCGGCCGCTGCCCTTCGCGCTGACCGGGGTGGCGGTGGTGGCCGGGGCGTTCACGCTGGCCGGGTTCCGGTGGTGGGAGGGGTACTCCCTGCTGGTCGAGCGCTACTACCAGGGCGTGGCCGCCGATCGCCCGTATGCGTACTGGGTCTGGGCCAATCTGGCCGTGGCGTCGGTGGCCGCGGGTCCGGCCTGTGTCGCGGGCGCGCGGCGGATGCTGTCGGCGGTGCCCGACACGGCCCGGCGGCTGCGCGCGGGCAGGCCGGGCGGGCTAGGCGGGCTGGGCGGTCCAGGCGGGCCTGGCGCCCGGGATGCCTCGGACGGGCTCGTCGTGCTGACCTTCGCCGCGCTGCTCGCGCTCGTCGTGGCCGATCTGTCCGGGATGAGCAAGGCCGAGACGGAACGGATCTGGCTCCCCTTCCTCGTCTGGCTGCTGCCGACCACCGCACTGCTGCCCGCCCGTGATCGCCGCCGATGGCTCCTGGTCCAGGCCTGCCTCTCACTGCTCGTCAATCACCTGCTGTTGACCGGTTGGTGAGGATGACGGATGTGAAGAGCACGTGATACTTCTGTGATACTGAGGGGGGCGTACATCTGTACTGTTGCCAGGGGGCGGGACCCGTGAAGGCGCTGAAGATCGTGAAGGCGTTGCAGGATTTAAGTGCGAAGAACGCCTATGGCGTGGCCGCGCCCTTGGGCGCGCTGACGGCCGTGGCCGTCGTGGTGGCGCTGCTGATAGCCCTGACCTCGCCGGGGGACGCTGGGGGTGCGCAGGACGGGGACCTCCCCGCAGCCGCGGCGTCCCCCAAGTCGGACCGGGTCCCCAGGGAGCCCAAGAAGGAAGACAAGTACGCCCATTGGGACGGCAAGGTCAAGGTGCTCGGGGACGGCTCCACGTCCTACACCGGACCGCAGCCGCACCAGCTCAAGCCCGAAAAGCTCAAACCCGGTGAGAAGCCGCCGCAGTTCGTGGTCTTCTCCTGGGACGGCGCGCTGGAGAACGACGACCATCTCTTCTCCCGCTTCCGCGAGGTGGCCAAGGAGACCAACGCCACCATGACGTTCTTCCTGAGCGGCATGTATCTGCTGCCCAAGTCGAAGAGCAATCTCTATCGGCCGCCCCAGCACAAGCCGGGCTCGGCCGCCATATCCTTCCCCACCGACGAGCACATCAGGGAGACCCTGGAGCAGCTGCGCGAGGCCTGGCTGGACGGGAATGAGATCGGCTCCCACTTCAACGGCCATTTCTGCGGCGCCAAGGGCGGGGAGGACTGGTCCACCCAGGAGTGGAAGAGCGAAACGGAACAGGCGTATTCGTTCGTGAAGCGGTGGAAGACGAACACCGGCTTCACCGACATCAAACCGCTGCCGTTCGACTATGACGTGGAGCTGGTGGGCGGGCGCGCGCCGTGCCTGGAGGGCCAGAAGACGCTGATTCCGGCGATCAAATCCCTCGGCTGGCGCTATGACGCGAGTTCCCCGGGCGACTTCCAGCTCTGGCCGTCCAAGATCGATGGAATCTGGAACTTCCCGCTGCAGCTGGTGCCGTACCCGGAGAGCGAGAAGCAGGTCCTCTCGATGGACTTCAACTTCCTCTTCAACCAGTCCGGTGACAGCACCGAGGGCGATCCGGCGAAATACGCGGAGTGGGAGCGGCTGACCCGCCAGGGATATCTGAACGGCTTCGAACGGGTCTACAACGGCAGCCGGGCGCCGCTGTTCATCGGCAATCACTTCGAGACCTGGAACGGCGGCATCTATATGCAGGCCATCGAGGACGTGATGAGGAGCGTCTGCCGCCGCGACGGGGTGCGGTGCGTGTCGTTCAAGCAGCTCGCCGACTGGCTGGACGCCCAGGACCCGAAGGTCCTGGCGAAGCTGCGGATGCTGGACCCGGCGGAATCGCCGGACTGGTCCACGTACACCAAGACCAAGTAAGCGGTCCCGTTGCGGGGTTCCTTCCGCCAGGGCGGCTCATGCCGAGGCGGCTCACGCGGGGGCGGCTCATTCCGCCGTTACGGCTCGCACCGGGCCGGCTCATTCCGCCGCCCTGTCCGTCATATAGCTCTTCCAGATGTCCATGGGGTAGGTGTCACCCGAAGTGTCGGCGCCTCCCCCGCCCATTCCCTCGAGCGGCATCAGCTCCTGCGACTTCGGGTCCACCCGGGACAGCGAGACCGCCGTCGAGAGCTTCTTGGTGTACCCGACGAACCAGGCGGAGGTGCCGTCCTGCGCCGTGCCGCCCTTACCGGCCACCTCACCACCGGCCACGGCGGCCTCGCGCGCCGAGCCGTCCGGGCTCTGGACCGCGCCGCGCAGCGCGTCGTCCACCTGCGCCGCGACCGCCGCGCTGAAGGCCCGCTTGGCTCGGTCCTTGCGCAGCTCGACCTTCTGCCCGCCATGGGTGAGCCCGCTCACCGAGTACGGCGCGTAGTGCGTGCCGTCGGCCGCGAACGTCCCGTAGGCGCTGGCCATACGGATGGAGCTGGGTGTCGCGGTGCCGAGCGAGAACGCGGGCACCCGCGCGCCGAAGCTGCTGGGCAGCAGCCCCGCGTCGATGGACGCCCGCCGGACCCGGTCCAGGCCGACGTCCATGCCCAGCTGGATCATCGGGGTGTTGATGGACCGCACGATCGCCTGACGCAGCGAGACCTGCCCATAGGAGGCGTCGCCGTCATTGGTGGCCCGCACGATCTTGCCGCTGCGGTCCCAGTAGGGGCCCTCGGGCGTATGCACCGCGATCTTGTTGTCGCCGTCGTAGAGCGTCGAGGGCGTCACCGGCGTCCGCGCGCCGTTGCGCTCCAGCAGGACGCCGTCGCGCAGCGCCGCGGCGTAGACGAAGGGGGTGAAGGAGGTGCCGGCCGGGACGGTGGAGGCGTTCGCGTCGTTGAAACCCTGCTCCAGATAGCCGGGGCCGCCGTACAGAGCGCGTATGGCGCCGCCGGGGGCCACCGAGGCGGCGCCTATGTGCACATGGCGGTCTTCGGGGCGCCGCTCGGGGTCGAGGTTGTCCCGGGTCTTCTCGACCGCCTTGGCGAGCGCCTGGACCTTCGGCTTCTCGAAGGTGGTGTGGATCTGATAGCCGCCCAGGTCGAAATCGGCGTCGGATATGTCGGTGTGGGAGCTGACATACGCCTTGGCCGTCTCCACCAGATAGCCGACCTGACCGGTGAGCCCCACCGGCTTGGGCTGCGCCTTGGGCTCGGGGAACGTCGTATAGCGCGCCCGCTCGGACTTGGACAGCTTTCCGATGTCCACCATCCGGTCCAGCACCCACTTCCAGCGGTCGACGGCCCGCTTGTGGTTCTTGGCGCCGAGCGTCGGGTCGAAGGTCCCGGCCCCCTTGAGCAGCGAGGCGAGCAACGCGCCCTCGCTCGCGTTGAGTTCCGAGACGTCCTTGCCGTAGTACGCGTACGCGGCCCGCTGAATGCCGTAACTGCCGCGCCCGAACCAGCTGGTGTTCAGATAGCGCTGGAGGATCTCCCGCTTGCTCATCCGGTCGTCCAGCTTGATGGCCATGAACATCTCGGTGAGCTTGCGGGAGAAGGTCTGGCGCTGATTCAGGTAGGCGTTCTTCACATACTGCTGGGTGATGGTCGAGCCGCCCTGTGTCTCACCACCCGTCACCATCCGTGTCACGGCGCGCATCAGACCGCTCGGGGACACCCCGCTGTCGGTGTAGAAACTGGCGTTCTCGGCGGCGAGCACCGCCCATTGGACCTTTTCCGGCACCTTGTCCAGCGGCACTTCCTGCCGGTTGACCGGGCCGGTACGGGCCATCTCGGTGCCGTCGGCCCAGTAGTAGACGTTGTCCTGCTGGGTGGCGAAGTCATTGAGGTTCTTGGGGATGTCGGTCTGCAGATACAGAAAGCTCAGCAGACCGGTCAGACTGCCGAGGCAGAACAGGAAGAACAGGGAGACCTGACGCCACGACGGCACCCATCGCGTCGCACCGCTCCGCCCCGCCCTGGGGTAGTCCAGCCGGACCCGAGCGGCCGCCCAGCGGCGCAGCCGCATCGCCCGGCTCCTCGAGGACGGCTTACGGCGGTGCTTGCGGTGCTTCCCCATGGCGTTGTCGCTGCTGCCCAGCACGTGTTTCCCCCACGCTCGCTCCGCGCGTGGGCGCGGCACAAAGGTGTGATCTTCCATCCCCCCAGACCAGACCGATCCTATTTTCCCCTCTGAACATCTGTCGCCATAGGGCCCCAATTTTTTGTAACAGTGACCATATTCAGGGACTCCACCCAGCCGGTGACCTTTCGCGCCTCCCGGGTCACGACCTGAGCCACGACCTGAGCCACCGCCCGGGGCGGCCACCGGGCGGCCACCGGGCGGGCGGTGGCCGGGCGGTGGCCGGGCCGTCGGCCGACGCCCCGCGGGCGCCCCCGCCGTGACACCCCGAAGCTCAAATGAACCTCTGAACCATGGAGCCGGGGGATTCGTCCTGCCTCTATGGGGTCATGACCCCGGCACGCGAGAACTCACCGCGGGGGACGCGGTACGGAACGAGGAGGGGGAGCCATGGTGCGCCTCGGTACCGGAATCGGCTGGCGACCGGAGATCGCCAACGACATCGCGCGGCTGCCCGGCATCGACTGGGTGGAGGTGGTGGCGGAGAACATCTGCCCCGACCATGTGCCGGACGCGCTCCGGCGGCTGCGCGAGCGCGGGACCACGGTGGTCCCGCACGGGGTGTCGCTCGGCCTCGGGGGAGCCGAGCGGCCCGACCCCGGCCGCCTCCGGGCGCTGGCCGAGCGGGCCGAGGCGCTGGGCTCGCCGCTGGTCACCGAGCACATCGCGTTCGTCAGGGCCGGGGGGCCGCTGACCGCGTCACCGGCCATGGAGGCCGGGCATCTGCTGCCGGTGCCGCGGACGCGTGACGCGCTGGACGTGCTGTGCGAGAACGTGCGCATCGCGCAGGACGCGCTGCCGGTGCCGCTCGCGGTGGAGAACATCGCGGCGCTGATCTCCTGGCCCGGCGAGGAGATGACGGAGGGCCAGTTCCTGGCCGAGCTCGTGGAGCGCACGGGGGTGCGGCTGCTCATCGACGTGGCCAATCTGCACACCAACCACGTCAACCGGGGCGAGGACCCGGCCAAGGCGCTGGACGAGCTGCCCACGTCGGCGATCGCCTACGTCCATGTGGCGGGCGGGGTGGAGCGGGACGGGGTGTGGCACGACAGCCACGCCCATCCGGTGACCCAGCCGGTGCTCGACGTGCTCGCCGAACTGTGCGCCCGTACGACGCCGCCCGGGGTGCTGCTGGAACGCGACGAGGACTTCCCGGCGGCGGAGGAGCTGGCGGGCGAGCTGGACGCCATCCGCGCGGTGACGGCGGCGGGGGGCGGGGCCGGGACTGGAGCCGGAGCCGAGGGCGGGACCGAGGCCGGGGCCAGGACCGGGACCGAGGCCGGGGTCGCTGAGGTTTCGGTGGGGGCGTCCGGCGCGCCCGACGCTTTCGTGCCGGACGCCGTCCGGGAGCGGCTGGCGCTCGCTCAGGCCGCGCTGCTGTCCGCGCTGGTCGGCGGCACCCCGCCGCCCGAGGGCTTCGATCGGCGGCGGCTGCGGGTGCAGAGCGCGGCGCTGACGGCCAAGCGGGCGTCCGTGGTCGCCAAGGTGGCCCCGGAGCTGCCCGAGATCCTGGGCACCGGCTACCGCCCCGCGTTCGCGCGGTACGCCGACGGCCGCCCGATGACCGGCGGCTACCGCCGCGACGCGCTGTCGTTCGCCGAGCATCTGCTGGCTGACGGCCGGCCCGAGAACGCGGCCGCCCGGCGCCGCCTGACGCTGTGGTGGCAGGAGCGGTCCGGGCCCGCGCCTCTGCCGTCCCATCCGGCGGCACGGCTGGCCCGCCGGGTCCGGCTCGCGCTGAGCGGGGGGCGGTGAGCGGCATGGGCGCGGTCGTGGCCCTGGTCTACCTGGCGGTCGCCGTGTCGTCGGCCGTGCTCATCTCCGGTACGGTCCGGGCCCGGCGCAGGCACGTCCCGGGGCAGGTGTACGCCCGGGCGCACGACCTGCTGGAGGCCGCGTTCCTGGCGGGCGGGCCGGGCCGGGTGGCGGACACCGTGATCAGCGCGATGTACGCGGACGGGCGGCTGGCGATCGGCGACCCCGGCGTGGTCTCCGTACGGCAGCCCGTCGCGCGCGGCCCGGTCGAGGAGGAGCTGCTGCGGCTGTGCGCCATCTCCCCGCACGGCGGCCTGAACTGGCTGCGCCGGGAGCTGATGCGCAGTCCGGCGGTGCAGTCAATCGGCGACCAACTGGCGGAGCGCGGGCTGATGGTGCGGCCGGACGCCCTCCGGTTCTGGCACAGGCTGGCACGGCTCCAGGTCGGGCTCTGCTTCGCGGGCACGTTCCTGGGCATCGCCATGGCCGTCAACATCACGGACAGCGACGAACTTCCGCTGATCCTCAAGATCGCCCCCGCTCTGTTCATCGGCTTCCTCGTCGGCGGAATCTGCGCCGGTACGGGCAAGCGCCGGCTGACCGGCGCCGGGCAGCGGGCCCTGGCGACGTACCGGAGGGATTCGGGGGTCGGCATACGGCGCGCCCGGTCCGTCGGCCATCCGGCGACGGTCCCCATGGCGGTCGTCGTCGCGCTGACCGGCGCCGCCGCCCTGGCGGACGATCCGCTGCTGCGGGCCCAACTGCTGGCCGCGCAAAAGGTGCCCGCCGCGTCCGGCTCGGCGACCGACCCGAGCTCGTCGGGGTCGTCGGGGTCCTTGGACTCCGGCGGCGGATCGTGGTGCGGAGGGGGCGGCGGAGGCGGTTCCGGCTGCGGAGGCTCCTCCTGCGGCGGCTCGTCCTGCGGCGGAGGCGGGGGCGGCGGTTCGGGCTGCGGTGGTGGCGGGGGCTGCGGTGGTGGTGGCGGGGGCGGCGGCTGCGGGGGCGGCTGAGCCGCCACGACGAAGGGCCGCGCCGCAGCCAGGACGCCCGGCGCCCCGCCGGAGACGGAGGCGAGGGCGGTTCGAGCTGCGACCGGGGCAGCAGCTGCGGAGGCGGCAGAGCCGCCACGACGAAGGGCCCCGCCCGGCACCACCACCCGCAGGTGCCGAGTGCGGACGGCCGGCTCCGGCCCCGCCCGACCGTTGCCGACGCGAATACCCGCACCGGCGGACGCCCGTGCCGGGCGCCCGCCCACATCCGGGTCGTCCGGCCGGGGTCTGGGGCGGAGCCCCAGTTGCGGGAAGGGGCGGGGAGGGGAGAGCTGCCCGCCGCAGGCGTCACGATCCGTCGGACACCCCTCGCCGGTCTACGCGGAGCTCTCCGCATGCGCGCGAGTCGTTCATATCGTGAAAACCGTGGCGCNCTCGCCGGTCTACGCGGAGCTCTCCGCATGCGCGCGAGTCGTTCATATCGTGAAAACCGTGGCGCGGTGACGGCCGGGTCGAGTAGAACTCCGCCATGTTGTGGGTCCTCTTCCTGCTCGTCGCGTGGGGCGCGGCGGTCGTCAGTTGTACGCGGCTGTGCCTGGCGGCGGTGGCCGCCGCTCAGCCGATGGAGCCCGATCCTGGGGCGGATGGGAAGGGGCTGAGCCTGTACGAGGCGGCGTTCCTGTCCGGCGGGCCGGGCCGGGTGGGGGATCTGGCCCTCGTCACGATGTACCGGGAACGGCGGCTGCTGCTCGCGCACACCGGCTGGGTCACCGTCGTGGACCCGGACGGGCGGGACGAGCTGGAGCGGGCCGTGATCAGCGCGATAGGGCCGGAGGGGCAGGCCCCGGTGCGGCCGGTGCGGGCCGCGCTCGCCACGGCCGTCCCGGTGCGGGCGCTGGGTGACCGGCTGGTGGCGGCGGGGCTCGCGGTGTCCGCCTCGGCCGGTACGAATGTGGCGGTCGCGGTGCGGCACGTGCGCGCGGCCTGCGCGCTGGTGCTGGTGACGGCGGCGGCCGCGCTGCTGCTCGTGCCGCCCGCGGCGGGGCGCGGCCCGGTGGCCGCGTGGTTCGTGCTGCCGCTGCTGCTGACGGCGAGTTGTCTGCTGATCGCCCGGGTCGAGGCGCATCCGTACTCGCGGTGGGCCTCCCCCGCCGGTCAGCGGCTGCTGGGCCGGATCGACGTGCCTCCTCGGCGCACCCTCGCCCAGCGCTCCCGTGACGACGCGGACGGCGGCGACACGGACGGCGGCGACACGGACGGCTCTGACGCGGACAGCGACCTGCTCACCGCGCTCGCCGTGCACGGCACCACCGCCCTCCCCGACCCTGCGCTGCGCGCGGCCCTGAAGACGCATTGGGGTCATTGACCCCGACACCGCGGCCCGGTGCTTTACATGGTCATCCGGCGCGCCAAATATCCCTTTCATCGCGCGATGCACGAAGGGATGGCCAGTGAGAGCAGCAGCGCTGTACGGCATCCTCGGGCCGCTGTCCCTGTCGCTGGCCATGAGCGCGCTGCTCGCGACGCCCGCCACCGGCCGCCCGCTCGCCGCGCCCACCGCCCCCGCCGCCGCCACGATCCCCGCAACGCCCACCGCGTCCACCAGGTCCGCCGCGCCCCCGGCCGGTGCGGCGGGGGCGGCGCCCTCCGCGACCCGCTCGGCCCCCGCCGAGCCCGCCGCCCCCGTCCCCACTGCCGCGCCCGCC
>NZ_JACVYG010000088.1:0-23936 GCF_014712245.1 Streptomyces sp. 5-10
ATCATCTCGGTGATCGAGCGGTGGTGCTGCTGGGCGAGCACCTCGGTGGGCGCGAGCATCGCCGCCTGTCCCCCGGCGTCCACGACGCCGAGCATCGCGCGCAGCGCGACCATGGTCTTGCCCGAGCCGACCTCGCCCTGGAGCAGCCGGTGCATGGGGTGGTCGGTGGCGAGGTCGGCGAAGATCTCCTCGCTGACCCGGCGCTGGCCCTCGGTGAGGGTGAACGGCAGCCGGGCGTCGAAGGCGGTCAGCAGCCCGTCCGGGGCGGGCTTGCGGGGCGCCGCGGGCAGCTGGGCGTCCGCCCGCCGCCGCCGCGCGAGCGCCACCTGAAGGACGAACGCCTCGTCCCACTTCAGCCGGTCCCGGGCCGTCGCGATATCGGCCTTGGTGCCCGGCCGGTGGATCTTGCGCAGCGCCTCGGAGAGCGTGGCCAGCCCCCGGCCCTCGCGCAGGCTCTCGGGCAGCGGGTCGATCAGCCCGGCCAGCGCGGACTCCTCATGGCCGGCCGGGCCGAGCACGGTGTCGACGGCCTGCTGGATCTGCCAGGACTCCATCTGCTTGCACGCCGGGTACAGCGGCAGCAGCTGATTGGCGAACGCCTCCACGGCCTCCGCGCCGCTCCCCGCGCCCAGCGTCTTGAACTCCGGGTGGGCCAGCTGCCGCTTGCGGTTGAAGACCGAGACCTTCCCGGCGAACATCGCGCGGGTGCCGGGCTGGAGCTCCGTACGCGGCTTGTGGACGCCCTTGCCGAAGAAGACCAGCTGGAGACGGCCGCTGCCGTCGGTGATGGTGACCTCCAGCCGCCGGCCGCGGCCGCCGTTGAACGTGTGCACCCGGGCGTCGGCGACCTGGGCCACCACGGTCACATGCTCGTCCAGGGGCAGGTCGGACAGCCGGGTCAGCTCACCGCGCTCCGCGTACCGCCGCGGGTAGTGGTGCAGCAGGTCACCGACGGTGTGCAGGTCGAGATGGTCGGCCATCACCTTCGCGGTGTTGCCGCCCAGGATCTTCTTCAGGGGTTCATCCAGCACGGGCACCCGTCCATTGCACACCACGGGGGTGACAATCGGGGATGACGAGCGGGGTGATTCCGGCGGGGAGGTTCAGCGATGGGCCGCCGGGCTCATGCGGTGCCCATGAGCCGGGCTCGTCCGACGCCCATGAGCCGGGCTCATTCGATGCCTATGATCAGCGGCGCGGTGGGCTGACCGCCGTGGTAGACGACCGTGTCGACGGCGAAGTGCCCCTCCCGCACATGCCGCTCCAGCCGTGCCGCGACCTCGTCCGGAAGGCCCGCGCCGAGCACCAGCGTGACCATCTCACCGCCCGCCGCCAGCATCCGGTCCAGCACCGTCTCGGCGGTCGCGGCCAGCTCCGAGCCGATCACCGCCACATCGCCGTCGATCATGCCCAGGACGTCCCCGGCCTGGCACACCCCGGCCATGGTCCAGGACTGGCGCTCGGCGACGGCCAGTTCCGCGTAGCGGGTGGCGCCCGCGGCCGAGGTCATGGCGACCACGTCCTCGTCGAAGCTGCGGCCGGGCTCGTGGACGGCGAGCGCGGCGATGCCCTGGACGGCCGAGCGGGTGGGGATCACCGCGACCCGTACGCCCTCGGCGCGGGCCTGGGCCGCGGCCGCGGCCGCCGTGTGGTGCAGCTCGGTGTCGTTCGGCAGCAGTACGACCTCCCGGGCCCGCGCCCGGCGGACCGCGTCCACCAGCTCACCGCTGGCGGGCGGCTCCCCGGGGCGGGTGGCGACCGCGGTCGCGCCCGCCTCGGCGCACAGCGCGGCGAGCCCGTCGCCGGGGACGACGGCGACCACGGCACGGGGCGCGCGCTCGGCGCGCGGGCCGCCGGTGGGGCCCTGGGCGCCGGACTGGTCCGGCAGGACCATGGCCGGGCCCGGGCGGTCCGGACCGTCGATGCCCGCCTTACGGACGGCGGCGCCGTCGAAGTGGGTGATCCGGATGCGGTACGGGCGCCCGGCCTGGATGCCCGCCTCCACGGCCGCCCCCGCGTCGTCCACATGGACGTGGACGTTCCACAGGCCGTCGCCGCCGACGACCACGAGGGAGTCGCCGAGGGCGTCCAGCCGCTCCCTCAGGGCGGTCACGGCCGTGTCGTCGGCTTCCAGGAGGTAGATCACCTCGAAGGCGGGCCCGCCGTCCGGGGCGGCGTCGGTGGAGCAGCCGGCCAGGTCCTGCCCGTGCGTCACGGGGGAAGCCAAGGCGTCACGGCCGGGGCGGGCCGGGGCGGGCGCCTCGGGGGCCTCGCCCGACAGGGCCTGGGCGAGCCCGCCCAGGACCGTCACCAGGCCGTAGCCGCCCGCGTCGACCACCCCCGCGCGGGCGAGCACGTCGAGCTGGCCGGGGGTGGCCTGGAGCGCCGTACGGGCGCCCTCGTACGCGGCGCGGGCCACCGTGGCGACGCCTCCCGTGGCCCGTTCCGCGCTCTCCGCGGCGGCCACGGCGACCGTAAGGACGGTGCCTTCGACGGGGTGCGCGACGGCCAGGTAGGCGAGGTCGACCGCGCGCCGCAGCGCCCGCCGCAGCCCGTCCGCCTCGTCCGCGCCCGGGCCCCCGTCCGCCTCGTCCGTGTCCGCGCCCCCGTCCGGCGTGCCGTCGGCCAGGACGTCCGCCATACCGCGCAGCAGCTGCGCCAGGATCGTGCCGGAGTTGCCCCGCGCGCCGATCAGCGCGCCATGGGCCATGGCGCGCACCACATCGGCGAGGGTGGGTCGGGACGCGGCGGCCGAGGTCGCGTGGCCGTCGAAGGCGGCGTCGACGGCCCGGGCGGCGGACTCGACGGTCAGATACAGATTGGTGCCGGTGTCCCCGTCCGCGACCGGATAGACGTTGATCGCGTCGATGTCCGCACGGGCCCGGCCCAGCGCGTCGAGGGCGAGCCCGCACCAGGTCCGTACCGCATCGGCATCGAGCGTGTGCGGCACGAAAGGTCCTCCTCGGAGGCTGCTGGGGCGGGGGCGGGCAACGCGTCATCGCAGGGTAGCCGCCGCCCTCGGCGGGTGCCGGGGCAGCCATGATAGTTTCGTTGTACGGGAGTGGCCGTTGTATGCTGCTCCGGTTGCCCGATGCGAATCGGGCCATTCCCCCCGGGCGCCGCCGATCCTCCACGATCCAGGCAACGTCCGGGGCATCCGTTCAGTGTCCTGTCTCCTCGCGGGAAGCGAGGGTGACCCGTCTTTGGAGTAACCCGTGGCTGCCAACTGCGACGTCTGCGGCAAGGGGCCGGGCTTCGGCAACAACATCTCGCACTCGCACCGCCGCACCCGCCGTCGTTGGAACCCCAACATCCAGACGGTGCGCGCTGTGGTCGGTCGCACCCCGAAGCGGCTCAACGTCTGCACCTCGTGCATCAAGGCCGGCAAGGTTTCGCGCTAGTCGTCTAGTCGCACGGCCTCCCCGCGCGAGCGGGAACCGGTACGCCCAGGCCGGTCCACCTATGGCGTGGACCGGCCCCTTGTTTTGGGGCTCGGTTCGCCTCCGGGGCGCTCCAGCCGCTGTCGACGGTCGACCGTGCTCGGTCGCTCGTTCCTCGCTCCCTGCGCGCGCTCTCCCTTACGACAGCGACGCGCCCCTTCGGCTCACTCGCCGGAAGACCCAAGTGCCCCTCAGCCAGGCTCCTCCGACAGCCACCCGTGGTCGACCGGGCCGATGCCCGTGCCCAGGGGGAAGCCCGCCGCGATGGCGCCCGTGACGTAGTCCTTGGCCGCCGTGACGGCCTCAGGGACCTCGTAGCCGCCCGCCAGGTACGTGGCGATGGCCGCGGCGAGGGTGCAGCCCGTGCCGTGCGTATGGCGGTTGTCCTGGCGGGGCGCCCGGAGCCAGTGCTCCTCGGTGCCGTCGGTGAGCAGGTCCACCGCGTCGCCGCCGGGCAGATGGCCGCCCTTGATCAGCGCCCACCGCGGGCCGTGCCCCAGCACCGCCCCGGCCGCCCGCCGCTGGTCCTCCTCCGACGCCACCCGGACGCCGGTGAGCTGGGCCACCTCGTCCAGGTTGGGCGTGGCGACGGTCGCGGTCGGCAGCAGCTTCGTACGGACCGCGTCGAGCGCCTCGGTGGCCAGCAGCGGGTCACCGTGCTTGGAGACGCCGACCGGATCGACGACCACCGGCGCGGTGAGGTCCGCGAGCAGCGCGGCCACGGTCTCGACCAGTTCGGCGGTCGCCAGCATGCCGGTCTTGACCGCCTGGACGCCGATGTCGTCGGCCACGCTGCGGAACTGGGCCCGTACGGCCTCGGCGGGCAGCTCCCAGGCGCCCTGGACGCCCAGGGAGTTCTGCGCCGTCACCGCGGTGATCACGCTCATGCCGTGGGCGCCCAGGGCCAGCATGGTCTTCAGGTCGGCCTGGATGCCCGCACCGCCGCCGGAGTCCGATCCGGCGACGGTGAGGACGCGCACGGGCGCCGAGCCGTCATGGGCGGGGCGGGGGACACGGGGAGGTAGAGCCATGGGGCCGAATCTACTCGGCGCACCCGGCACCCCGAACGTCCCCCATGGCGCCCTTACGGTCGCTCGACACCCTTACGGTCGCTCGACGCCCTTATGGTGCACTCGGCACCCTTACGGTCGCACAGCACCGCCACCCGGCACCGTCACTCCGCGCTCTTGCCGTCGCCGAAGTGGTCCCAGCCCCCGTGCGCCCAGGGGGCTCCGTCCACCGTCACCTGGGGCAGCGCCGAGGGGTTGAGCACCTCGCCGATCACCTTCCAGCGGGCCGGCAGCTTGGCGTCCGGCGGGAAGGTGGCCACGATCGCGTGGTCCTCTCCCCCGCTGAGCACCCACTGGAGCGGATCGACGCCCACCGCCTGCCCGATGTCCGACATCTGCGAGGGGATGTCGATGTCCGCCGAGCGCAGATCGATGCGGACCTTGCTGGCCTCCGCGATATGCCCGAGGTCGGCCACCAGCCCGTCGCTCACATCGGTCATCGCGGTCGCGCCCAGCCCGGCGGCGGCGGGACCGGCGTGGTACGGCGGCTCCGGCCGCCGGTGCGCCTCGACGAAGGCCCGCGGCGAGCGGAAGCCGCGCGAGAGCACCGCGTGTCCGGCCGCCGACCAGCCCAGCCACCCGGTGACGGCGACAACGTCGCCGGGCTGGGCACCGGATCGGGTGACCGGCTCGTGGTTGCGCAGATCGCCCAGTGCGGTGATGGCGACGGTGATGGTGTCCCCGCGCACGACGTCACCGCCCACCACGGCCGCGCCCGCCACCTGGCATTCGTCACGGATGCCGTCCATCAGCTCGGCCGGCCAGGTCACCGGCAGATCGGCGGGGACCACCAGGCCGAGCAGCAGGGCGGTCGGCACGGCGCCCATGGCCGCGATGTCGGCCAGGTTCTGGGCCGCGGCCTTACGGCCGACGTCATAGGCGGTGGACCAGTCCCGGCGGAAGTGCCTGCCCTCCAGCAGGACGTCCGTACTGGCCACGACCCTCCGGTCGGGCGCGGCCACGACCGCGGCGTCGTCACCGGGCCCCAACCTCACCGCCGGGGTGGTGGTGAGCCGGGATGTGAGCTCTCTGATGAGCCCGAACTCCCCCAACTCGCCCACGGTGCCCTTCATCCCATCGCCCCTTCGTGCTCGTGACCGCTTTCCGCCGCGCCGCGCTCCCCGCGCGGGTCTCCCCGCGCCGCATGGCGACGCGGTACCGTGGCGTCCCTTCTTTCCACATGATCCTCGTAGCCGCCCTGGAGGTTCCGTGGTACAGGCGTACATCCTGATCCAGACCGAGGTCGGCAGGGCCTCGACCGTGGCCGACGTCATCGCCAAGCTCCCCGGGGTGATACAGGCGGAGGACGTGACGGGCCCCTACGACGTGATCGTGCGGGCCCAGGCCGACACGGTCGATGAGCTCGGCCGCATGGTGGTCGCGAAAGTCCAGCAAGTGGAAGGGATCACCCGTACCCTGACCTGCCCGGTCGTCCATCTCTAGCTCCCCCGTATGATCGGCCGGTGAATTCCGCACACCGTAGTCTCACCCGACGGTTGGTTCCGCTGTCCGCCACGGTGGCTCTGGCCCTGGTGCCAGTAGCGGGTTGCTCCTTCACCGGGGATTCCGACGACACCAAGGCGCCCGCGGTTCCCACGCCGGCCCCACAGGCGGCCGCGATATGCCGGGCGCTGCACAAGGAACTGCCCGACGCCGTGAACGGGCTGAAGCGGGGCACCGCCGAGCCCGCCTCGGACTACACAGCCGTGTGGGGGGACCCCGCCGTACAGCTGCGCTGCGGGGTCCCCCGGCCGGAGGCGATGGGCTCCAAGACCGCGTCGGCCGAGGTGAACGGCGTCGAATGGCTCCCGGAGAAGCGACACGACGGCTACCGCTTCACCACCGTACTGCGCCGGGCCTATGTCGAGGTGACCGTGCCCGGAAAGTACTCCCCCGAGATCAACCCCCTGCTCGACCTGGCCCCCGCCGTCAAGAAGACGGTCCCGAAGGGCGTGGCCTAGCGCGACCCCGTGCGACCGGCACGGCCCCGCGCGACCGGCGCGGCCGTCCGGCTAGCGCAGCCCCGTCGAGCGGCGCAGCGCGGCCTCCAGCAGCCGGTCCACCAGCTCGGGGTAGCTCACACCGCTCTCCTGCCACATGCGCGGGTACATCGAGATCGGGGTGAAGCCGGGCATGGTGTTGATCTCGTTGATCACGAACTCACCGCTGTCCAGCAGGAAGAAGTCGGCCCGCACCAGCCCCTCGCAGGACGCCGCCTCGAAGGCGGCCACCGCGAGCTCCTGGACCCGCCGGGTCTGCTCCTCGCTCAGCGGCGCGGGCACGATGCCGTCCGCCGCGTCGATGTACTTCGCCTCGAAGTCGTAGAAGGCGTGGGAGGAGACCGGCGGGATCTCGGCGGGCACGCTGGCGCGCGGCCCGTCCTCGTACTCCAGCACCCCGCACTCGATCTCGCGGCCGCGCAGCAGCGCCTCCACGATGACCTTCGGGTCGTAGCGCCTGGCCTCCTCGATGGCCGCGTCCAGGTCCGCCGGGCCCTCGACCTTGCTGATGCCGAAGGACGAGCCGGCGCGCGCGGGCTTCACGAAGAGCGGCCAGCCGTGCTCCTCGGCGAACTCCACGATCCTCTGGCGGGCGGCGGAAGGTTCCTGCTCCCAGGCCCGGGGGCGGATCACCTCGTACGGGCCGACGGGCAGCCCGAAGGAGACGAACACCCGCTTCATGTACTCCTTGTCCATGCCCACGGCGGAGGCGAGCACCCCGGCGCCCACGTACGGCACCCCGGAGAGCTCCAGCAGCCCCTGGAGGGTGCCGTCCTCGCCGTACGGGCCGTGCAGCATGGGGAAGACGACGTCGACGTCGCCCAGCGCCTTGGGCACCGCACCCGGCTCGCTGTAGACGACCTCGCGGTTCCCCGGGTCGACCGGGAGGACGACCGAGCCCTCGCTGGACTCGGCGAGCCGTTCGACGCTGGGCAGCTCGCGGTTGGCGATGGCCATCCGCTCGGGCTCGTCGGCGGTCAGCGCCCAACGGCCGTCCGTGGTGA
Source organism: Streptomyces sp. 5-10 (assembly GCF_014712245.1). Lineage (NCBI taxonomy): Bacteria > Bacillati > Actinomycetota > Actinomycetes > Kitasatosporales > Streptomycetaceae > Streptomyces > Streptomyces sp. 5-10. The sequence continues at coordinate 7,515 of NZ_JACVYG010000088.1, forward strand.
TGCCGATCGGCAGCACGTCGTACTTCTCGCGGTCGATGGCGCGCAGCACGGCGCCCGCGGTGACCACCGAGATCGCGTGCTCGGAGCTGCGGCCGCCGAAGACGACGGCGACGCGCGGCTTCCGCCGCTCGCCTCCGGAGGAAGCCGGGACAGGGCCTGGGGAAGGGGTCTGGCTGCTCATATCGCGTTGAGGTTACCTTGCGGTCCGCGCGGCGTCAGTGCCGCTCGGCCTTGGCGCTGCGGGACATCAGCTCTTTGAGTGCGACAAGGGGCTGTTTGCCGTCGTGCACGATCTCGACGACGGTCTCGGTGATGGGCATGTCGACGTCGTGGCGGCGGGCGAGATCCAGCACCGACTCGCACGACTTGACGCCCTCCGCGGTCTGCTTGGTGACCGCGATGGTCTCCTCCAGTGTCATCCCGCGGCCCAGGTTGGTGCCGAAGGTGTGGTTGCGGGAGAGCGGGGAGGAGCAGGTGGCGACGAGGTCGCCCATGCCCGCCAGGCCCGCGAAGGTGTGCGCGTCGGCGCCCATCGCCAGGCCCAGCCGGGTCGTTTCGGCGAGGCCGCGGGTGATGAGCGACGCCTTGGTGTTGTCGCCGAGGCCCATGCCGTCGGCGATGCCCACGGCCAGCGCGATGACGTTCTTCACCGCGCCGCCCAGCTCGCAGCCGACCACGTCGGTGTTGGTGTACGGGCGGAAGTACGCGGTGTGGCAGGCGGTCTGGAGGCGGCGGGCCACGCTCTCGTCGGGGCAGGCCACCACGGCGGCGGCGGGCTGCCGGGCGGCGATCTCCTTGGCGAGGTTGGGCCCGGTGAGCACCGCGACGCGCTCCGCGGGCGCCTTGGCGACCTCCTGGACGACCTCGCTCATCCGCTTGGCCGTGCCGAGTTCGACGCCCTTCATCAGGGAGACCAGCACGGTGTCGGCGGCCAGCAGCGGGGCCCAGTCGGAGAGGTTGCCGCGCAGCGTCTGGGAGGGCACGGAGAAGACGGTGAACTCCGCGCCGTCCGCGGCCCCGGCCGGGTCGGTGGTGGCCCGCACACCGTCGGGGAGCCGCACCCCGGGGAAGTAGTCGGGATTGGTGCGGCCGGTGTTGATGGCCTCGACGACACCGGGCCGGCGCCCCCACAGCGTCACCTCGCACCCCGCGTCGGCGAGCACCATCGCGAAGGCGGTGCCCCAGGAGCCGGTGCCGAAGACGGCGCAGCGCGTCACTTGCTCTCCTCATCGGCCAGCGGGAGCGGCGGGCCGTCGGTGCTGGACCGGGTGGGCCGGTCGTACCTCTGGGCTGGCGCCGGCTCACCGCGCACCTCGGAGAGGAGCTCGGTGATGGCGTCCATGATGGTGTCGGTGGCCGCCCTGAGGACCTCGGCGGTGGGCTCCTGGCCGTAGAACTCGGACAGGTCCACCGGCGGGCCGGCGTGCACCTTGAGCGTCTTGCGGGGGAAGAGGCGGACCCGCTTCTCCTTGGCGTACGGCGGCACGGCCTCGTTGGCGCCCCACTGGGCGACGGGGATGACCGGGGCCTTGGTGAGCAGCGCGACCCGCGCCGCGCCGGTCTTTCCGCGCATGGGCCACATGTCCGGGTCGCGGGTGAGGGTGCCCTCGGGGTAGAAGGCCACGCACTCGCCCTTGTTGATGGCGTCCACGGCGGACCGGAAGGCGTTGGCGGCGTCGGTGGACTCGCGGTAGACGGGGATCTGGCCGGTGCCGCGGAGCATGGTGCCCACGAAGCCGCCTCTGAAGAGGGCGGCCTTGGCGAGGAAGCGCGGCACCCTTCCGGTGTTGTACTGGAAGTGCGCGTAGGAGAGCGGGTCGAGATACGAGTTGTGATTGATCGCGGTGATAAATCCACCGTCGGCGGGAATGTGCTCCATTCCGTGCCAGTCCCGCTTGAACAGAACCACCAGCGGCGGTTTGCACAAGACCGCTGCCACGCGGTACCAGAAGCCGATTCTGCGGCCGGACACTCGGAACATCCTCTCTTGGACCCTGCTGACCTGCTGGCTTGCTGTCGTCCCCTGCAGCCGCACAAGTGTCGCTCCAGGCACCCCGTCTGTCGAGCACACCGTAACCCCGCACCTCTTCGGCGAGCCGGGCAGCAGGTCAGAATGGGGCCCGTGGGAAGAAACGGAGCCCCTGTGACCTGGACCCTCGTGGTGCCGCTGAAGCCCCTGTCACGGGCCAAGACCAGGCTCTCGGACGCCGCGGGGGACGGTCCGCGGGCCTCGCTCGCCCTCGCGTTCGCCCAGGACACGGTGGGCGCGGCGCTGGCGAGCCGGTGGGTGCGGGGGGTGACCGTCGTCACCGACGACCCGCTCGCTGGACGTGAGCTGTCGGCCCTCGGCGCCCGGATCCTGCCCGACCCCCCGGGGCGCGGGCTGAACGCGGCGCTGGCGCACGGCGCCCGCGCGGTCCGCGGGGAACGCCCGGAGGCCGCCGTCGCGGCGCTGAACGCCGATCTCCCGGCCCTGCGGACGGTGGAGCTCGACCTGGTGCTCGAGGCCGCCTCCGGCTTCCCACGCGCCTTCCTGGCGGACGCCGCGGGGGTGGGCACCACGCTGCTCTCGGCGGCGCCCGGCGCCGATCTCGCGCCCGCCTTCGGGGGCCCGTCGCGGGACCGGCACCGCGCGTCGGGGGCGCGGGAGATCGAGCTGGCGGGGGTGGACTCGGTACGGCGCGACGTGGACACGGCAGGGGATCTGCGCGCGGCGGTGGCCCTGGGCGTGGGCGCCCACACCAGGGCTAGGCTGGCGGACATGCAGGGAACCGCCTATACGTACGACCCCGAGACCCGCGCCGGCAGCGTGCTGCTGGACGACGGCACCCCGCTGCCGTTCGACACCGCGGCCTTCGACGCCGGGGGGCTGCGGATGCTGCGCCCGGGGCAGCGGGTGCGGATCGAGGTGGAGGGCGAGGGCGAGCAGCGCCGGGTCGTCTTCGTCACGCTGCAGACGTTCTGAGCACCGTGCGGCCCTGAGTTCCGCGGACGAACCGAGTCCCGCGGACGCTGTGCGCGCGATCCCCTGGGACACCGGGCGCCGACAGCACCGCGGGCCGGGCTCCCTCGGGGAGCCCGGCCCGGCGCGGTTGCGGTGGGGCGCCTGAGCGCCGCCGGCTAGCGCTTCCTTGCGGTGGTCTTCTTCGCGGTGGTCTTACGGGCGCTCGTCTTGCGCGCCGGGGCCTTCTTCGCCGCGGCCTTGGCGGGAGCCTTCTTGGCCGTGGTCTTCTTGGCGGGGGCCTTCTTCGCCGCCGCCTTGGCCGGCGCCTTCTTCGCGGCGGGGGCCTTCTTCGCGGGAGCCTTCTTCGCAGGAGCCTTCTTGGCGGCCGCCTTCTTGGCCGCGGCCTTCTTCGCCGCCGCCTGGAGACTGCCCTTGGGGGCCTTCTTCACGGCGACCTCGCCGCCGCGCGGCAGCTTCTTGGAGCCGCTCACCAGATCCTTGAACCCCTGGCCGGGGCGGAAGCGGGGCACCGAGGTCTTCTTGACCCGCACGCGCTCCCCGGTCTGCGGGTTACGGGCGTACCGGGCGGGCCGCTCCACCTTCTCGAACGAACCGAATCCAGTGACCGAAACTCGCTCCCCGGCGACGGTCGCCCGGACGATGGCGTCCAGGACGGCGTCTACGGCATCGGCGGCCTGCTGACGGCCGCCGAGCTTGTCGGCAATCGCTTCTACGAGCTGCGCCTTGTTCACGTCTTCCCCTTCGGAGACATTGCCGGAATCAATGTGTTCAAGCCTTTTCGCACGTTAGGCAGATATATACCGCAAATCAAACACGAAACGGGCTAATCACCCTTGTGCCGCAACGCACTCGATCGTCACGGACTTCCGTCGGTGTCGGGATCTTCGGGGAAACGCCCCTCGTCGAGGTCGTTCATCAACCGCTCCAGACGCTTTGCCGCATCTGCGAGATCGTGTTTCGCCGCTGAGGTGATGACCAGCAGCTTCCGGGACAGCGCCATCCGTACGCCCTCCGGGACTTGCAGTGCGCGCACCTTTGCGTGCGCTTCCTTGAGCCGGTCGGCGACGATGCCGTAGAGCTCGAGTTGGCCGTCGCGTTCCATGCACTGATTGTGCCATCTGAGGCGAGTTGTCGCTTCACGGGGCCTCAACATGCCGATGCGCCGCCGGTCCGGGGACCGGCGGCGCATCTTGCCAAACCCGCTCTGTACAGGGAGAACCGGGGGTCAGACCTCCACGGTGCTGGGCTTGAAGGACGGGCGACGCGCCTCGTACGAGGCGATCGCGTCCTCCTCCCTGAGGGTGAGGCTGATGTCGTCCAGCCCCTCCAGGAGTCGCCACCGGGCGTTCTCGTCAAGCTCAAAATCAGCCGTGATGCCCTCGGCCCGGACCTGGCGCTCGACGAGGTCCACGGTGACCTCCGCGGTGGGGTCCGCCTCGACCAGCTTCCACAGCCGGTCCACGGTCTCCTGCGGCAGGACGACGGTCAGCAGCCCGTTCTTGAGCGAGTTGCCGCGGAAGATGTCGGCGAAGCGGGAGGAGATGACGGCCTTGAAGCCGTAGTTCTGCAGCGCCCACACCGCGTGCTCGCGCGAGGAGCCGGTGCCGAAGTCGGGACCGGCCACCAGAACCGTTCCGCCCTTGTGCTCGGCCTTGTTGAGCACGAACTCCGGGTCCTTGCGCCACGCCTCGAAGAGGCCGTCCTCGAAGCCGTCGCGGGTGACCTTCTTGAGCCAGTGCGCCGGGATGATCTGGTCCGTGTCCACATTGCTGCGGCGCAGCGGTACGGCCCGGCCGGTGTGCGTGGTGAATGCTTCCATGACTGCTCAGGCCCCCACGGGAGTCGATACGGCGGCGTCGGACAGGTCGGCGGGCGAGGCCAGATGGCCCAGCACCGCGGTGGCGGCGGCGACCTGCGGCGAGACCAGGTGGGTCCGGCCGCCCTTGCCCTGCCGGCCCTCGAAGTTGCGGTTGGACGTGGACGCCGACCGCTCACCGGGCGCGAGCTGGTCGGGGTTCATGCCCAGGCACATCGAGCAACCCGCGTGCCGCCATTCGGCCCCAGCGGCGGTGAACACCTTGTCCAGCCCCTCCTCGACGGCCTGGAGGGCGACCCGCACCGAGCCGGGGACCACCAACATCCGTACGCCGTCGGCCACCGCACGGCCGGACAGCACCGAGGCGGCGGAGCGCAGGTCCTCGATGCGGCCGTTGGTGCAGGAGCCGACGAAGACCGTGTCCACCTTGATGTCGCGCAGCGGCTGACCCGCCGTCAGACCCATGTACTCCAGGGCCTTCTCGGCGGCGTAGCTCTCGCTGGCGTCCTCGAAGGAGGCCGGGTCCGGGACCGACTCCGACAGCGGCGCGCCCTGGCCGGGGTTGGTGCCCCAGGTGACGAACGGGGCGAGTTCGGAGGCGTCGATGACGACCTCACGGTCGAAGACCGCGTCGTCGTCGCTGCGCAGGGTGCGCCAGTACGCGACGGCGGCGTCCCAGTCGGCGCCCTGGGGGGCGTGCGGACGGCCCTCCAGATAGGCGAAGGTGGTCTCGTCCGGGGCGATCATGCCCGCGCGGGCGCCGGCCTCGATGGACATGTTGCACACGGTCATCCGGGCCTCCATCGAGAGCTTCTCGATGGCGGGGCCGCGGTACTCGATCACATAGCCCTGGCCGCCGCCGGTGCCGATCTTCGCGATGATCGCCAGGATCAGGTCCTTGGCGGTGACGCTCTCGGGCAGCTCGCCCTCGACGGTGATCGCCATGGTCTTGAACGGCGCGAGCGGCAGCGTCTGGGTGGCCAGCACATGCTCGACCTGGCTGGTGCCGATGCCGAACGCGAGCGCGCCGAAGGCGCCGTGGGTCGAGGTGTGGCTGTCACCACAGACCACGGTCGTCCCCGGCTGGGTCAGTCCCAGCTGCGGTCCCACCACGTGGACGACGCCCTGCTCGACATCGCCGAGCGGGTGCAGCCGGACACCGAACTCCGCGCAGTTCTTGCGCAGCGTCTCCAACTGGGTGCGGGAGACGGGGTCCGCGATCGGCTTGTCGATGTCGAGGGTGGGGGTGTTGTGGTCCTCGGTCGCGAGGGTGAGATCGGTACGACGGACCGTGCGGCCGGCCTTGCGCAGGCCGTCGAACGCCTGCGGGCTGGTCACCTCGTGCAGCAGATGCAGATCGATGAAGAGCAGGTCAGGCTCGCCTTCGGCGCGCCGGACGACATGGTCGTCCCAGACCTTCTCCGCGAGTGTCCGTCCCATCGTTTTCCCTCCGGCCGGCGCCAGTGCCGGCCCAACTCGAGTCGAGTGCGTGCCCTGGTCCGCGGGCCCGCCATTTACAGAGTGGCGGGTATCCCCGGAAATTGAACTTGCGTTTCACAGTGTGAGACGCGAGTATCGTCCCATGGACAACACTAGCGGTGTCGGCGTTCTCGACAAGGCGGCTCTGGTTCTGAGCGCCCTGGAGTCCGGTCCGGCCACCCTCGCCGGGCTGGTCGGGGCGACCGGCCTCGCCCGCCCCACGGCACACCGGCTCGCGGTGGCACTCGAGCACCACCGGATGGTGGCGCGTGACATGCAGGGGCGCTTCATCCTGGGCCCCCGCCTGGCCGAGCTGGCGGCGGCCGCGGGCGAGGACCGGCTGCTCGCCACGGCCGGGCCCGTGCTCACCCATCTCCGGGACGTGACCGGCGAGAGCGCGCAGCTCTACCGGCGCCAGGGAGACATGCGCATCTGTGTCGCCGCGGCCGAGCGGCTGTCCGGACTGCGGGACACCGTGCCGGTCGGCTCCACGCTGCCCATGAAGGCCGGCTCGGCCGCCCAGGTGCTGATGGCCTGGGAGGAGCCCGAGCGGCTGCACCGCGGGCTCCAGGGGGCCCGCTTCACCGCCACGGCCCTGTCGGGCGTACGACGGCGGGGCTGGGCCCAGTCGATCGGCGAGCGGGAACCCGGCGTGGCATCCGTCTCCGCGCCGGTGCGCGGCCCCTCCAACCGCGTGGTCGCCGCCGTCTCGGTCTCCGGACCGATCGAGCGGCTGACCCGCCACCCGGGCCGCATGCACGCCCAGGCGGTGATCGACGCGGCGGCCCGCCTGACGGACGCCCTGCGCCGAGGAAACTGATGAGCGCCCCCCCTTTTTTGAGGGCTCGGTTCGCCTCCGGGGCGCAAAAGTCTCCCCCAGCTACCGCTGGGAGGTGCCCCCTGTCGACGGTCGACGTGCTCGGTCGCCCACGCGGCGGAGCCGCATATCGATCGGAGCCCTCGCTCCCTGCGCGCGGCTCCCTTACGGCAGCTACGGCAGCGCCGCGCCCCCTCGGCTCGCCCCCAGCTACCGCTGGAAGGTGCCCCCGGCCGGAAGACCCCAGCGCGCTCAGGCCCTCTTCAGCGACAGCCGGTCGGCCGCGCGGTCACCGCGGCGGCCGACCGGGACGACTCCGGTGGCCTTGCCCAGGCCGAACGCCGGCATGTTGATGTAGACCGCCTCGTGCGCCCCGGCCGGTACGACATAGGTCTCGTGCCAGAAGCCGACCTTGCCCCGGCCCTCCCGCAACCGGCGGTTGAACGCCGCCCAGGCGGGACGGTGCTCCTTGTCCTGGGCCACCGAGTACTTCAGCAGCCGCTCGTGCGAGTCCCAGTACTGGACCACGTAGAGCACCCGCGGCGGGCCGAACAGCACCTGATGGCCCAGCATCCCGCTCCCCTCGTCCCGCGACAGCTCGCGGAGCATCCGCGGCATCGCCCGGAACACCGGCAGCCAGCTCCGCAGCGCGCGGAAGCGGTTGATGCGCATGCCGATCAGGAAGACGGTGACCTCCCCCTCGGCCTCGGCGGTCATACGGCCGGCGAGCAGCTCGGCACCCATGGTGATCCCCTCGTTCCCCGCGTTCCCCGCGTTCGGGATAGGCTTGGATAGCGGCGCTATCCAGCTCTTAGATAGTGCCACTCTCCAATGGAAGGTGCAACAGGGATGCGACTGGCGGAGCTCAGCGAGCGCAGCGGAGTGCCCACCGCGACGATCAAGTACTACCTGCGCGAGCGGCTGCTGCCGCCGGGAGAGCGGATCACCGCCACCCAGGCCGAGTACGGCGAGGAGCATCTGCGCAGACTGCGGCTGGTGCGCTCGCTGATCCAGGTCGGCCGGATGCCGGTGGCCACGGCGCGCGAGGTGCTGGCGGCCGCCGAGGACGAGTCGCTCAGCCAGAACACCCGGATGGGAGCCGCGGTCTGGGCGCTGCCGCACGGCCCCGAGCCCGACGAGGACGATCCACACGCGGCGCGCGCCCGCGAGCAGGTGGACACCGTGCTGCGGCGGATGGGCTGGTCCTACGGCCAGGAGCTGGGCGACACCTCCCCCGCCTACCGGATGCTGGTGGCGGCCATCGCCTCCCTGGACCGCCTCGGATACCCCCATGACACCGAGCACCTGCTCGTGCACGCCCGGCTGGCGGGCGAACTGGCCGTCGCCGACCTGGACCTGGTGGAGACCTACGACACCCCGCCCGAGCAGGTCGAAGCGGTGGTGGCGCTGACGGTGCTCTACGAACCGGTGCTCCTCAGCCTGCGGCGGCTGGCGCAAACCGAGGAATCCGGCCGCCGCTTCAAGGAGTGATCGGGGGCCGGGGACACGAACCCAAGGGCACGAACGGACACGAAAAAGCCCTCCGCTGTCGCGGAGGGCTTTTCGCTGGTACCCCCGACCGGATTCGAACCGGCGCTACCGCCTTGAGAGGGCGGCGTGCTAGGCCGCTACACAACGGGGGCCTGAATCAGCACAGGTGCTGCGCTGGGCTACCAGGACTCGAACCTAGACTAAATGAACCAGAATCACTCGTGCTGCCAATTACACCATAGCCCATGGTATAGACCAGTACCCCCGACCGGATTCGAACCGGCGCTACCGCCTTGAGAGGGCGGCGTGCTAGGCCGCTACACAACGGGGGCCCTAGCGATCTCCGTCTCGCGAGGAGATCCGTACCCCCGACCGGATTCGAACCGGCGCTACTGCCTTGAGAGGGCAGCGTGCTAGGCCGCTACACAACGGGGGCTTGGTCCTGCTTTGATCAAGAGACCTACCGGCCATCCGAGAGATCTCTTGCTGGGGTACCAGGACTCGAACCTAGACTAAGTGAACCAGAATCACTCGTGCTGCCAATTACACCATACCCCACCAAAACGCCACCCCCGTAAGGGGTTTTGNCCCCACCAAAACGCCACCCCCGTAAGGGGTTTTGTTTGGTTTGCGCCTCCGGTCCGGCCTCTCGACCGCCCGCCCGGCGCAGGAAGAACATTACCCGATGGTGGACGGGCCACCAAAACGAGTATCACCGCCCGGCGCGGTGCGCATGGCCCCGTCGACCCCGTCGGCCTCCCCGGTATCGCCCGGTCACTCGCCGACCTGCGGGGAGTCGTCCGCCGGCCGCCACGGCGGACGAGTCCGGCCGCCGTGCCGGCCGGATGCGCGAGGTCCGGTCGGCGCGGACGCGATGAGGAGAATACCGGCTGCACTCCGGTTCCGGGTGGAGCCCCAGCAAGCGGAACAGCCGCGCACCACGCGGCGGCAGCGTCCGGTACGCCAGGGACAGGACCGCCCGGACGGCGACGGAATCCTCGTCGGCCGGCGCCGCCGCCTCCGCCCGGCGGCGCTCGGCGGCGAGCCGGTCGGCCAGGCTGCCGACGGACATGCCGGGGCGGCCGGCCAGGAACGCGCCCGCGATGCTCAGGGCCAAGGGTCAGACGACCGCACATCCGCGCCACCCGCAGGGCGGCACCGGGCTCGGCGGTGAGCCGGCCCGCCGCCCCCGCCCGGGCCAGCGACGACACGGCCTCCGCGTCGCTGAACGCCTCGAGGCTCATGCGGTGCGCACCGTCCCCGGCGGCCGGCCCGGACAGCGGACCGCGGCTGGTGACGATGACGCGGCAGGACGGGGTGGCGGGCAGCAGCGGGCGGACCTGGGCGGAGCTGCCGGCATCGTCCAGGATGATCAGCACGCGCCGGCCAGCCAGGGAGCCGCGGTACGCGGCCACGCTCTGCTCCACACTCTCCGAGGGCGCCGCGGGAACCGCTCCCAGCGCCCGCAGGAGCAGAGCCAGCGCGTCCTTCGTCGGGACGGATGTGCCGTGGGGCCCGGATCGGCGCGGCCGGGGCGGGTCTGACCCTGCCGCACTTCGCCCGGTCCGGCGGGGACCCCGCGCTCTGGGACGAAATCCACCGCCTGGAGGAGGACTTGCGCGACCGGCTGGCCGCCGCGAGCGCGCCGGAGACTCCGCGCGGCCACCCCGGCCTGATGCACGGCTGGTCCGGTCCCGACCTGCTCTGGATACGGCTGTACGAGGCCACGGGCCGGAGGGAAATCCTCGACCGTGCCGCCGCCGCCCTCAGACGCGATCTGCGTGACTGCACCCTCACTCGGCACGGCGCCCTGGAGGCCGATGAGGGATGGCGCACCCTGCCCTATCTGCACACCGGCGGGGTGGGCGTCGGAATCGTCCTGACCGAATACCTTCGGCATGCCCGGGACGCGGATTTGCTGGAGGCGAGCCTCGGCATAGAGAAGGCCGCCCGCTACGAGTACTACGGGATGCCGACGATCTCCTTCGGAAGCACGGGCATCCTCCTGTATCTCGTCCACCGGAATTCCGTTTCGCCCACCGAGGACGGCCGGGAGGCGATCCGGAGAATCCTGTCCGCACTGCGTCTGCACGCACTGCCCTATGACGGGCACATAGCCTTCCGCGGAAACCAGTCCCTGAGGCTTTCGATGGACTTGGCGACCGGGACTTCAGGCGTTCTGCTCGCCGTTCACACCGCCCTGCGCGGAAAGCCGGGGCTTCCCCTTCCTGCCGCCGCGAGAGCGGACGGCACCACAGAACTTGGCGGACGCCGTCATGATCGCGGCGCCCGGCCAGGAACCAGGCGGCTCCCGCCTGGGCGACAACCCGACCGATACGAAAAGGAGAAGTGCCGGGGCGGCGGTGTGTGCCGCCCCGGCACGGACGTCCGGCCGTTACCCGGCCAGCTTGGCCAGCGCCGCGTCGACCCGGGCCAGCGTGCGCTCGCGGCCCAGGACCTCCAGGGACTCGAACAGCGGCAGCCCGACCGTGCGCCCGGTGACCGCGACGCGCAGCGGGGCCTGGGCCTTGCCCAGCTTCAGGCCGTGCTCCTCGCCGGCCGCGAGGACCGCGGCCTTCAGGGTCTCGGCGTCCCAGTCCGCCTCGGCGAGCCGGGTGCGGACCGAGGCCAGGAGCGCGTCCGCGCCCGGCTTCATCGCCTTGGTCCAGGACGCCTCGTCCGCCACCGGCTCGTCGAGGAACAGGAAGTCCACGTTGGCGGTGATGTCGGACAGGACCGTCAGCCGGGTCTGGGCCAGCGGGGCCAGCGCCTCGAAGGCGGCCGCGTCGAAGGCGTCCGGGGCCCACGGCGCGTGCGGGGCCTTCAGCCAGGGCTCGCAGGCCTCGATGAACGCCTTCACGTCCAGCAGCCGGATGTGGTCGGCGTTGATCGCCTCGGCCTTCTTGAGGTCGAAGCGCGCCGGGTTGGCGTTCACCGCCGAGATGTCGAACGCCTCGACCATCTCCTCCAGCGAGAAGACGTCCCGGTCGGCGGAGAGCGACCAGCCCAGCAGGGACAGGTAGTTGAGCAGCCCCTCGGGGAGGAAGCCGCGCTCCCGGTAGAGGTTCAGCGAGGACTGCGGATCGCGCTTGGAGAGCTTCTTGTTGCCCTCGCCCATGACGTACGGGAGGTGGCCGAAGGCGGGCACCGTGCCGGAGCCCACACCGATCTCGGCGAGCGCCCGGTAGAGCGCGATCTGCCGCGGGGTGGAGGAGAGCAGGTCCTCGCCGCGCAGTACGTGCGTGATCTCCATCAGCGCGTCGTCGACGGGGTTGACGAGCGTGTAGAGGGGCGCGCCGTTGGCCCGGACGATCCCGTAGTCCGTGACGTTCTCGGGGGCGAAGGTCAGCTCACCGCGCACCAGGTCGGTGAAGGTGATCGGCTCGTCCGGCATCCGGAAGCGCACGATCGAGGCGCGCCCCTCGGCCTCGTAGGCCGCGATCCGCTCGGCGGTCAGGGTGCGGCACTTCCCGTCGTAGCCGGAGGGCCGGCCGGCCTTGCGGGCCGCCTCGCGGCGCTCCTCCAGCTCCTCGGCGGTGCAGTAGCAGCGGTAGGCGTGGCCCGCCTCCAGCAGCTTCTCCGCGACCTCGCGGTAGAGGTCCATCCGCTGCGACTGGCGGTAGGGCGCGTGCGGGCCGCCGACCTCGGGGCCCTCGTCCCAGTCGAAGCCCAGCCAGCGCATGGCGTCCAGCAGTTGGATGTAGGACTCCTCGGAGTCGCGCGCGGCGTCGGTGTCCTCGATGCGGAACACCAGGGTGCCGCCGTGGTGGCGGGCGAAGGCCCAGTTGAACAGGGCCGTGCGGACCAGGCCGACATGGGGGTTGCCGGTCGGCGAGGGACAGAAACGAACCCGCACGGGGGCGGAGGAGGGTGCGCTAGCCACGCTTGATCACCTTGTTGGTGAGAGTGCCGATGCCTTCGATGGTGACGGCGACCTCGTCGCCGACGGAGAGCGGGCCGACGCCCGCCGGAGTGCCGGTGAGCACGACGTCGCCGGGGAGCAGCGTCATCGCCTCGGTGATGTGCACGATCAGGTCCTCGATCGGGCGCACCATCTCGCTCGTACGGCCGAGCTGACGCTGCTCACCGTTGACGGTGCACATGATGCCGAGGTCGCCGGCGCGCGCCAGGTCGATATCGGTCTCCACCCAGGGGCCCAGCGGGCAGGAGGTGTCGAAGCCCTTGGCCCGCGCCCACTGCTTCTCGCGCCGCTGGGCGTCGCGGGCCGTGATGTCGTTGCCACAGGTGTAGCCGAGGATGACGTCCTGGACGCGCTCACGCGGAACCTCGCGGCACATCCGTCCGATGACCACGGCCAGCTCGGCCTCGTAGTGGACCTCGGAGGAGAAGGAGGGGTACGCGACGGGGTCGCCGGGGCCGGCCACGGAGGTGGACGGCTTGAAGAAGACGACCGGGACGTCGGGCACCTCGTTGCCCAGCTCCGCCGCGTGCTCGGCGTAGTTGCGCCCGATTCCGACGACCTTGTTCGGCAGGACGGGCGGCAGCAGCCGGACCTTGTTCAGGGGGACCTTCTGGCCCGAGCGCTCGAATTCGGCGAAGGGGTGGCCCTTGATGATGTCGATGACGGGGCCGTCCGGATCGGACGGTTCGCCCTCCACCACGCCGAAGGCGACGTTGCCGTCGATGGAGAATCTGGCGATGCGCACGGGAAGCCCTGGCTCCTGACTGAACTCGCTGGAGACTGACGCTCCAGGCTATCGCTCCGCGTCCCGCGCGCCGCCCGTCCCGCCTGCCGGGGTGGTGGCGCCCACCACGGCCCCGGGGGTCAGTGGCCCGGGGTCTCGGTCAGCACCGTGCGCTTGGGGTTCGCGGTCCGGTTGGGCAGGTCGACGCGGTGCTCCGGCTGCTCCTCGGGCGCGTCGGTGTCCTCGATGTCCGTGGCGATGTCCTTGGCGTCCTTGAGCTCTTGGACGTCCTTGACGTGGGCCAGGGTGGTGCGCCGCGGGTTGGCTATGGAGCGGAACATCATCGTCGTCTTCACTGGGGTTTACGCCTCGCTCTTTGTCGTTCGTTCCGGCTGTGTAAAGCGTCAGGCTAGAGGCGGCCTTGCCCATCGATTCGCAGGAAAAGTCGCCGCCAGCATGTGATATTGCTCACGAACGATCAGGCAAATGCGACATAGAAGACAGTTACCCAACCGCGCCAAACGGACATCACATACCTGAACCTGACGTTCCGATCTTGATCATCGCTAGCCGGACACCGGATTGCGGCCTTCGATTCGTACGAGAAAGTCCGTTATCGCCGACATGGCTTTCTACGTCCCGTAATAAAGTCCGTACTGAGCGTCACGCGCATCACAGCCTTACCCATTGCCCTTGTTGCAGCATCCGGCACTGTGCTGGAATTCCCGGGACCGCCGCGGGAATCAGCCGGCGCGCACGGGGGCGCAACGTGAGAGGCGCCGAGCGGCGGGGGGCTCCTCTTGTCGACACGAAAGGATGCGCGCCGGTCACTGACGACCGACAGGGGGGATCGCGGTCCCCCACGACTCGACACCGCTCCGCCGCTCAAGCCGGTGGGGCGCCTGGTCCAGAGGTTGCGACGCTAGTGCAGGGACGTTTCAAGAGGGATGGTATGGGGGCTCCCCAGGCCCGCCAGGGCCGAGGGGAAGCTTCGGCGGACCCGGAGCCGCGCGGCGGGACCGACCGCGGCTCCTCGCCCCAGCGCGCCCAGGGAAGCAACGGCAGGACGCCGGGCGACCAGAGCCCCGAGGCCGGTGCGCAGAGCGCCACCCGGATCAGCGCGCCCAGCGCCGGTGGTGACGGCGGAGACGCCACGGAGCCGCCGGCCAAGGCGAAGCCCTCCGGCCCGACCGGGCCCGGCAATCGCATGGCCCTGCGCAACTGGCGCATCAGTACCCGACTGGTCTCCCTGCTCGCGCTCCCGGTGGTCGCCGCGACCACGCTGGGGGCGCTGCGCATCGAGGGCTCGCTGGACAACATCCAGCAGCTGGACCAGATGAAGCTGCTCACCGAGATGACGCAGCAGGCCACCCAGCTGGCCAGCGCGCTCCAGGAGGAGCGCGACAAGTCGGCCGGTCCGCTGGCCGGCAAGGGCAACGTCAAGGACGACCGGGTCGTCTCCACCCGCGAGGACACCAACCGCGCGATCGCGGCGTTCCGCGACGCCACCCACCAGATCGACCCCGGTGACCAGTCGCTGGCCGGTGTGCAGTCCACGCTCGTCAACATCGACCGTCAGCTCGGCAAGATCAACGAGGTCCGGGACACGGCCTACGACAACAGCCAGTACTACTCGCTGACGGTCCAGAACTACAACGAGCTGATCAACTCGTTGCTGTCGCTCTCCCAGGACATGGCGCAGGCGACCAGCAACCGCGCGATGATCAACAACACCCGCGCGCTCGCCACCTTCTCCTCCGCGAAGGAGTACGCCTCCATCCAGCGCGCGCTCATCAGCGCCGCCCTCGCCGACCCCAAGGGCGCGGACTTCTCCGCCAACGACCGCCGGTTCGCCAGGACCGCGGTGGACAAGGAGAACGAGGCGCTCGGCCGCTTCAAGCAGATCCGCCAGGGCAACTCCGAGGACCTGCTCGAACCGCTGGACAGCCGCCCCGACATCAAGGCGGCGACCATGTACGCCGACCGCGCGGTGCGCGACCCCGAGGGGCTCAAGGCGGAGAAGCGGACCGATCTTGACTGGTACGACCAGGACAGTATCAAGATCGAAGAGATGGGCAAGATCGAGGAGACGCTGCTCAGCGAGATGCAGCAGAAGGCTCGTGAGCTCCGCGACTCCGCCCAGCAGGACGCGATCCTCAACGGTGCGCTGATCCTGCTGGTCCTCGGCGTCTCCCTGGTCGGCGCCTTCGTCGTCGCCCGCTCCATGGTCCGCTCGCTGCGCCGCCTCCAGGACACCGCGCAGGAGGTCTCTCAGAAGCGGCTGCCCGAACTGGTCAAGCAGCTCTCCGAGTCCGATCCGCAGGACGTGGACACCTCCGTCGAGTCCGTCGGTGTGCACAGCCGGGACGAGATCGGAAAGGTGGCCGCGGCCTTCGACGACGTGCACCGCGAGGCGGTCCGGCTCGCCGCCGAGCAGGCGCTGCTGCGGGGCAACGTCAACGCGATGTTCACCAACCTCTCGCGCCGCAGCCAGGGCCTCATCCAGCGCCAGCTCTCGCTCATCTCCGAGCTGGAGAGCCGCGAGGCCGACCCGGACCAGCTCTCCTCGCTGTTCAAGCTGGACCACCTCGCCACCCGTATGCGCCGTAACGGCGAGAACCTCCTGGTCCTCGCGGGCGAGGAGCCCGGCCGCCGGTGGACCCGTCCGGTGCCGCTGGTGGACGTGCTCCGCGCGGCCGCCTCCGAGGTGGAGCAGTACGAGCGCATCGAGCTCAGCTCGGTTCCGGCGACCGAAGTCGCCGGCCGGGTCGTCAACGACCTCGTCCACCTGCTCGCCGAGCTGCTGGAGAACGCCACCTCCTTCTCCTCGCCGCAGACCAAGGTCAAGGTCACCGGTCACGCGCTGCCCGACGGGCGGGTGCTGGTCGAGATCCACGACACCGGTATCGGGCTCTCGCCCGAGGACCTGGCGGCGATCAACGAGCGGCTGGCCTCCCCGCCCACGGTCGATGTGTCGGTCTCCCGGCGCATGGGTCTGTTCGTGGTCGGCCGCCTCTCGCTGCGCCACGGCATCCGCATCCAGCTCCGGCCGTCCGACTCGGGCGGTACGACGGCGCTGGTCATGCTGCCGGTCGATGTCGCCCAGGGCGGCCGGAAGCCGGCGCCGCAAGCCGCCGGCGGCAAGGCGGGCCAGGGCGGACCGGGCGCCGGCAGCGGCGGCGCCCAGGGCGGCGGCGCGGGGCTGCTC
>NZ_JACVYG010000089.1:0-23603 GCF_014712245.1 Streptomyces sp. 5-10
GCGGCGGGCGTGGCGGGCGTCATCAAGATGGTGCAGGCCATGCGCCATGGAATGCTGCCCGCCTCGCTGCACATCGATGAGCCGAGCCCGCATGTGGACTGGGAGAGCGGTGCGGTGCGGCTGCTGACCGAGGCGGTGGAGTGGCCCAACGGTGAGCGCCCGCGCCGGGCCGGGGTGTCCTCGTTCGGCGCCTCCGGCACCAACGCCCATGTGATCCTTGAGCAGGCTCCCGCCCCGCCTGAGGAGCGTGCGCCGGAGGCGGAGCCGGTCTCCTCCGCCCCGGGCACGCTCTCGTGGGTGCTTTCGGCGCGGGGCGCGGAGGCGCTGCGCGGCCAGGCCGCCGCCTTGGCCGAGTGCGTGGGCGGCGCGTCCGAGCTCTCGCCCGTCGATGTGGGGTGGTCGTTGGTCACCACCCGATCGGTGTTTGAGCACCGGGCGGTGGCGTTGGGCGATGACCGCGCGGAGCTGTTGGCCGCTGTGGAGGCGTTGGGAAGCGGTGTGTCGCATCCGGGCGTGGTGCAGTCGGGTGCGGCGGCGCTGACGGGTGACGTGGGTCCGGTGCTGGTCTTCCCCGGGCAGGGTTCGCAGTGGGCCGGTATGGGCGCCGAGCTGCTGGGAGCGTCGCCCGTGTTCGCGGCCCGGGTGGCGGAGTGCGAGCGGGCACTGGCGCCTTATGTGGACTGGTCGCTCACGGATGTACTGCGCGGCGCGGAGGGCGCGGCGGATCTGGGGCGGGTGGATGTGGTCCAGCCTGTCCTGTGGGCGGTGATGGTGTCGTTGGCCGCGGTATGGGCTGGACACGGCGTACGTTCTGCGGCGGTGGTGGGGCACAGCCAAGGCGAGATCGCGGCGGCCGTCGTCGCGGGGGCGCTGTCCCTGGAGGACGGTGCCAAGGTCGTGGCGCTGCGCAGCAAGGCGTTGCGGCGGCTGGCCGGTGGCGGGGCGATGGCCTCGCTCGGCGTGGGCCAGGGGCGGGCGGGCCAACTGCTCTCCGACCTGGGGGACCAGGCCGGAGGCGTAGGTGTCGCAGCCGTCAATGGCCCCTCGTCCACGGTGGTTTCGGGGCCGCCGGAGCAGGTGGCCGCTGTCGTGGCCGCGTGCCAGGAGGCGGGGGAGCGGGCGCGGCTCATCGAGGTGGACTACGCCTCGCACGGCCCTCAAGTGGACGAGATCCGTGAGGAGTTGAACGAAGCTCTGGCCGGTGTCCGCCCGCTCGATACGTCCGGCTCGGGCGCGGCGTTCTACTCGACCGTGACCGGTGGCCGGGCCGACGGCTCCCTCCTGGACACGGACTACTGGGTGCGGAATCTCCGTGAGCGGGTCCGGTTCACCGATGCCGTTCAGGCGCTCCTGGCGGACGGGCATCGGGTGTTCATCGAGGCCAGCACCCACCCCGTGCTCACCCTCGGTCTGCAGGAGACCTTCGAGGAAGCCGAGATCCCGGCCGTCACGGTGCCCACCCTGCGCCGCGACCACGGCGGCCGGGCCCAGCTCCTCCACTCGCTCGCCCAGGCGTTCACCGCCGGGGTCGACGTCGACTGGACCACCCTGTATCCGAGCTCCCCGGCACCCCGCGTGGTCCGTCTGCCCACCTACGCGTTCCAACGCGAGCGCTACTGGCTCGACGGCCGTGGCGGACGCGCCGGCGACCCGGCCGACCTGGGGCTGGTCTCCGCCGGACACCCGCTGCTGGGAGCCGCCGTGGAGCTCGCGGATGGCCGTGGCCATGTGCTGACGGGCCGGATTTCGGCGCGTACGCACACATGGCTCGGTGAACATGTGGTGGCGGACGCGGTGCTGGTCCCGGGCGCGGCGCTGGCCGAGTGGGTGCTGCGGGCGGCCGACGAGGTCGGCTGTGGCGGTGTGGATGAGCTGGCGCTGCACGTGCCGCTGGTCCTTCCGGAGCCGGGCGGGCTGCGGGTGCAGATCGTCGTGGGCGAGGCCGCCGAGGACGGGCGCCGCGAGGTGCGGGTGTACTCCCGGCCCGCCGCCGGTGAAGGAGAGGCCGCCGCCACGGGATGGGTGTGCCATGCGGAGGGTGTGCTGAGCCCGCCCCCGGACCGTTCCGACGAGGCGCCGGGACTGGGCGGGGCGTGGCCTCCGGCCGGTGCGGCACCGCTCGGCGTCGAGGGGTTCTACGACCGGGTGGCGGCCTCGGGGTATGCCTACGGGCCGTCCTTCCAGGGGCTGCGGGCCGTGTGGCGGGACGGGGCCGACGTGTGCGCGGAGGTGGTCCTGCCCGAGGCCGCCGGGGAGCGGGCCGGATTCGGCATCCACCCGGCGCTGCTGGACGCCGCGCTGCATCCCGCACTGCTGATCGACCAGCTCGACACGCATGAGGACACCGGGGCGACGACCGGTACGGAAGCCACCGACGGCCGGGTCTGGCTGCCGTTCGCCTGGAACGGCGTGACGTTGTGGGCGGCCGGGGCGACCACGGTCCGGGTACGCCTCTCTCCCCACCAGGAGACCGCCGAGGGCGAGCGCGCACTGCGGCTGACCGTGGCCGATGCCGTCGGCGCTCCGGTGCTGACCGTCGACTCCGTGGCGATGCGGCCAGCGAGCGTCGATCAGCTGCGGGCGGCGGTGGCTCCCGGCAGCCACGCCACGGACAGTCTGTTCACCGTCGAGTGGACTCCCCTCCCGCTCGCGGCCGGGACCGGAGAGGCAGCGGCTGAGGACGATGGCTGGGCGGTCCTGGGGGCCGGCGGCCACCCGGATCCGGCCGCGCTGGTCTCGTCCCTCGATGCCGACGAGCACGTACCGCCCGTCGTTCTCGCCGATATGACCGACCTGACCGGGCCCACCGGTGACGGCGCCGAGGAAGCGTCGGCCGAGGCGCTGTCGGCGACCGAACGGGCGCTGGAGCTGGTACGGGGCTGGCTCGCCGAACCGCGGCTGGCGGATGCCCGGTTGGTGGTGGTCACGCGAGGCGCGGTCGCCGTCGACGGCCACGGGAGCGCCACCCGGGTGGACCTGGCGGCGGCCGCCGTATGGGGCCTCGTACGCAGCGCACAGTCGGAGAACCCCGGCCGGTTCGTCCTCCTCGACCGCGACGACGGCCGCGGCCCCGACCCCGACCACGGCCCCGACCACGCCCCCGACGTCGAAGCCGACCCGCACACCGACGCCCTGCGCATCGCCGTGGCGCGCGCCGTGGAGATGGACGAGCCTCAGCTGGCCCTGCGCGCCGGCCGGGCCCTCGTGCCCCGCCTGGTCCATGCCGGTACCGGCGGTGCGGGGCTGGTGGGCGGCCCCGTGGCGCAGCCGGAGGCATGGCGGCTGGACACGGCGGGCACGGCGACCCTGGAGAACGTCGTACCGGTGCCCTGCCCCGAGGTGCTGGAGCCCCTGGGCGCGGGCCGGGTACGGATCGCCGTACGGGCCGCCGGCGTCAACTTCCGTGATGTCATGGTCGGTTTGGGCATGGTGCCCGGCCAGACCGGACTCGGTGGTGAGGGTGCCGGAGTCGTGGTGGACATCGGCCCCGAGGTGACCCATGTGTCCGTGGGCGACCGCGTCATGGGCGTCCTCGACCAGTCGTTCGGACCGTTCGCGGTCACCGACGCGCGTCTGCTGGCGCCGGTCCCGGACGGATGGAGCTTCCGGCAGGCGGCGGCCGTACCGGTGGCCTATCTGACCGCCTGGTACGGACTCACGGACCTCGCCGGGCTGCGCCCCGGCGAGTCAGTGCTGATCCATGCCGCGACGGGTGGCGTGGGAACGGCCGCGGTGCGGATGGCGCGACACCTGGGCGCGGAGGTCTACGCGACGGCGAGCCCGGCGAAGCACGGGGTTCTCGAGGCGATGGGCATCGACCAGGCCCATCGGGCCTCGTCGCGCGACCTGGCCTTCGAAGAGGCGTTCCGGGAGGCCACCGGTGGACGTGGTGTCGATGTGGTGCTCAACAGCCTCGCAGGGCCCTTCGTCGATGCCTCACTCCGTCTCCTCCGCGAGGGCGGGCGGCTGCTGGAGATGGGCAAGACCGACATCCGCGACCCGGAGCTGATCGCGGCCGAACACCCCGGGGTGACCTATCGAGCCTACGACCTGATCACCGACGCCGGTCCGGACCGTATCGGCGACATGCTGCGAGAGCTGGGCGAGTTGTTCGCCTCCGGTGCGCTGGAGCCGCCCCCGGTGCATGCGTGGCCGCTCAGCCGGGCGCGTGAGGCGTTGCGGTATCTCAGTCAGGCCAGGCACACCGGCAAGCTGGTCCTGGACGTGCCCGCCCCGGTGGACACGGACGGCACCGTGCTCATCACCGGCGGCACCGGCACCCTCGGCGCACTGGTGGCCGAACACCTCGTCCGCACCTGGAACATCCGCCATCTGCTGCTGGTGAGCCGCAGTGGCCCCGACGCACCCGGGGCCAAGGAACTGGTGGCCCGGCTTGCCGACCTGGGCGCCGAGGCCCGGATCGAGGCGGTGGACGTCACCGACGGCGCCGCGGTGCACGATCTCGTCGCGGGCATCGACCCAACGCACCCCCTGACCGGTGTCGTCCATGCGGCGGGTGTGCTGGACGACGCGGTGGTCACCTCGCAGACCCCGGAGCGTCTGGCGCGGGTGTGGGGGCCCAAGGCCCGGGCCGCGGCCCATCTCCACGCCGCCACCGCGCATCTGCGGCTCGGCATGTTCGTGATGTTCTCCTCGGCCGCGGGCGTGATGGGCAGCCCGGGCCAGGCCAACTACGCCGCCGCCAACGCCTATTGCGACGCCCTGGCCGTCCACCGCCAGGCCATGGGCCTCCCGGCCGTCTCGGTGGCCTGGGGGCTGTGGGCCGATGCCAGCGGTATGACCGGGCACTTGGCCGAGGCGGACCTGGCCCGGATGTCCCGCTCCGGCATCACCGCCATGTCCGGCGTGCGGGCGCTGGGGCTGATGGACGCCGCCTGCTGGCACGGCGCCCCGCAACCCGCGGCCGTACAGCTCGACCTCCGGACCCTGGCCGCCCAGCCCGCGGACACCCTGCCCGCCCTGCTGCGCACGCTCCTCGACAGCGGGACGACCACCCGTCGTACCGCCGCCACCGGGGCGCCCGCCGCCGGTCTGGTCGCCCAGCTCACGGCGGCGCCAGCGGAGGAGCGGCACCGGATCCTGCTCACGCTGGTGCGCACGCAGGCCGCCGCGGTCCTGGGCCACACCGACGCCGGGGCGGTGTCCGGTGACACCCCGTTCAAGGACCTGGGCTTCGACTCGCTGACCGCGGTGGAGCTGCGCAACCGGCTCGCCGCCGCCACCGGGCTGCGGCTGCCCGCCACCGTCGTCTTCAGGCATCCGACGCCCTCGGCCATCGCCGCCGAACTGCACGAGCGGCTGTGCCCCGCACAGGCGGACACCTCGGAGCCGGTCTTCGGCGAGCTGGAGCGGCTGGAGGCGGCCATGGCGGGGCTCGGTGCCCACGACGAGGCCCGCGGCCGGCTGGCGAAGCGCCTGGAGGCGCTGCTGTGGCGGCTCAACGACGACACACCGGCCGAGGCCACCGCCGAGCACCGCCCCTCCGTGGACGACGGCGCCCTCGACTCCGCGTCGGACGACGAGTTGTTCGAGTTCATCGACAGGGAACTGCCCTCTTGACCGTGAGTGAGGACTGATGTCGGGTACGGAAGAGAAACTCCGCCAGTATCTGAAGCGGGTCACGGTGGATCTCGGGCAGGCCCGCCGGCGGCTGCGCGAGATGGAGGAGCGGTCCCAGGAGCCGGTGGCCATCGTGAGCATGGCCTGCCGCTATCCGGGTGGCGTCGGCTGCCCCGAGGAGCTGTGGGAGCTGGTGGCCTCCGGCGGTGACGGCATCACCGCGTTTCCCACCGACCGCGGCTGGGATCTGGAGGGCCTCTACCATCCGGACCCCGACCACCCGGGCACCAGCTATGTCCGGCACGGCGGATTCCTGGACGGCGCCGACCGCTTCGACGCGGAGTTCTTCGGGATCAGCCCGCGCGAGGCCCTGGCGATGGATCCGCAGCAGCGGCTGCTGCTCGAGGTGGCCTGGGAGCTGTTCGAGCGCGCGGGCGTCGACCCCGTGACGATGAAGGGCAGCCGGACCGGTGTCTACGCGGGCGTGTCCAGCCAGGACTATCTGTCCCGGATGCCGCGGGTGCCGGAGGGCTTCGAGGGCTACGCCACGACCGGCAGCCTCACCAGTGTGGTCTCCGGCCGGGTGGCGTACACCTTCGGTCTGGAGGGCCCGGCGGTGACGGTGGACACGGCGTGTTCGTCGTCGCTGGTGGCGATGCACCTGGCGAGCCAGGCGCTGCGGCAGGGCGAATGCGATCTGGCGCTCGCGGGCGGGGTCACCGCGCTCACCACACCGACCGCCTTCGCCGAGTTCTCGCGGCAGCGCGGGCTGGCCCCGGACGGCCGCTGCAAGTCCTTCGCGGCCGGCGCGGACGGCACGGGCTTCTCCGAGGGCGTCGGCCTGGTGCTGCTGGAGCGGCTGTCGGACGCGCGGCGCAACGGACATCGCGTGCTGGCACTGATCCGGGGCTCGGCCATCAACCAGGACGGTGCCAGCAACGGACTGACCGCGCCCAACGACGTGTCGCAGGAACGGGTGATCCGCCAGGCGCTGGCCAACGCACGGCTCGCCGCCGACCAGGTCGACGCCGTGGAGGCCCATGGCACGGGGACCTCCCTCGGCGACCCGATCGAGGCACACGCGCTGCTGGCCACCTACGGACGGGACCGGCCCGGTGAGCCCGGTGAACGGCCCCTGTGGCTGGGGTCGCTCAAGTCCAACATCGGCCATGCCCAGGCGGCCGCCGGTGTGGCCGGTGTGATCAAGATGGTGATGGCGCTCCGCCACGAGACGCTGCCGGTCACCCTGCACATCGATGAGCCGACCCCGCACGTGGAGTGGGAAGGTGGCGGGGTACGGCTGCTGACGGAACCGGTGGCGTGGCCGAGGGGTGAGCGCCCCCGCAGGGCCGGGGTGTCCTCGTTCGGGATCAGCGGCACCAACGCCCATCTGATCCTGGAGCAGGCCCCCGAGCCGAGTGGCCCTGCCGGGCCGGAGGAGCCCNGCCGAGTGGCCCTGCCGGGCCGGAGGAGCCCGAGCCCCAGGAGTCCGCCGACCGCGAGCCCGAGGCAGCGGCGACGGCGGTGGCAACGGCGGCTGCGGCATCGGCTGTGGCGACGGCCGTGGTGCCCTGGGTGCTGTCCGCCCGTAGCGCCCAGGCCCTGCGGGGCCAGGCGGCGGCGCTCGCCCGGCGGATGGCCGCCGATCCGGGGCCGTCCACCGCCGAGGTGAGCTGGTCGCTGGTCACCACCCGGTCGGCGTTCGACCACCGGGCCGTGGCCGTGGGCGCGACGCGCGAGGAGCTGATGGCGGCCGTGGAGGCGCTGGCCACCGGCGGGACGCACCCGGGCCTGGTCCACACCGGTGGCGCCGCCGTGGCCGGGGACCTGGGCCCGGTGCTGGTGTTCCCCGGCCAGGGCTCGCAATGGGCGGGCATGGGCGCCGAACTGCTCGACGCCTCACCGGTGTTCGCCGCCCGGGTGGCGGAGTGTGAGCGTGCCCTGGCGCCGTACGTCGACTGGTCCCTCACCGATGTGTTGCGCGGCGCCGACGGGGCGGCCGACCTGGGCCGTGTCGATGTGGTGCAGCCCGTCCTGTGGGCCGTGATGGTGTCGCTCGCCGCGGTGTGGGCGGGCCATGGCGTACGTCCAGCGGCGGTGATCGGGCACAGCCAGGGCGAGATCGCGGCGGCGGTGGTGGCCGGTGCCCTGTCGCTGGAGGACGGCGCCAAGGTCGTGGCGCTGCGCAGCAAGGCGTTGCGGCGGCTGGCCGGTGGCGGGGCGATGGCCTCCCTGGGAGTGAGCCGCGAACGGGCCGGGAAGCTGCTGGCCGGGCTGGGCGACCGGACGGCGGCCGTGGGCGTGGCGGCCGTCAACGGCCCCTCGTCCACGGTGATTTCCGGGCCGCCCGAGCAGGTGGCGCACGCCGTGGTGGCGTGTCAGGAGACGGGCGACCGGGCGCGGCCGATCGAGGTGGACTACGCCTCGCACGGCCCCCAGGTGGACGAGATCGCCGACGAGCTGACGGAGGCCCTGGCCGGTGTCCGGCCGGTCGCGTCCAGCGTGGCGTTCTACTCCACGGTCACCGCCGGCCGGATCGACACCACCGGGCTGGACACCGGCTACTGGGTGACCAACCTCCGTGAACCGGTGCGGTTCGCCGACACCGTCCGGGCGCTGCTGGCCGATGGCCACCGCGTGTTCATCGAGAGCAGCACCCACCCCGTACTGACGGTGGGCATGCAGGAGAGCTTCGAGGAAGCCGGGGTCGATGCCGTCTCCGTGCCCACGCTCCGGCGAGATCACGGCGGCCCGGCACGGCTGATCGAGTCCCTCGCGCTGGCCTTCACAGCGGGCGTCGCGGTCGACTGGACCACCCTCCACCCCACCGGCCCCGCCGCCCCGCGCACCGTCGAACTGCCCACCTACGCCTTCCAGCGGGAGCGCTACTGGCTGGCCGACTCGGTGTCCTTCGACCACCGGCCCGCGGCGGACGAGGAGGAGTCCCGGTTCTGGGCCGCCGTGGAGGGCGAGGACCTGAGCGCGCTCTCCGAGACGCTGAGCCTCCCGGACGACACCGGCCACCGGACCTCACTGGGCACCGTGCTCCCCGCGCTCTCGACATGGCGGCGCGCCCGGCGTGAGCGCTCCACCGTGGACTCCTGGCGTTACCGCGCCGAGTGGCGGCCCGTCACCGATGCCGCTCCCGCGGCCGTGGGCTCCTGGCTCGTGGTCCACCCGAAGGGCGCCTCCGACGCCTGGACGGACGCCTGCGTACGGGCGCTGGGCGCAAACGGCGGCCAGGCGCGGCGGCTGGAGGTGGCCGAGGACACCGACCGCGAGGGGCTCGCCGAGCTCCTGCGCTCCCGGTGCGCCGAGGAGATGCCACCGACGGGCGTCCTGTCGCTGCTGGCCCTGAACGACGCCGCGCCGGCGCTCCCCGGCGTGGCGCCCGGGCTGACCGGCACGCTCACCCTGCTCCAGGCGCTGGTGGACGCCGCCGTCACCGCGCCCCTGTGGTGCGCCACCCGTGGCGCGGTCTCCATCGACGACTCCGACCCCCTGGACGCTCCCCACCAGGCCCAGCTGTGGGGGCTCGGCAGGGTGGCCGCCCTCGAACACCCCGACCGGTGGGGCGGGTTGGTGGATCTGCCCGCGAGCCCCGACACCCTCGACGCGGAGCGGCTGCGCGCCCTGCTCACCGGGGCCTGCGGCGAGGACGAGGTGGCGCTGCGCCCGACCGGTGCGTACGGACGCCGGCTGATCCCCGACCCGATCGGCGGCCGTGCCCCGCGGCGCACCTGGAAGCCCAAGGGCACCGTGCTCATCACCGGACCCGCCGACGGACCCGCCGCCCATGTCGCCCGCCACCTGGCCGCAGACGGGGCGGAACACATCGTGATGCTGGCCCCCGGAGGCGCCGACGCCCCCGGCGCCGTGCGGCTGAAGGCCGAACTGGACGCGCTCGGCACCGGACTCACCGTGGCCGACCACGTGCCCGCCGACCGGGAAGCCACCGTGCGCCTCGTCGAGCGCGTGGCGGAGGAGAGCGGACGGATCGGGACCATCGTCCACACCTCGGCCTCCGGCGAACTGGCCCCGCTGATGGAGCTCACCCCGCGGCGGCTGGCCGAGGAGATCCGCGCCCACCTGGACGACACCGGGCGCCACCTGGACGAACTCTGCGGTATGGGCCCCGAGGACACCGTGGTCTACTTCTCCACCGTCGCCGCGTCCTGGGGCAGCAAGGACCACGGCTCCTACGCGGCCGCCACCGCCTGCCTCGACGCGCTGGCGCGGCGCGACCGGGCCGGCGGACGGGCCACCGTCTCGATCGCGTGGGGGCTGTGGGACCTGCCGTACGGCGGCGGCACGCCGGACGCGACGACGGCCTCGCACACCGAACGCTCCCGGCGGCAGGGCCTGTCCCCGCTGGACCCCCGGCCGGCGCTGACCGCACTGCGCCAGGTGCTCGACCATGACGATCCGGGCGTCACCATCGCCGATGTGGCATGGGAGCGCTTCGCGCCGCTGTTCACCCTCGCCCGTCCCAGCAGGCTCTTCGACGGTGTCCCGGCCGCCCGCCAGGCCATCGAGGCCGCACGGGGCCCCGCGGAGGACACCGGCGCCGACGAGGCGTCGGCGCTGCGGCGGGAGCTGGGTGCCCTGCCCGAGGAGGAGCGGGTCGAGCGGCTGCTGGCGCTGGTACGCGCCCATGTGGCCGCCGTACTGCACTATCCGGCGCCGGAGGCGGTCGAGCCGGACCGCCCGTTCAAGGAGCTGGGGTTCGACTCCATCGCGGCCGTGGAGCTCAGGAACCGGCTGCGCGCCGCCACGGGGCTGAGCCTGCCGACCACGGTGGTCTTCGACTATCCGACGCCTCGCACGCTGGCGGGCCATCTGCTGGCCGAGGTGGACCCGGGGGAGGCCGACGCGGCACATCCGGTGTCCGGGCACCTGGACGAGCTCGAGGCCGCACTGGCCGGGCTGCCGACCGGCGACCCGCGCCGCGCTGCCTTGGTGAACCGGTTGCAGGCCCTGGTGTGGAAGTACGCCGCCACCGCGCAGGAGGCCGATGAGCCCGCGGGCGAGCAGGACCTGGCGGCGGCCACCGCCGATGAGGTGTTCGCCCTCATCGACCGCGAGCTCGGGGTCTGACCGGCGGTCGCGGGCCCGGGCCCGCGACCGCCGGTGCGTCAACCGCTGTGCTCCCGAACATCACCCGCCCGAGCGCCGAACTCGCCGAGGTGACGACGAGCAGATCTTCGAGGCCACGGTCGGGGCGCTGAACTCGGCGATCGAGAAGGCGGTGCCGTGCCGGTCAGCGGGCGTCGCCGACCGTCTGGAGGCCGCGGGCCAGGTCGAGCAGGTCCTCGGCCACCCGTCGGGGGTGCTGGGCGTGCAGATCGTGTTCGGAGTCCAGATATTCGCGCATCGTCGCGTGGCGCAGATCGGCCGTGGTCTCCCTGATGCGGGAGCGGATGCGGTCCGCCCACTTCGCGTCGGCGCCCTTGGGGATGGCGGGCATCAGCAGGGTAGGCACGTCGATGGCCGCGTACCACGGCCTCGGCGGCTCGTTCCAGATGCTGTGCAGGATCGACATGTGCTGCTCGGTGGACATGCGCCGGGACAGCGACCCGTCCGCGTTCACCCGCATCGTGTCCACAGCCGCCTCGATCGCCGCCGGGGACCAGTCCGGGTGGATGGCGCGGAAGTAGTCGCTCACGCTCTGCACGGTGGCGCCCTCCAAGGACGCCGGGCGCAGCGCGCCGACGAACGCGTCCCAGGAGGGGAACGCCTTGGCCGGCTCCAGCCAGCCGCCGTCCACCAGCGCCAGCGCGGCGACCAGCTCGGGGTGCTCGGCGGTCAGCCGCACCGAGATATTGCCGCCCCAGGAGTGACCGGCCACCACCACCCGGTCCAGCCCGAGGGCGGCGGACGCCGCCACCAGATCCGCGACCGCGGTCGGGATGTCGTACCCGGTCTCCGGGGTGTCGGAGTCCCCGTGGCCGCGCAGATCCACCGCGTACACCGCGTGGCCCGCGGCGGCCAGGTGGTCGGCGACCTCGTCCCACAGCCGGGCGCTCGACGCCATGCCGTGGACCAGGAGAAAGGGAAGCGACGCCGTTCCCGGCCGGTGCCGGAAATGCAATTTCACATCGTCGGTTACGGGCACGGAAATATCCATGGCGGAATTCTAGCCGGGGCACCCAATCCGATTCGACCGCTGGGGATGTGATGTATGCGCGGATTAGCGGCGCTTTAGCGGTGGGCGAGATGCTGGATGGCCGGGTGATTCATACTCTCATGCCGATCCACCTCCCCTGCCGACCGTAGACTCCGAGCTGAAGTGAGGCGCCGTGTATCCCCCGGAATCCAGGTTCGCCCACATCGACGACATCGACCTCACCGACTTGTCCTTCTGGGCACAGCCCTACGGCGACCGCGACGCCGCCTTCGCGGCGCTGCGCGGACGGCCGGAGCCCGTGCTCTTCCGCGAGCCGGTCATGCCCGGGTTCGGGCAGGGGTCCGGCTATTACGCGATGGTCCGGCACGCCGATATCGCCGAGGTGAGCCGGCGCCCGCAGGACTTCGGCTCCGTGCCCACCGCGATCAGCATCATCGACCTGCCGGAGGAGTTCAACAACTTCTTCGGATCGATGATCAACATGGACAATCCCCAGCACGCCCGGATGCGCCGGCTGGTCTCCCGCGCGTTCGGCCGGGGAATGGCCGCCGAGTTCGAGGCGGCCTCCCACAAGGCGGCCCGGAAGATTGTCGACGACCTCATCGCGGAAGGCCCCGGCGACTTCGTCCGGAAGGTCGCGGCGATCATGCCGATCGCGGTCCTCAGCGGCATGATGGGGATTCCCGAAGACGACTACGAGTTCATTTACGACCGGTCCAATATCATCGTCGGCACCTTCGACCCCGAATATGTTCCCCGGGCCGATCAGGCCACCGCCGCCCTGCTGAAGACCTCCCATGAACTCGCCGACTACATCGCACGGCTCGCCGCCGACCGCACCCGCAACCCCACAGGCGATCTGATCACCCGGCTGGTGCAGGCGCAGATCGACGGCGAGCGGCTCAGCCCCGAAGAGCTCTCGTCCTTCTTCATCCTGCTCGTCGTCGCCGGAATGGAGACGACCCGCAACGCCATCTCGCGCGGTCTGGTGCTGCTCAGCGACCACCCGGAGCAGCGGAAGCTGCTGCTCTCCGACTTCGAGGCCCACGCGCCGGGCGCGGTCGAGGAGATCCTGCGGGTGGCGACCCCCATCAACTGGATGCGGCGCACCGTCCGGCGCGACTGCGAGGTGAACGGCCACCGCTTCACGGAGGGCGACAAGCTGCTGCTCTTCTACTGGTCGGCCAACCGGGACGAGGACGTGTTCACCGACCCCTACGCGTTCGACATCACCCGGGACCCCAATCCCCATATGACCTTCGGGTCGGTCGGACCGCACTTCTGCCTGGGTGCCCATCTCGCCCGGATGGAGGTCACGGTGCTCTTCCGCGAGCTGTTCGGCCGGCTGCCGGAGATCCGCACGGTGGGCGAGCCCCGGCGGCTGGTGGCCAGCTTCGTCGAGGCCATCAAGCATGTGGAGTGCGCCTTCTGACGCACCTGGCCCGCATCATCGAAAACGCCGCGCGGGAGGGGCTGATCCCCCTCCCGCGCGGCGTTGTGCCCCGCGGCCGGACTAGGCCGTGGCGCCGTCACCGGAGTTCACCGCGGCGTACGCCTCGGCCAGGTAGTGGCCGAGCTGGGCGGGGGTGGGGTACTCCAGGATGGCGACGAGCGGGATCTCCACATCGGTGAGCGTCATCAGATTGCGGGTGAGTTCGAGAGCGGTCAGCGAAGTGAGCCCGTTCTCCAGGAAGTTGCTGTCGTCGTCCACCGCGGTGGGTGCCAGGATGTCGGCCAGCTGGGTCCGTACGGTCTCCCGCATGATGTCCTCGCGCTCCTGGGCCGTGGCGATGGCGAGCGCCTGGTGCAGCGCCGCCCCGTCGAGTGCGGTCTCGCTCTTCTCCGTCTGCATCGCGGATCCGTCTCCTTGAGCCTCGGTGGCGTCGCCGGGGGTGTGGTTGTTGAGCTTGGTGTGTGCGTTCATGGGTACTCCCGCCTGGTTGGGGCCGGTCGGCGTCGGTCACCGACCGCGGTGGGTATGCGGCGTGGTCGAAGGGCCGGAGACGTCATCGAAGAGCCGATGTGTTCCCAGCTCGGAGGCGTGCGCGGTCATCCAGGCCCAGTCGATGTCCGCGATGACCACGGACGCCGTGTCCGCCATCACCGCCTGCCGCAGCAGGGCGGCGGCCGAGCGCTGGGGGAGTGCGGGCAGCCCGTTGGTGCGCAGCTGCTTGGCGGCGCCGACGGCCGTGTCGGGGTCGTCGATCGAGCCCCAGCACACCGAGGTCGCCGGAACGCCCCGGGCCCGGCACTCCTGGGCGAGCGCGCTCAAGTAGGCGTGCGCCGGCGCCTGGTTGCCCAGTCCCGGACTGGGCAGGACGCCCACGACCGAGCACCCGAGCACCAAGGCCGACAGCTCATGGTCGCTGCCGAGGGCGCAGAGGTTCCGCGCGCCCGCCACCGTGGCCGCCCACTCGCGCTCGATCCGCGCCACCTCCAGCTGCCCCGCCTCGGCGGCCAGGGGCGCCGTGAGATGCAGGACGGCGGTCAGCGGGAACTCCGCGGGAATGCCGGCGACGGCCGCGGCGAGCGCGTTCGGGTCCGCCACATCGACGGTGGCCACGGACACCCGTACGCCCGAGGCGCCGAGTTCGGCCACCACGTCGGCGGCCGGTGGCGCGGTGTCGATGAGCAGCAGGTGTTCGGCGCCGTCCTCGGCCGCCCAGCGGGCGGTGTGCGAGCCCAGGGCGGTGGCGGCGCCCGTGATGAGGACCGTCCCCCGGAGCCGTCGGGCGGGGGTGGTGAGGCCCGTGGGGACATCGCGCACCAGACGCCGGGCGAAGCAGCTGTCGGCTCGTACGGCCACCTCCGCTTCGCCGTACGCCCCGGCCAGCACCCCCGCGAGCCGCCGCCCCGCGCGGTCGTCGAACCTCTCCGGCAGCTCGACCAGCCCGCCCCACCAGCGCGGACGCTCCATCGCCAGCGCACCGCCCAGGCCCCAGAACCCGGCCTGCTCGGGACGGGACATCGGATCGCCCACGTCGACGCTGACACCACCGCGGGTGGCCGGCCACACCGGGGCCTCGACCCCGGCCCGCCGCAGCGTCTCGAACAACTCCACGGTCGGGGCGAGCCCCGGGCCCCGCCCGTCGTCGGCCGGTGGCCGGGCGTCTCCCAGCGCCAGCAGGGAGAGCACCCCCACGACCGGCCGTCCGGCGACGGCCTCGGCCATGCGCCGGGCCCGCGTCTCGTCGTCCGGCGGTGTGGCGTCCGACGACGTGGCGTCCGGGGTGAACGCCACGGTGTCCGCGCCATGGTGGCGCAGCGCGGTGGTCACGGCGGCCACCGTGGCGTCGTCTCCGCCGTCGCCGGAGGCCACGACCAGCCAGGTGCCGGTCAGCCGTGGGGTCGGCGGGTCGGGGAGGGGTTTCCAGGCGATGCGGTAGCGCCACTCCCGCTGCCGCCGCCAGGTGGCCAGGGCGGGCAGGATCTCCGCGAGCGCCTTCCGCCGGCCGGCGGGGATCTCGAGCGCCCGGGTCAGGGCCGCCGCGTCCGTTCGCTCCACGGCATCCCAGAACTCGGCCTCCGCCCAGGTCTCCACCGTGGGCACGGCATCCGCCGGAGCCTCGTTCTCCAGCCAGAAGCGCTGTCGCTGAAAGGCGTAGGTGGGCAGGGCGACGGTGCGGGGGGCCGGATCGCCGTCGAACAGGGCGGCCCAGTCCACGGTGGCGCCCATGGTGTGCATACGGGCCAGGCCGCGCATCAGCCCCCGCACCTCGGACCCCTCGCCACGGAAGGGCGACAGCACCAGCGCCGCCGGGGCGGAGGGCAGCATCGCCCCGGGCCCCAGCTCCCACACCGCACCGGCGTCGTCGAGCGAGGGCATGGGCGGCCGCTCGTACGCCACCGCGTTCGGATCGGCGCCGGTGCCCGGATCGGCGTCGGCGGCCACCAGCCGGCAGGCGTGAGCGAGGTCCAGAGCACCGGTGATGTGCGCCGCGGCGATCTCACCGACCCCACAGCCCACCACCGCCCCGGGCCGCACCCCCACCGAGGCCAGCAGCCGGGCCAGCGCGATGTAGAGGGCGAACAGTCCCGCCCGGGAGGACGCGTCGCGCTCCCCCTTCACCCCGAGCACCTCACCGACCTCGTCGAAGGCCGTGGCGAAGACGGGGAACCGGCCGTACAGCCCGGCGCCCGTCCCCGGCGGATGACCGCCCTCGCCACCGAAGGCGAACACGGTCCCGCCCGCCGAGGCCGCCGCGCCGGTGCGGGCCACATCGGGCCCCACCACCGAGGGGTGCGGCTCACCGGCCGCCAGCGCGGCCAGCCCGGCCCTCAACTCGTCCGGCCCCCGGCCCACCACGACCGCACGGTGGTCGAAGACCGACCGTGTGGTCACCAGCGACCAGCCGACGTCTGTGGGGGACAGCACCGGGCCGGCCGCCGTATGCGCGGCCAGCGCTCGGGCCTGGCCGCGCAGCGCCGCCGCACCCCGCGCGGACAGCACCCACGGCACCACCCCCGGATCGCGCTCGCCACCGTCGGCGGCGCCCTCCGCCGATTCGGTGAACTCCTCCAGAATCACATGGGCGTTGGTGCCGCTGGCGCTGAACGAGGACACACCGGCCCGCCGTGGCCGGTCCACCCGCGGCCAGTCCGTCCGCTCGGTCAGCAGCCGCACCGCGCCCTTGCGCCAGTGCACCAGCCGGGTCGGCCGGTCGATGTGGAGTGAACGCGGCAGCACGCCCCGGCGCATCGCCATCACCATCTTGATCACACCGGCCATTCCGGCGGCGGCTTGCGTATGACCGATGTTGGACTTGATGGATCCCAGGAGCAGCGGCCGGTCGTCCGGACGGTCCTGCCCGTACGTGGCGAGCAGCGCCTGGAGCTCGATGGAGTCGCCGAACGCGGTACCCGTGCCATGCGCCTCCACCGCGTCCACGTCCCCCGTGGACAGCCGGGCGTTCGCCAGGGCGTCGCGGATCAGCTGCTGCTGGGCGGGGCCGTTGGGCGCGGCCATGCCCGTACTGGCACCGTCCTGGTTGATGGCCGAGCCGCGGATCACGGCCAGCACCGGATGGCCGTTGCGCCGTGCGTCCGACAGCCGCTCCAGCAGCAGCAGGCCGGCGCCCTCCCCGTACACCATGCCGTCGGCGGCGTCCGCGAACGACCGGCACCGGACATCGGGCGACAACTGGCGCTGGCTGGAGGCCAC
This sequence comes from Streptomyces sp. 5-10, assembly GCF_014712245.1. Classification (NCBI taxonomy): domain Bacteria; kingdom Bacillati; phylum Actinomycetota; class Actinomycetes; order Kitasatosporales; family Streptomycetaceae; genus Streptomyces; species Streptomyces sp. 5-10. The sequence goes on from NZ_JACVYG010000089.1 coordinate 16,869, forward strand.
TTGGAACACGCTCGCGGTGTACATGATGGCGGCGCCACCGGCCAGCGCCAGCGTGCACTCGCGCCGCCGCAGTGCCCCGGCCGCCAGGTGCATCGCCACCAGCGACGACGAACACGCGGTGTCCAGGCTGACCGCCGCGCCCTGCAGACCGAGGGTGAACGCCACCCGGCCCGAGGACACACTGCCCGCGTTGCCGTTGCCCACATGCCCCAGCAAACCCTCGGGGATCGCGTCCAGACGCGAGGCGTAGTCGTGGTACATCACCCCCGTGTAGACACCGGTCCGGCTGCCCCGCAGGGTGTGCGGATCGATGCCCGCGCTTTCCGTCGCCTCCCACGCCAGCTCCAGCAGCATCCGCTGCTGCGGTTCGATGGCCGCCGCCTCCCGGGCGCCGATGTCGAAGAACTCCGCGTCGAAGTCGGCCGCGTCATAGATGAAGCCGCCGGCCCGGACGTACGAGGTGCCGTGGTTTTCCGGATCGGGGTGGTAGAGGTTCTCCAGGTCCCAGCCCCGGTCGGTGGGGAAGCTGGAGACGGCGTCCCGCCCGTCGGCCACCAGGTCCCACAGCTGGGCCGGGGTGCGCACCCCGCCGGGGAAGCGGCAGGCCATGCCCACGATGGCGATCGGCTCCTCCAGGTCCTCCTGGACCTCCCGCAGCCGCTGCCGGGTCTCGTGGAGCTCGGACGTGGTCCACTTCAGATAGTCGACGAGCTTTTCCTCGTTGCTCATGAGCCGCCCGCACCCACTGTGCTGCGCGGGCTCAGATCCACCAGCGCCAGCTCATCGGCGGTCAGCGGCGGCTCGGTGAGCTCCGGGAGGACCCGGTCCTTCTGCATCAGCGAAAGGAAGCGGCTGGACGCCAGCTCGGACTGCGGGGCGGTCAGGCTGATGACGTCGGTCACCACATCACACACCGCCGAGGAGCGGATCGACCGGTCGGCGATCAGGTCGGAGAAGCGCTGCCGCGCCACGGCGCCGCCCGTCAGCCGTGGATCCGTCGTGTTCATCCGGCAGTTGACGTACTCCACGTCCTTGGACGCGGCCATGATCCAGGGGTCGTCCACGGTGGCGCTGATCGCACGCTGGGTCCGGTGCGTCGTTCCCCCGGCGATCCCGGACCGCTGGAGCTCGGTGTCCAGCGCGGCGGCCGCGCGGGCCGCGGAGCTCATGCCGTGGCCGTAGATCGGGTTGAACGCGGCCAGCGCGTCCCCGAGCACCAGCAGCCCCTCCGGCCAGATGTCCAGCCGCTCCGGATACAGCCGCCGGTTGGCGCCGACCCGTGAGACGGCCACCGAGGTCAGTGGCTTCGCGAGCGCGATGAGATCGGCGACCAGCGGATGGCGCAGCGTCCGCGCGTAGGGCAGGAACTCGTCGTCGTGGGTGGGCAGTCCGGCGCCCCGGGTGCACGACAGGGTCACCATCCAGGTGCCGTCCTCCTGTGGATACACCACGCCGAACCGGCCCGGTTCGCGCAGCCGGTGGTCGGCGGCCACGTTGACGGCGGGGAATCCGGCGGCGGCGCCCGGCGGGCCCTGGTACACACGGGTGGCGTACGCGATGCCCGCGTCGACGACGTCCTCCTCCAGCGGCGGCACATCCAGTGCCGACAGCCAGTGCCGGAGCCGGGAACCGCGCCCGGAGGCGTCGACCACCAGATCGGCCTCCAGGGTTTCGCCCGCCCCGGTGTCCATGTCGCGCCCCCGGACCCCGGTGACCCGTTTGGCGTCGCCGACCAGATCGAGGATCTCGGTGCGCTGGCGCACGGCGATCCGCCCGGTGGCGAGCACGCGATCGCGGACCTTCCAGTCCAGGAACGGGCGGGTGCACATCAGGGCGTACTGCCGCGGCGGAAAGCGGTGCTGCCAGCCGTGGGACGTCAAGGTCACCAGATCCTGATGGAATCCGATCCGGCGGGCGCCCGCGTCGAGCAGTTGGTCGATCATGCCCGGCAGCAGCGTGTCCACGATGCGCGCACCGCTGGACCACAGCACATGGACATGGCGTCCCTGCGGCGATCCCTTGCGGTGCCGGGGGCCGTCCGGCAGCACATCGCGCTCCACGACGGTGACGCGGTCCACATGGCGGGCCAGCACATGGGCAGCCAGCATTCCCGCCCAGCCTCCGCCCAGAACGATTCCGTGTGTGGGTTCGGTCATGGTTTTCGCTCTCGTCCCTTCACCGCTTACGGCCTTACATCGGACTGGGGCTGCCCTTGGCCTGGACCATTTTGGCGAGGTTCTGGGTGACCGCCATGAAATGGGCGACACCGGTGAGTTCGGGGCCGTCGCCCACTTTCGTATCCGTGATGCCCCAGAACGCCTGGGCGTGATGGACCAGACCGTCATCACCGAGTTCGATCACGCCGATGATGCTGAAGGTGAGTTTGGCCGGCGCGTACACCGTGACCGTGGTCGGCACCGCCACCCTGCGGCCGTCCATCGAGGTGACCGGACGGCCCGGGGTCTCGTGCACCTGGCATTCGATGGACCAGGCGATGTGTTCGCGAAGCGCGTCCTTTCCGATGAGCGGGGGCGCGCCGACCGGGTCCTCGAAGACGATGTCGTCCGAGAAGAGCTCCAATACGGCCTCGACATCACCCTCGTTCATGCGCCGCGCGTATTCCAGCGCCATCCTCTTGAGGGTCGCCTCATCGGCCATGAACGCCTCCTGTGCGGTGCGGGGGTCGTGGGGGATCAGCCGGCGATGGCAATGTCCGACCTCCCCCAGAACATCTGCAGTTCCTGAATGAGGCCACCGGCCCCCGCGCGCATCATCAGGACGTAGTCCCAGGTGATGCGGGAGTTCTCCGGTGCGTCCGGGGCCGTCAGCCAGCCGCGCTCGGCGAAGCCGGGCCCTTTGGGCAGATAGTCCATGGTGGCCGTCACCGGCACCAGGACATGCACCCCGTCCTGCCCCGCGACCGGCTCACCGGGAATCTCGGTGATACCCGCGGCGGCGAGTTCCTCGAAATGCGCACGAAGGGCGTCCCGCCCGGTCCTGCGCCCCGATCCGACCGGATCCTCGAACGAGACCTCGTCCGCGTAGAGTTCGAGCAGCCCGTCGATATCCGCGGCGTTCATCCGGCGGCTGTGCTCGAGAATGAGCTTCTTCCGGCTTCGCTCATCAATCACCGTGTGCCCCCATGTGCATGCTCTCCGTCGCTTTCGCTTCGGCCCAGGTCCTGGTCGATGAACTGGAAGATCTCGTCGGCCGTGGCGTCGTGAATACGGCCGGCCGCTCGGCCTTCCTCGGTCCCGCCGCCGTGCAGGGCGCCCAGTTTCGACAGCGTGGACTGAAGGCGCTTGAGCAGCGCCTCATGCGCCGTCTCGTCCTGGGCCACGGAAAGCAGCGCGCTTTCCAGCCTGTCGATTTCGCCCAGCATCGGGGGAAGCGGATCCACATCCTCGGGCGCCAATTCCGCGTGCAGATGGACGGCGAGCGCGGCCGGATTCGGGTGGTCGAAAATGAGGGTGGTGGCCAGCCGCAGCCCGGTCACGGCCGTCAGCCGGTTCCGTAACTCGATCGCGGTGAGCGAGTCGAAACCGAGCTCCAGGAAGCCGCGCTCGGTCTGGATCCGCCCCGGGTCGGAGTGGCCCAGCGCCGCCGCGGCATGGGTGAGGACCAGGTTGAGCAGCGTACGGCGCTGCTCCTCCACCGGCAGCGCGGCCAGATGACCGGCCCAGTCGGTGTGCGGCCGGGCCGTGGCCGCGGTGCGCCGGGCCGTACCGCCACCGGTGAGCGCCCGCAGGGGAGCGGGCAGGGTGAGCGCCGGCTGGCCCGCCAGGGCCCGTACGTCCAGGTCGATGGCGATCAGATGGTGGTGGCCGTGGCGCACGGCGGCGTCCAGCAGCCCCAGCGCCCGCTCGCTGGACATCGCCCCGATGCCCGACCGGCTCATCCGGGCCCGGTCCGTCTCCCCCAGATGCCCGGTCATCCCGCTGGCGTCGGCCCACAGCCCCCACGCCACCGAAAGCCCCGGCAGGCCGAGGGCGCGGCGCCGGGCGGCCAGGGCGTCGCAATAGGCGTTCGCCGCGGCGTAGTTGGACTGCCCGGAGGCGCCCAGTGTGCCCGCCGTGGAGGAGAACAGCACGAACAGGGACAGCGGCAGCTCCGCGGTCGCGGCGTGCAGATGGGCCGCGGCCGTGGCCTTCGGACGCCACACCCGCGCCAGCCGCTCCGGGGTCTGGGTGGTGAGGACGGCGTCGTCCAGCACCCCGGCCGCGTGGACCACACCGGTCAGCGGATGCGCGGGATCGACCCCGGCCACCAGACCGGCCACCGCGTCCGGGTCGGTGACATCGGCCGCGGCGATCCGTACCCGAGCGCCCAACTCGCTGAGGCGGCCGGTGAGTTCATCGGCCCCGGCGGCCTCCGGGCCGCTCCGGCTCACCAGCAGCAGATGCCTGACCCCCCAGGTGCGCACCAGGTGTTCGGCGACCAGAGCGCCCAGGGTGCCGGTGCCACCCGTGATCAGCACGGTGCCATCGGCGTCGAGTCCGGCTGTCCCCTCCTCGTCCTGGCCCTCGATAGCCGGGCCGGGCGCGGCCGCCGCGCGGACCATCCGGGGTACCAGCACCCGCCCGTCCCGCACCGCCACCTGGGGTTCGTGCGCCTCGATCGCGCGTACTACGGCCTCCACGAGGCCCTTCCGGCCCTCATCGAGGTCGAGCAGCACAAACCGGCCCGGATTCTCCGACTGGGCGCTGCGGACCAGCCCCCATGCCCCGGCACCGGACGGATCCAGTGTGATGGCGTGGACGTCGTCGGCGTCATCGGTGATTTTGCCGAGCCGGCCCGCCGCCACCGCACCCCGTGTGACGACCACCAGCCGCGTGTCGGCCAGCGCCGGGCGCCGCAGCCAGGACTGCACCAGCCCCAGCAACTCCTCGGTCGGCCCCAGCCCGTCCCCGTGGCCGCCCTCGGCGGCGTGCGGATGGGCCAGGACGACGGCGGGGGCGGGCTCACCCGCGTCGACGGCCGCCATCAGCGCTTCCAGATCCGGATGGCACGCCACGGCATCGCCCGTGCCCGCCCGGAACGGCTCCGCCAGCCCCAGCCGGTCCTCGCCCAGCACCACCCAGCCGCCGTCGCCGACCACCGAGGTGGGGGACGGTGCGGTGGCCGGAGCGGGCAGCGGCGTCCAGTCCAGGGTGAACAGGCCGTCCACGGCGCGATTGGCCGCGGCCGTGCGCAACTGGTCCGTCGCGGCCGGACGGGTCACGAGCGAGTCGACCGTCAGCACCGGAGCGCCCACCGTGTCCGCCACCGTCAGCCGCAGCGACTGCCGCTCCTCGTCACGCGACAGCCGGACCCGTACGGTGGCCGCCTCGGTGGCCCACAGGGACACGCCGTTCCAGGCGAACGGCAACCACACCTGGCCGTCGTCCTCCTGTCCCTCGGGCCGGTCCATCAGCAGCGACGGATGCAGCGCCGCGTCCAGCAGCACCGGATGGATGCCGAATCCGTCCCGGCGTCCCGCGGCATCGGGCAGGGCCACCTCGGCGAGGACATCCCCGCCGTGGCGCCATGCGGCCGTCAGGCCCTGATACGCGGGGCCGTAGCCGTACCCCGCCGCCATCACCTGCTCGTAGAAGGCGCCCACGTCCAGCGGTTCGGCGCCCGGCGGGGGCCATGCCCCGCCCAGGCCCTCCACCGGGGCGGGCGTCTCGGGCGCGGGCGCGAGCACGCCCACCGCATGACACACCCACCCCGCGTCGGGGCCGGGATCGAGGGCCATGGCGTGGCCGGCGCCGTCGGGGCCGTCGGGACGGCCGGGCTGGTCGGGCCGGTCGGGACGGTCGGGACGGTCGGGACGCGAGTACATCCGCACCTCACGCCGCCCGTCCTCCGCCACGGCACCCACTACCACCTGCACCCGCAGCCCACCGGACTCCGGCAGCGCCAGCGGAACCTGCAGCGCCAGCTCCTCCACCCCGCCGCAGCCGACCTCGTCGGCCGCCCGCAGCGCCCACTCCACCAGCATTGCGCCCGGCGCCAGCACCGCACCCGCCACCACATGCTCGGCGAGCCATGGATGGGACCGCGTGGAGATCCGGCCGGTGAGCACATGGGTGGTGCCGTCGGCGAGTTCCACGGCGGCGCCGAGCAGCGGATGCCCGGCGGCCGTCAGACCCAGATCGGCCGGATCGCCACCCGGCCCGCCCTCTCCGTCCAGCCAGTACCGCTCACGCTGGAAGGCGTAGGTGGGCAGGTCGATGACGCGGGGTGCGGGGTCGGTGCGGAACCAGCGGGTCCAGTCGACGGTGACCCCGGCGGTGAACGCCTGCGCCACGGACCGTGCCAGCTGGGCCGGTCCACCGTGGTCGCGCCGCAGGGTCGGGATGGTGACCGCCTCGACCCCCGCCTCCTCGAAGGTCTCCTGCATGCCGATGGTGAGGACGGGGTGGGTGCTGGCTTCGATGAACACGCGGTGGCCGTCGTTCAGGAGTGCTCGTACGGCGTCGGCGAAGCGCACTCGTTCGCGGAGGTTCCTGACCCAGTACGTGGTGTCGAGTCCGCTGGTGTCCATGCGGGCGCCGGTGACGGTCGAGTAGAACGCCACCTGGCCCGGCACCGGCTTGACCCCGGCCAGGAGTTCGTGCAACTCCTCGGCGATTTCGTCGATTTGGGGGCTGTGGGAGGCGTAGTCCACGTCGATGAGTCGGGCGCGGTGGCCTGTTTGTTCGCATGCGGTGACGGTGTGGGCGACTTGGTCGGGTGGTCCGGAGACGACGA
>NZ_JACVYG010000009.1:0-238029 GCF_014712245.1 Streptomyces sp. 5-10
CGGCAGCGGGACGCCCGGCAGCGGGACGCCCGGCGGCTGGACGGGCGACGAGCCGGGACGTGGCGCGCGCGGCGGGCGTGTCCCAGGCGACCGTGTCCCTGGTGCTCGGGGAGAAGTGGCCCGGACGGGTCTCCGAGCGCACCGTGGAGACCGTGCGCGCCGCCGCGCGGGATCTGGGCTACCGCCCCAACCTCGCGGCCCGCAGCCTCCGTCTGGGCCGCACCAGGACCGTGCTGCTGGTGGTGCCCGCGCTGACGACCGAGTTCTTCGCCCGCGTCTACACCGGCGCCGAGCGGGTCGCCGCCGACCACGGCTTCGGTGTGGTGCTCTATCCGTCCCCCGAGGGAGTGGGCCCGGCCCGGGACCCGTTCGAATCAGCGCGCGCCTCGCTGGACGGGGTGATCGCCTCCTCCATGGCGGCCGACGCGCTGGTCGTGGTGCGCGGCGGCGGACTGCCGCTGGTGATGCTCGACAGCGACCCGGACGACGCGGCCGCGGCGGCCACGGTCAACCTGGACATCGCGGACGGGGCGCGGCAGGTGGCGGAGCATCTGCTGGGGCTCGGCCACCGCCGGGTGGCCCATCTCGCGGCGGCGGTGGACTCCTGGACCTTCCGGGTCCGCGCCCGGGCCCTGGCGGAGGCGGTGGACGGGGTCCCGGGCGCCGCGCTGAGCGCCGAGCCGGCGGGGCTGAGCGTCGAGGAGGGCCGCCGGGCCGCCGAGCGCGTCCTGGGCCGCCCAGGGCCCCGGCCGACCGCGCTCGTCTGCGACGACGACATCGTGGCCGCGGGCGCCTGCAAGGCGGCCCGGCGGCTGGGGCTGCGGATCCCCGACGACATCTCGGTGACCGGCTTCGACGATCTGGCCCTGGCCACGGCGGTGGAGCCGGAGCTGACCACGGTCCGGCTGTCGGCGGAGGCGGTGGGCGCGGCCGGTATGCGGGCCCTGATGACGCTCCTGGACGGCGAGACCCCCCAGGACACCGTGCTCCCCGTCGACCTGGTCCCCCGGGGCTCCACGGCCCCACCCCCGCGACCCTGACCGGCCTCGGGACTCCACGGCCCCACCCCGCGACCCTGACCCGGCCCCGGGACTCCACGCCCCACCCCCGCGACCCTGACCCGGACCCGGGACTCCACGCCCCACCCCCGTATCCCTCACCGGGCCCCGGACCACCGCCCCCCGGGACAGCGGCGGGGACGGGCTGACCCCGGCCCACCGCCACGGGGACGGGCCGGGGGGGCAGGCCGACCGCGCGCCCCACTTCGGGCATGACCGCCGGGCCGCCGTGGAGGAAGGGCGCCGGTGCGGGCCGGCTCGGCGATCCGCGCACGGGTCTGCTCGCGGGGCCGGTCGCCGCGTCCTGTTCGACGGTGATGGACGCCAGGACGATCCGGGCACACGGCCCACTCCGCGCGTGACCGCGCGCCGGGGCCACCGGCCGACCGGCCACGCCGCGCCCTGGGGAACTCCCCGGCCGGACCGGGTGTGCGCGCGCCGCCTCGCACCGGTCGCGAGAGGGCCTCCCGGCCGGTGCCGTGGCCGCCCCCGACGACCTGCGGCCCGGCTGCGGTGGGAGCGGCAGACCGGCCACTGCGAGGCCACCGCCGCGGCCGCCCCCGGTGCGGCCGCCCCTTCGGGGCAGCCCCCGGGGCCACATCGTCGGCCGGGTCCACCGGGTCCGCCGGGTTCAGGGTCGTCCCCGGCGCCGCTCGCCCACCGGCGAGGACCTGTGCGCGGCCGGCCCGCTGGGCCGACGCTGACGCTGACGCGACGCCGAAACACTCTGGGTCACCGGCCGGGGCGAGTGCCCCTTCACGGTCCCATAACGCCCACCGCCGCCCCGGCGGGCCGGGGCGGCGGTGGGCGTTGAGACGGAACGGCGGCGGGTGGGTCAGTCCTCGGACTCCGAGGAGGACTCCTCCGAGGACTCGGCCGACGCCTCCGCGTCGGCCCCGCCCTCTCCGGGCTCCAGGAGCCGGGAGAGCTGGCGGCCCAGGACGCGCTTGAACTTGCGCTTCTGGGGGCGTGTGCGGTCCAGGACCGCGACCTCCAGCTGCTCGGCGGTGAGGCTGCGCTCCCCGCCGTTGTTGTCACGGGAGAGCGAGTCGACGGCCAGCTTGAGGGCTTCGGCGAGGGTCATGCCGTCCCGGTGGCGCTGGTCGAGGTAGCTGCTGATCTGGTCGGCGTTGCCACCGACGGCGACCGAGCCGTGCTCGTCCACGATGGAGCCGTCGTGCGGAAGCCGGTAGATCTGGTCGTCCTCGGGGCCCTCCCCGACCTCGGCGACGATCAGCTCGACCTCGTACGGCTTCTCGGCGGCGCTGGAGAAGATCGTGCCCAGGGTCTGGGCGTAGACATTCGCCAGCCCGCGGGCCGTGACATCCTCGCGGTCATAGGTATAGCCACGCAGATCGGCGTAACGGACACCGCCGATGCGCAGATTCTCGAATTCGTTGTACTTACCGACCGCCGCGAAGGCGATCCGGTCATAGATCTCGCTGACCTTGTGCAGCGCGCGGGACGGGTTCTCCGCAACGAAGACGATGCCGTCGGCGTACTGCAGCACGACCACGCTGCGGCCGCGCGCGATGCCCTTACGGGCGTATTCCGCGCGGTCGGCCATAGCCTGCTGAGGAGAAACATAGAACGGCGTCGTCACCGGCTGTCCGTCCCTTCTGTCATTGGCGAATGCATTCCGGTTGGACCGTTCTGATCAGAGCAGGGCGGCGCGGGGGCCGTCCGGCTCTTCGAGGCGCCGTTCATGGATGGCGCGGGCGAGTTCGGACACCTCGTCCTCGCTGAACCTCTTGAAACCATCCTCGGTGAGGGAGGTGATGATCGGATAAATGCGGCGGGCGAGATCCGGCCCTCCGGTGGCCGAATCGTCGTCGGCGGCGTCATAGAGCGCCTGGAGCACGGCCGTGGCGGCCTGCTCCTCGGTCGAATCCTCGCGATAGAGCTTCTTGAGCGCGCCCCGGGCGAACATCGAGCCCGAGCCGGTGGCGGCGAAGCCGCGCTCCTCCGAACGCCCCCCGGTCACGTCGTAGGAGAAGATGCGGCCCTTCTCCCGGTCGACGTCCCACCCCGCGAAGAGCGGGACCACGGCGAGGCCCTGCATCGCCATGCCGAGGTTGCCGCGGATCATGGTCGACAGCCTGTTCGCCTTGCCCTCGAGCGAGAGCACGGTGCCCTCGACCTTCTCGAAGTGCTCCAGCTCGAGCTGGAAGAGCTTGACCATCTCCACCGCGATACCGGCGGTCCCCGCGATCCCGACCGCCGAGAACTCATCGGCGGGGAAGACCTTCTCGATGTCACGCTGCGCGATGACATTGCCCATGGTGGCGCGGCGGTCACCGGCGAGCACCACGCCGCCGGAGAAGGTCACCGCCACGATGGTGGTGCCGTGGGGGGCCTCGATGGCGCCCTGCACCGGGGGCAGCGGACGGTTCCCCGGAAGCAGCTCGGGCGAGTGCTCGCCCAGGAAGTCCATGAACGACGAGGAGCCGGGCGTCAGGAAGGCAGCCGGCAGACGCCCTGTGCTACGAGTGTTGGCTTCCACACGTTTCCTTCCACCAGATCTTGAAATGATGCACGGACCATACCCCTGGCCATGGAAGTCATCCGTCCTGCGTCCCCTTCGCGGGGACGCAGGACGGAGAAGACGCGCCTTACTGCCCGCCCTTCTGGACGAAAGACCGCACGAAGTCCTCCGCGTTCTCCTCGAGCACGTCGTCGATCTCGTCCAGCACGGAGTCGACGTCGTCCGAGAGCTTCTCCTGCCGTTCCTTGAGGTCGTCCGCGGCCTGCGCGTCCTGCGTCTGCTCCTCGACCTCTTCGGTCGAGCGCGACGCCTTCTGCTGACCGCCGCCGGTGTCCTTGGTCGCCATTTCCCTCACCCCGCTCGGTTCGCCCGCTGATTCGATCGGTCTCAAGATCAGACCCTACAAGCAGGGTCCGACATCGGCCTCCCACTCGCTACAACGCACGGAGGCCACCTCGATGATTCCCGGCCCAAGGGCATTTCAGCCTCCGGACAGCACCCGGACCAGGTCCTCGGCCGTGCGGCAGCGGTCCAGCAACTCCTTGACGTGGTTGCGGGTGCCGCGCAGCGGCTCCAGGGTGGGAACCCGTTGCAGGGAGTCACGGCCCGGGAGGTCGAAGATCACCGAGTCCCAGGAGGCCGCGGCCACGTCGTCCGCGTACTGCTCCAGGCAGCGGCCGCGGAAGTAGGCGCGGGTGTCCTCCGGGGGCTTGTTCTGGGCACGCGCGACGTCCTGGTCGTCCAGCAGCCGCTTCATCTTGCCGCGGGCCACCAGCCGGTTGTAGAGGCCCTTGTCCGGGCGTACGTCGGCGTACTGCAGGTCCACCAGGTGGAGCCGGGCCGCGTCCCACTCCAGGGCGTCGCGGCGGCGGTAGCCCTCGAGCAGCTCCCGCTTGGCGATCCAGTCCAGCTCGCCGGACAGGCTCATGGGATCGCGCTCCAGCCGGTTCAGCACGTCCTCCCAGCGGGCCAGGACGTCCCGGGTCTGCTCGTCGGCGTCCGCGCCGTAGCGGTCCTCGACGTACTTGCGCGCGAGCTCGAAGTACTCCATCTGGAGCTGCACCGCGGTAAGCGTACGGCCGCTGCGCAGCGTGACGAGACGGCGCAGCGTCGGGTCGTGCGAGACCTGGTGCAGGGTGCGCACCGGCTGGTCCACCGCGAGGTCCACGGCGATAAAGCCGTCCTCGATCATCGACAGCACCAGGGCGGTGGTGCCCAGCTTGAGGTACGTCGACAGCTCGGAGAGGTTGGCGTCGCCGATGATCACGTGGAGCCGGCGGTACTTCTCGGCGTCGGCGTGCGGCTCGTCGCGGGTGTTGATGATCGGGCGCTTGAGCGTGGTCTCCAGGCCGACCTCGACCTCGAAGTAGTCCGCCCGCTGGCTGATCTGGAAGCCGTGCTCATGGCCGTCCTGGCCGACGCCGACGCGGCCCGCGCCCGCGACGACCTGGCGGGAGACGAAGAAGGGCGTCAGGTGGCGCACGATGTCCGAGAAGGCGGTCTCCCGCTTCATCAGGTAGTTCTCGTGCGTGCCGTAGGAGGCGCCCTTGTTGTCGGTGTTGTTCTTGTAGAGGTGGATGGGCTGTCCACCGGGCAGCTCGGCGGCGCGCACCGCGGCCTCGGCCATGATGCGCTCGCCCGCCTTGTCCCAGAGCACCGCGTCCCGGGGGTTGGTGACCTCGGGGGCGGAGTACTCGGGGTGGGCGTGGTCCACATAGAGCCGCGCGCCATTGGTGAGGATCACATTGGCCAGGCCGATGTCCTCGTCCGTGAGCTGGCTGGCGTCGGCGGACTCGCGCGCGAGGTCGAATCCGCGGGCGTCCCGCAGCGGGTTCTCCTCCTCGAAGTCCCAGCGGGCGCGGCGCGCCCGGTGCATCGCCGCCGCGTAGGCGTTGACGACCTGGGATGAGGTGAGCATGGCATTGGCGTTCGGGTGCCCCGGGACGGAGATCCCGTACTCCGTCTCGATTCCCATCACGCGCCGTACGGTCATGCGGCCCTCCTTGCCCGGCGCCGCCCCCGGCTGGGATCGGCGCTCAAGTACCGCTGCGCTCCCGGTCCATCCGCGGCCCCCGATCCTTCGTGCCGCGATACTGCGGTACCGAAGAGCCTAGAACGGCCAAGCGGTGCTGCGGAGATCATTACAGTCATTGCTCCGGTCGGGCTCGTAGGACTCATACGAAGAATGCGGTCCGAAAAGCGCATCCGGCTGCGGATGCCCCGTCCAGGACATCCGCAGCCGGACCGCGGTGTTACAGGTACTGACCGGTGTTCGCCACCGTGTCGATGGAGCGTCCGGTGTCCGCGCCCTGCTTACCGGTGACCAGGGTGCGGATGTACACGATCCGCTCGCCCTTCTTACCGGAGATCCGGGCCCAGTCGTCCGGGTTCGTGGTGTTGGGCAGGTCCTCGTTCTCCTTGAACTCGTCCACGCAGGCGGCGAGCAGATGGGAGACGCGAAGGCCCTTCTGGTTGTGGTCCAGGAAGTCCTTGATCGCCATCTTCTTGGCACGGTCCACGATGTTCTGGATCATGGCGCCGGAGTTGAAGTCCTTGAAGTAGAGGACTTCCTTGTCGCCATTGGCGTAGGTGACCTCCAGGAAGCGGTTCTCCTCGGACTCGGTGTACATCTGCTCGACCACCGACTGGATCATCCCGCCGATCGCGGCCTTCGGCGACCCGCCGTGCTCGGAGAGGTCGTCCGTGTGGATGGGCAGGGACTCCGTCAGGTACTTCGAGAAGATGTCCTTGGCGGCCTCGGCGTCCGGACGCTCGATCTTGATCTTCACATCGAGGCGGCCGGGGCGCAGGATCGCCGGGTCGATCATGTCCTCGCGGTTGGAGGCACCGATGACGATCACGTTCTCCAGGCCCTCCACACCGTCGATCTCGGAGAGCAGCTGGGGGACGATGGTGTTCTCCACGTCCGAGCTGACCCCGGAGCCACGGGTGCGGAAGAGGGAGTCCATCTCGTCGAAGAAGACGATGACGGGCGTGCCCTCGCTGGCCTTCTCCCGAGCCCGCTGGAAGACCAGCCGGATGTGCCGCTCCGTCTCACCGACGTACTTGTTGAGCAGCTCGGGGCCCTTGATGTTGAGGAAGAAGCTCTTCCCCGCGGGCTTGCCGGTCACCTCGGCGACCTTCTTGGCAAGGGAGTTGGCCACGGCCTTGGCGATCAGCGTCTTGCCGCAGCCGGGCGGGCCGTACAGCAGCACACCCTTGGGCGGCCGCAGTTCGTGCTCCTTGAAGAGGTCGGGGTAGAGATACGGGAGCTCGACCGCGTCGCGGATCAGCTCGATCTGGTTTCCCAGACCGCCGATCTTGTTGTAGTCGATGTCCGGTACCTCTTCGAGGACGAGCTCCTCGACCTCGCTCTTCGGTACCACCTCGTAGACATAGCCGGACCTGGGCTCGAGCAGCAGGGCGTCACCGGGCCGGATGGTGGTGCTCAGCAGCGGCTCCGCAAGCCGCACCACCCGCTCCTCGTCGGTGTGCCCGATCACCAGGGCGCGCTCGCCGTCCTCAAGGACTTCCTTGAGGGTGACGATGTCCCCGGCGCGCTCGAACTCCATGGCCTCGACCACATTGAGCGCCTCGTTGAGCATGACCTCCTGGCCGCGCTTGAGGTCGTCGAGCTCGACGCTTGGGCTGACATTCACCCGGAGTTTACGGCCCCCGGTAAAGATGTCGGCCGTACCGTCCTCGTTCGCCTGCAGAAAGGCTCCGAAACCGGCCGGCGGCTGTGCGAGCCGGTCGACCTCCTCCTTGAGGGCCACGATCTGGTCGCGGGCCTCACGGAGTGTGTTCGCGAGCCGCTCGTTCTGTGCGGAGACTCCCGCCAGATTGGTCTGCAGCTCGACGATCCGCTCTTCGAGAATCCTCGTATGACGCGGAGAGTCGGCGAGCTTGCGGCGCAGGACGGCGATTTCCTGCTCGAGATAGGCAACCTGGCCGGCAGGGTCGTCAGACCCCCGCCCCGGCCGGATGCCGCGGTTGATGTCGTCGTCGTGGGCTGCCACGGTCCTCACCTCCTCCAAGGGGAGCTGGACGCTTCCTGACCCTACCTGGGCCGGTGCGGGTTGAAACCCCTAGATCACAAACCCGGTCGGCGTGTGTCCGATCTTCACCCTTGCGCACTCCCTCACGCCAGGTGAATACCCACCCAACAACATCGGAAAGCGAGCGGTTGTATCGTCGACACGGTCAACACCCGTCAGGGTTGGCGATATTTAGACAATGTTGAATCGCGTATCGAAGGAACAGCAGGGGGCACACCGTGCGGAACGAGGAACTCGGCGATCTTGAGGTCTGGATCGACCAGGACCTGTGCACCGGGGACGGCATCTGCGCCCAGTACGCTCCCGAGGTCTTCGAACTCGACATCGACGGTCTAGCCTACGTCAAGAGCGCCGACGATGAGCTGCTACAGGACAAGGGCGCGACCACCCCGGTCCCCCTGGCCCTGCTGACCGAGGTCAGGGATTCCGCCAAGGAGTGCCCGGGCGACTGCATCCATGTACGCCGCGTCACGGACCGGGTCGAGGTCTACGGGCCCGACGCGGAGTGACACACCGCGAGTAACCGCTCACACACTCCCCGGGACCGGCAGCGCCTTCAGTACGAACTTTCCGTCCCGCCACCGCCAGTTGACCTTGCGCTGCAGATCCGGACAGCACCGCGGGACCTTGGCCGACGAGTATCCCAGCAACGTGGCCGAAACCTTCTTTCCGCGCACCGCGAAATCGCTGATGCTCATCCCCTCCTTCGGATCCACGAAGGTGGCCACCACGCGGGGCGCGGCGCCCGCGCGGCCGGCCGGCTGGGAGAGCACATAGACGCCGCTGGGCGGGGTGCCGAAAGCGGTCGGGCAGCGCACCACGGCGACGGTCTCCGGCCGCCCGTCCCCGTCCAGGTCCGCCGAGCCCCGGTCGATGACGTCGGGCCGGGCCCGCCCGCAGTCCATCGGATAATCCGCGGCGCGGGGGTCGGGGGCCTTGGCCGCCGGGAGCCTCCCGGTGCCCGGCGCGGAGGCGGTGGTGGACGTGTTGGCCTTGGCGTCGGAGGGCTGGAAGAACGACCCTCCGGCGATGACGGCGGCCACGGCGGCCGCGGTCGCCACCCAGTGCACCGGACGGGGTTGGGTGTGCGCGAGATCCGGGCCCAGAGGCTGCACGCGGGATGACTCCATGTGAGGGGCTGAGGCGGGAGATGAACCGCATCGTGCCACATCTCACAGGGGCGCGGCCACCGCCCTCACACGGGGAATTCGGTGGCCGCGCCGAGCCGTTGTGGCGCCGGTTCCCGTCGGACGGGCCTCGGGCGGCCGTCGGACCGGTTCCGGAGGGCCGTCAGGCGTCGCCGGAGGGGGTGTCGTCCTGACCGCCGGAGGGGCGCCTGTCAGCTCCTGAGGCGTCCCCGGCACCGGCGTCCTTGGCAGCGGCTGCGTCCTTGGCGGCGCTGGCGTCCTTGGCGGTGCCCCAGCCCACGTAGTCCTCGCCGTAGGCGCCCTTGGCGGGCCTGCGGCGGCGCATCGGGGGCTCCACGCCGTCCGCGAGCCGGCGGGCGGTGAGCAGGAAGCCGGTGTGGCCGATCATGCGGTGGTCGGGCCGTACCGCCAGGCCCTCCACGTGCCAGGTGCGCACCATGGTCTCCCAGGCCGACGGCTCGTTGAAGGTGCCGTGCTCGCGGATGGCCTCCACGGTGCGGGCGAGCTGGGTGGTGGTGGCGACGTACGCGCACAGGATGCCGCCGGGGACGAGCGCCTTGGACACCGGCTCCAGGCACTCCCAGGGGGCGAGCATGTCCAGGATCACGCGGTCCACGTCGGTGTCGCTGAGGTTGTCCTGGAGGTCGCCGACGGTGAGCCGCCAGGCGGGGTGCGGGGCGCCGAAGTAGCGCTCGACGTTCTGGGCGGCGATCTCGGCGAAGTCGGCCCGGCGCTCGTAGGAGTGCAGCATGCCCTGGTCGCCGATGGCCCGCAGCAGGAAGGTGGAGAGCGAGCCGGAGCCGACGCCCGCCTCGACGACGCGCGCGCCGGGGAAGATGTCGGCCATCGCCAGGATCTGCCCCGCGTCCTTGGGGTAGACCACGGCGGCACCGCGTGGCATGGACAGGACATAGTCGGGGAGCAGGGGGCGCAGCGCGAGATACGCGACGTTTCCCGTGGTGCGCACGACGGTTCCCTCGGGGGCACCGATCAGCTCGTCATGGGGGAAGGATCCCTTGTGGGTGTGGAAGTTCTTCCCGGACTCGAGCGTAAAGGTGTAGTGGCGTCCCTTGGGGTCGGTGAGCTGGACCTGGTCCCCGACCTGGAAGGGCCCGCGACGGCGGGCGGCACCGGTCGGTTCGGACATGTGAACAGCCTACCGGGCACTTCGCCCTGCCCGGACCACGCCCGAACGCCCGGACCACGCCCGGCGCCTCAGGAGGGGCCCGAGGGGGTCCTGGCCATGGCCGCCACGAAGGCGCGCTCGACATCGGCCGTGGAGAGCACCCCGTAGATCTCGCCGGTCTCCTCGACCACCAGGTACTCGGTGGCGGGGGTGGCCCGCAGGGTGTCCAGCAGCTCCTCGCCGGTGAGCTCGGCGGAGACCCGCATACCGTCCTTGAGGTCCTGGGCGAGACCGCTGACCGCGACCCAGGGGCGGCGGTGCTCGGGGATGCCCACGATGGCCGCCTCGCGCACCACGGCGGTCGGGGCGCCGTGGCCGTCCACCACGACCAGGGCCCGGGCCCCGGCCTCGTTCGCCCGGCGCAGCGCCTCGGAGAGCGGGGTGTCGGCCGCCACGGGGACGGCGCGCCGGGTGAGCGTACGGGCGCGCAGGTCCGGCAGCCGCTCCCGCAGCCGGGCCATGCGCAGGCTGTTGCCCGCGCCGGTCCAGATGATCGCGGCGAGTATGGCGGCCAGCAGCGCGTCGGTGAGCGAGTCGACGCTGCCGAAGCTCTGGGGCTCCTCGCCGAGCCCGCCCGCCTGGGTGAGCAGCGGCAGCCCCACGAGCACCGCGACGGCGAGCGCGCGGCCGCTCCAGGCGGCGGCGACGGTGCCGGTCATGGGCTTGCCGCTGAGCTTCCAGACGACGGCGCGCAGCATCCGCCCGCCGTCCAGCGGCAGCCCGGGCAGCAGGTTGAACGCGGCCACGATCAGGTTGGAGATCATCAGCCCGGCGAGCAGCACCCCCGGCACCGTGTCGGGCTCCACGACCATCATGCCGAGGTAGAACACGCCCGACAGGACCAGGGAGAGCAGCGGGCCGACGAAGGCGAGCACGAACTCCCGGCCGGGGGTCTCGGTCTCCTTCTCGATCTCCGAGACCCCGCCGAAGAACTGCAGCTGGATCCGGCGCACCGGCAGCTTGAAACGGAGCGCGGCCACGGTGTGGGCAAGCTCGTGCACCAGCACCGAGGCGTAGAAGGCCACCGCGAAGAAGAGCGAGACCAGATAGCGGGCGGCGCCGAGCTCGGGCAGCACCCGGTCGAGCTGGCCGCCGAAGACCCAGGTGATGAGGGCGGCGACCAGGAACCAGCTGGGCGAGACGTACACGGGCACGCCGAAGGGACGGCCCATGAGAAAACCGCCGCCCACGTCACGTGGGCGCGGCTGCTTGTCGCCCTCGGGCTCGGTCGCGCGGTCCGATTCCCCGTTGTCGGACTGCCGCTGCCCGCTGTTGTCCACGGTGTCCCCTCGTCGGATGCTCGGTCGCACCCTTCTTTTTGATACGGTCCCCACGATCATGCAGTGCCGGGGGCTCGAACGTCGATGGTATGCGTCCGGCTGTCGGTGGCGGGTCGTAGGGTCTTCGCCATGGGAACCACCACGGGAACCACCGCCGGGAAGGCCGAACCCTCCGACGGGCCACCGAAGTCCGCCCCCGCCGCCTCGCTGTCACCCTCACGGGCGGCCGACTTCATGCGGTGCCCGTTGCTGTACCGCTTCCGAGTGATCGACAAACTGCCGGAGAAGCCCAGCGCGGCGGCCACCCGCGGCACGGTGGTCCACGCGGTGCTGGAGCGGCTTTTCGACGCCCCGGCCGCCGACCGCACCGCGCCGCGGGCCCGGGCGATGGTGCCGGGCGAGTGGGAGCGGCTGCTGGCGGCCAAGCCGGAGCTTGCGGAGCTGTTCCAGGAGGAGGACGGCGCTCCGGCGCCGGACCGGCTGGCCGAATGGCTGACGGGGGCCCAGACGCTGGTGGAGCAGTGGTTCTCGCTGGAGGATCCAACGCGTCTGGAGCCCGCGGAGCGCGAGCTGTTCGTGGAGACGGAGCTCGAGTCCGGGCTGACGCTCCGTGGAATCATCGACCGGATCGACATCGCTCCCACCGGTGATGTGCGGATCGTGGACTACAAGACGGGCAAGGCCCCCGCGCCGCAGTACGCGGGCGAGGCGCTGTTCCAGATGAAGTTCTACGCCCTGGTGCTGTGGCGGCTGCGCGGGGTGATCCCGAGGCGGCTCCAGCTGGTCTATCTGGGCAGCGGCGATGTGCTGACGTACGACCCGGAGGAGCGGGATCTGCGGGCCGTGGAGCGCAAGGTGCTGGCCCTGTGGGAGGCGATCCGGCTGGCCACGGAGACCGGTGCCTTCGTGCCCCGGCAGACCAGGCTCTGCGGCTGGTGCGACCACCAGGCACACTGTCCGGAATTCGGTGGTACGCCGCCGCCGTATCCGCTGGCGGTGGTGCCGCCCCGGAATTGAAGACTGCCGCGTAGCGCCCCCTGAGGGTGGTGGTGGGCGACGGGCAAGAAAAGAGGTGCCGCGTAGCGCCCCCTGAGGGTGGTGGTGGGCGACGGGCAAGAAAAGAGGTGCCGCGTAGCGCCCCCTGAGGGTGGTGGTGGGCGACGGGCGGGCAGAATGGGCGCGGTCTAGGAGAAGGAGTTCCCGTGGCGATCCGCGTCCTACTGGTCGATGACCAACCGCTGCTGCGCACCGGCTTCCGGATGATCCTGGAGGCGGAGCAGGATCTGGCGGTCGTCGGGGAGGCCGGGGACGGTCTGCAGGCCCTCGACCAGGTGCGGGCGCTGCAACCCGATGTGGTCCTGATGGACATCCGGATGCCGCGGATGGACGGCGTGGAAGCCACCCGTCAGATCACCGGTCCGGGGCGGGACGGCCCGGCCAAGGTGCTGGTGCTGACCACCTTCGACCTGGACGAGTACGTGGTGGAGGCGCTGCGCGCCGGGGCCAGCGGCTTCCTGCTGAAGGACGCGCCCGCCACCGAGCTGGTGCAGGCCATCCGCGTGGTGGCGGCGGGCGAGGCGATGCTGGCGCCCAGCATCACCCGCAGGCTGCTGGACAAGTACGCCGGGCATCTGCCGTCGGGCGAGGAGCCGGTGCCGGACACCCTGCACACGCTGACCGAGCGCGAGGTCGAGGTGCTGAAGCTGGTGGCCCGGGGGCTGTCCAACGCGGAGATCGCCGCCGATCTGTTCGTCAGCGAGACCACGGTCAAGACGCATGTGGGCCATGTGCTGACCAAGCTGGGGCTGCGCGACCGGGTGCAGGCCGCCGTCTACGCCTACGAGAGCGGGCTGGTCCGCCCCGGCGCGCAGTAGGCGTCACCGGGGCGGCTCGGGCGGGGCTGACGGCCGATCGGTCGGCCGCCCCGTCAGCCCGTCGTCCCCGGCAGCCCGTCAGCTCCACCAGCCCATCAGCCCGTCAGTCGTTGGACGACTTGCCGATCTCCCAGAAGCGGAAGACCGTCGAGGAGTCGAGGGTCCACTGCAGCCCGGTGATGTCGTCCTGGGCCACCGCGTACTGCTTGCCCTGCCACAGCGGGAGCATCGGCACCTCGTCGGCGATGATGTCCTGGATCCGCTGGAAGTCGCCGACCGTGGCCTCGCGGCTGGGCTGCTCGGCGGTGGCGGGGATGAGCTGCGCGGTCAGCCGCGGCGAGGTGTAGTGGTTGGCCAGGACGTTGCCGGCGCCGAAGAACGGGGCGACGAAGTTGTCCGGGTCCGGGTAGTCGGGCACCCAGCCCTTCACATAGACGCCGTACTTCCCGCCGGCGACGCCCTTCTCGTACGTGGCGACGTCCGCGCTCTTCACGTCGACGTCGAACAGCCCGCTGGCGTTGAGCTGCTCGGCGATCCGGCGCAGACCCGGGACGGTGCCGGGGCCGTAGCGGATCGGGGTGCCCCACAGGGTCAGCTTGACCTTGCCGGTGATCCCCTCGTCCCGCAGCGCCTGCTTGGCCTTCTCGGGCTGCGGGCGGTCGCCGTACTTGTCGTAGAAGGCGGTGTTGTGGCCGGTGATACCGGCCGGGACCACCGAGTACAGCGGCTCGGCGGTGCGCTTGTAGACATCCCGCACCAGGGTGGAGCGGTCGATGAGGTACGCCATGGCCTTGCGCACCCCGAGCTTGCCCGCCACCGGGTCCTTCATGTTGAAGACCAGGTGCTGGACCTCGGCGCCGGTGCCCTCGACCACGTTGAGGCTCTTGCCGCCGCCGAGGCTCTGGGCCTGGAGGTCGGCGAGGTCGCGCATGGCCAGCCCGCGGTAGGCGAGGTCCACATCGCCCTTCTGCACGGCGGACTTCAGCCGCGCCTGCCCGCCGTGGAAGAACTTCAGGGTGAGCCCGGAGTTCTTCGGCTTGGCGGGCCCCTGGTAGCCGTCGTTGACGGAGAAGTCCGCCTCGTCCTTGGTGAAGGAGTCCAGCTTGTAGACGCCGGAGCCGACCGCCTTGTGGTCCGTGCGCAGCTTGTCGGCGGGGTACTCCTCGTGGTCGACGATGGACCCGGCACCGGAGGCGATCTTCTGCGGGAAGGTCGCGTCGGAGTTCTTCAGCCGGAAGACGACGGTCCGCTTGTCCGGGGTGTCGATGCTCCCGATGGAGGTGAGCATCAGCGCCGGGCCGTTCGGGTCATTGATCCGCTTGGTCCGCTCGAAGGAGTACTTGACGTCCTCGGAGGTGAGCGGGTGGCCGTCTGTGAACGTCAGGCCGTTCTTCAGGGTGCAGGAGTAGACCCGGCTGGTCTTGTCCTTGAAGGAGCACTTCTCCGCCGCCTCCGGCTGCGGGGTGGTGCTGCCCTTCGGGAAGCTCAGCAGCGACTGGAAGACGTTGTTGAACAGCAGCCAGGAGCCGGGGTCGTAGCCGGACGCCGGATCGGTGGCGAGCACCTCGTCCGACATCCCCATGACCACGTGCTCGCCGCTGCCCGCCGCGTCCCCGTCCTCACTGCCGCAGCCGGTGAGCAGGGCAGCGGCCAGCCCTGCCCCGAGGGGAGCCGCCAGCCACTGATCACGTTTCCTCAACGGTATTCCTCACACACTCGACGTCTTCGTGTCCGACCCCCGTAAGTCGTCCTCAGTCGCTCTTACCGAGCTCCCACAGCTGCAGCATGGTCGAGGAGTCGAAAGCGTACTCGGCGCCCGTCACGTTCCCGCGGGCGGCCACGTACGTGTTGCCCTGCCACAGCGGAAGGTAGGGCACATCGCTGGCGACGGCGTTCTGGATGGACTGGTAGTCCTTGTCGGCGAGGCTGCGCTGGGCCTCCTGCCGGGTCTTGGGGATCAGCTCGTCCTGGATGGTGCTGTTGCGGTAGGGCGAGTTGAGCCAGTTGTCCTTGGTGAGGAACGGCGCGGTGTAGCTGTCGGGGTCCGGGAAGTCGGGGAGCCAGCCCGCCCCGGAGACGGAGAACTCGCGCTTGACGAGCGCGGGGCGGAAGTCCCGCCACGGGTAGCCCTTGATCGTGACGGAGAACAGTCCGCTGCCGTTGAGCTGCTTGCGCAGCTCCTTGAACTCCCCGGCCGTCTCCGGGCCGTAGTGGTCGGTGGTGTAGGCCAGCGTCAGCTTCACCGGGGTGTTGATACCGGCGTTGCGCAGCACGCGCCGGGCCTCCTCGGGATCCGGGTCGCCGTACTCGTTGTGGAACGAGTTGATGTGCGAGGAGATGCTGGTGGGGATCATCGAGTAGAGGGGCACGGCCGTCCGCTTGTACACATCGCGCACCAGCGCCTGGCGGTCCACGAGATGGGCGATGGCCTGCCGGACCGCCTTGTTCTTCACCTTAGGGTCGGAGGTGTTGAAGACCAGGTAGCGGATGCCCTGGCCGGAGGACTCGAAGAGGCGGACGCCCTTGACCTCGCCCTTGTTGAGCCTGTCGATCTGATCGGGCGAGAAGCCGCGGTGGACGACATCGATGTCGCCCTTGACCAGCGCCTTCTCCATGGCCGACGCGGAGTCGTAGAACCGCATCTCCGCCTTGTCGGCCTTCGGCTCGACATCACCCTTGTAGTGGGAGTTCTTGGTGAAGACGACCTTCATCAGCCGGTTGTCGCGCACCTCGGTCTTGGCGGTGTACGGGCCCGAGCCCGTCATCTCGAAGCCGTTGCGCAGCGCGTCGGGCTTGTAGACCTCGCTGTCCAGGATCGCGGCGGCCGGGGTGGTGAGCTTCGACGGGAAGGTCGCGTCCGGCTGCGAGAGGTGGATGACGATCTCGCGGTCGCTGGGGGTTTCGATCTTGTCCACGTTGGACAGCAAGGACTTGGTGCCGTTGGGGTCGTCGATGCGCAGCACCCGCTCGAGGGAGAACTTGACGTCCTTCGAGGTGAGGTCGTGGCCGTTGGAGAACTTCAGCCCACTGCGCAGGGTGCACCGGTACTGCTCGCTCTGTCTGTCCTGGAAGCCGCATTTCTCGGCCGCGTCGGGTATGGGCTCGGTCCCCGAGCGGGGCAGCCGCATCAGCGTCTGGAAGGCGTTGTGCAGCACGCTCCAGGACGCGAAGTCGTAAGCCAGGGCGGGATCCAGCGGCGCGGGCGCCACCTTCGACGCCTCGATGCGGTCCGTGCTGCCCAGGACGAGCGTCTTGCCGTCCGAGCCCGAGCCGTCGGTACCACCGCACGCGGCGAGCGTGGAGATCAGGAGGCCGGCCACGGTCGGCAGCACCAGCGACTTGCGCGTCATTGTCGGGAGTCTCCCTGCCATCGATCAACTACTCGCGACGAGATTAGTCCGCAGCGCCAGTGATACTCGGACACAACGAAGTTGAGGCGATATCACGCCCCGATAACGAGCGATCATGGACCGATATCCGGACGCACCCGCGATTCGTACGCCATGCCACCAATCCGGACACAAAGGCTCACCCAAAACGCACCAGACGGGGCGCGCGACAGCCAACCCGCGCACTCGTCCACGGCATATGCAGTGATAAACATCACGTTCCGTTGTCGCCAACGAAACGTGAAAAGTCCGCCCGCGCTATTCAGTTTGCAATTTACAAGAATACGCTCGGTGCGCGATCAGTGCACCGCCGTGACCAGAGTGCGCAGAAAATCGAGATCGACTTCTTCGAGCGAGCCGATGACCGTACGCCCCGCCGCGGGCTCGATCGGCACCACGGACGGCACCGCGAGCACCCGGCACCCGGCCGCCTCCGCGGCCCGTACGCCCGTGTCGGTGTCCTCGATGACCACGCACCGCCCCGGCTCGGCGGCCAGCCCGGCCGCGGCGAGCAGATAGGGGTCCGGATGCGGCTTGGTCCGCTCGACCTCGTCGCCCGCGACCGTCAGGGCGAAGTGCTCCGGGCCGAGCGAGCGCAGGACGCGGTCCATCACCCGCCGGTGGGAGGCGGAGACCAGGGCGGTGGGGATGGAGTGCGCGGCCAGCTCGGTGAGCAGCCGGCGGGCGCCGGGCAGCATCGGCACACTGCCGTCGATCAGCTCGGTGAAGCGGCTGTTGAGCAGGCCGGTGAGCTCGGCGAGGGCGATCTCGGCGCCGGTGGCCTCGATCAGGAACTGGGCGCTGCGGGACATCGGGCCGCCCACCACGACCTGGCGGTACTCCTCGGCGAGGGCGTGCCCGAGCTCGGCGAAGATGGAGACCTCCGCGTCCCACCAGATGCCCTCGGTGTCGACCAGGGTGCCGTCCATGTCGAGCAGAACGGCTTGCAGAGCCGAGCCTTCGGCCGTACGGATGTCGACGGCGGGGATGCTGCTGGTCATCCAAACACCTCCGGATAAGGGGCACGAAGGCCGGCCCCCTTCCGCTGACGGGAAGGCGACCGGCCTCTACCGGATCGACCAGTCTACGTCGCGCCGCGCCGACGCGCTCGGTGAAACCAAGGCGGTCACGGCAGGCCGCCGGAGGGCTACCCCGCGTCTACCGCGCGTTGAAGTACTTCGCCTCCGGGTGGTGGATCACGATGGCGTCCGTGGACTGCTCGGGGTGGAGCTGGAACTCCTCCGAGAGCTTCACTCCGATCCGCTCCGGCTCCAGCAGATTGGCGATCTTCGCGCGATCCTCCAGGTCGGGGCAGGCGCCGTAGCCCAGCGAGAAGCGCGCGCCGCGGTACTTCAGCGCGAACATGTCCGCCATCTCGCTCGGGTCCTCACCGGAGAAGCCCAGCTCGGCGCGGACCCGGGCGTGCCAGTACTCGGCCAGCGCCTCCGCGAGCTGTACGGACAGGCCGTGCAGCTCCAGGTAGTCGCGGTAGGAGTCGGCGGCGAACAGCTCTGCGGTGGCCTCGCCGATCTTCGAGCCGACGGTCACCACCTGGAGGCCGACGACATCGGTCTCGCCGGACTCCTCGGGCCGGAAGAAGTCGGCCAGGCACAGCCGGCGGCCGCGGCGCTGGCGCGGGAAGGTGAAGCGGGTGCGCTCGCTGCCGTCCTCGTTCAGCAGCACCAGGTCGTCGCCCTTGGAGACGCACGGGAAGTAGCCGTAGACGACGGCCGCCTCGAGCAGGTTCTCGGTGTGCAGCTTGTCGAGCCAGCCACGCAGCCGCGGACGGCCCTCGGACTCCACCAGCTCCCGGTAGCTCGGCCCGTCGCCGGTACGGGCCTCCTTGAGCCCCCACTGGCCCTTGAACAGCGCCCCCTCGTCCAGCCAGGAGGCGTAGTCGGCCTGCTGGATGCCCTTGACGACGCGGGTGCCCCAGAAGGGCGGGGTGGGCACGGGGTTGTCGGTGGCCACGTCGGACCGGGACGGGCCCTCCGGCTCCGGCTCGGTCACGGACACGTCCCGCTTGGGCACCCGGCGCTGCCGAAGCTCGGGGAGCGTGGCACCGGGCACGCCGCGCTTGACGGCGATCAGGGCGTCCATGAGCCGCAGCCCCTCGAAGGCGTCGCGGGCGTAGCGCACCTCGCCCTCGTAGATCTCGTGCAGGTCCTGCTCGACGTAGGCCCGGGTGAGCGCGGCGCCGCCGAGGATGACGGGGAACCGGGCGGCCAGCTTGCGCTGGTTGAGCTCCTCCAGGTTCTCCTTCATGATCACCGTGGACTTCACCAGCAGCCCGGACATGCCGATCACATCGGCGCCGTGCTCCTCGGCGGCCTCCAGGATCGCGGAGACCGGCTGCTTGATGCCCAGGTTGACCACGTTGTAGCCGTTGTTGGACAGGATGATGTCCACGAGGTTCTTACCGATGTCATGGACGTCGCCGCGGACGGTGGCGAGCACGATGGTGCCCTTGCCCTCGTCGTCCGACTTCTCCATGTGCGGCTCCAGGTGCGCGACCGCGGTCTTCATGACCTCGGCGGACTGGAGGACGAACGGCAGCTGCATCTGGCCGGAGCCGAACAGCTCGCCGACCACCTTCATGCCGTCCAGCAGCGTCTCGTTGACGATGTCGAGGGCGGGGCGCTCCTGGAGGGCCTCGTCGAGGTCGGCCTCCAGGCCGTTGCGCTCGCCGTCGATGATGCGGCGCTTGAGGCGCTCCTCCAGGGGCAGCGCGGCCAGCTCCTCGGCCTTGCCGGCCTTGAGGGACTTGGCGGTGGCGCCCTCGAAGAGCCCCATCAGCTTCTGCAGCGGGTCATAGCCCTCGGCGCGGCGGTCGTAGATCAGGTCCAGGGCGGTCTTGACCTGCTCCTCCTCGAACCGCGCGATCGGCAGGATCTTGGAGGCGTGCACGATCGCCGAGTCCAGTCCCGCCTTGACGCATTCGTCGAGGAAGACGGAGTTGAGCACGATGCGGGCGGCCGGGTTGAGGCCGAAGGAGATGTTGGACAGGCCCAGCGTGGTCTGGACGTCCGGGTGGCGCCGCTTGAGCTCGCGGATCGCCTCGATGGTGGCGATGCCGTCCTTACGGGACTCCTCCTGACCGGTGCAGATGGTGAAGGTCAGGGTGTCGATGAGGATGTCCGACTCGTGGATGCCGTAGTTGCCGGTCAGGTCGGCGATCAGCCGCTCGGCGATCTCGACCTTCTTCTCCGGCGTGCGGGCCTGGCCCTCCTCGTCGATGGTCAGCGCGATGAGGGCGGCGCCGTGCTCCTGGGCCAGCCGGGTGACCCTGGCGAACCGCGACTCGGGGCCGTCCCCGTCCTCGTAGTTGACGGAGTTGATGACCGCGCGCCCGCCGAGCTTCTCCAGCCCGGCCCGGATGACGTCGACCTCGGTGGAGTCCAGGACGATGGGAAGGGTGGAGGCGGTGGCGAACCGCCCGGCCAGCTCCTCCATGTCCGCGACGCCGTCCCGGCCGACGTAGTCCACGCACAGGTCGAGCAGATGGGCGCCCTCGCGGATCTGCTCGCGGGCCATCTCCACGCAGTCGTCCCAGCGGCCCTCGAGCATGGCCTCGCGGAACTTCTTGGAGCCGTTGGCGTTGGTGCGCTCGCCGATCGCCAGGTACGAGGTGTCCTGGCGGAACGGCACGGTCTGGTAGAGCGAGGCGGCGCCGGGCTCGGGGCGCGGGGTGCGCTCGGTCGGGGTCAGCTCGCGGACCCGCTCGACGACCTGGCGCAGATGCTCGGGCGTGGTGCCGCAGCAGCCGCCGACCAGGGAGAGCCCGTACTCGCGGACGAAGGTCTCCTGGGCGTCGGCCAGCTCGCCGGGGCTGAGGGGGTAGTGGGCGCCGTCCTTGCCCAGCACCGGGAGGCCGGCGTTGGGCATGCAGGACAGCGGGATCCGGGAGTGGCGGGCGAGGTGGCGCAGGTGCTCGCTCATCTCGGCGGGGCCGGTGGCGCAGTTGAGGCCGATCATGTCGATGCCGAGCGGCTCGAGGGCGGTGAGCGCCGCGCCGATCTCCGAGCCCAGCAGCATGGTTCCGGTGGTCTCGACGGTGACCGAGCAGATCACCGGGAGGTTGGCGCCGGCGGCGTCGAGGGCGCGGCGGGCGCCGATGATCGCGGCCTTGGTCTGCAGCAGGTCCTGGGTGGTCTCCACCAGGAGGGCGTCCGCACCGCCGGCGATCATGCCTTCGGCGTTGGCCTGGTAGGCGTCGCGGAGGGTGGTGTACGGGGCGTGGCCGAGGGTGGGCAGCTTGGTGCCGGGGCCCATGGAGCCCAGCACCCAGCGCTGGCGTCCGTCGGCGGCGAACTCGTCGGCGACCTCACGGGCGATCCGGGCGCCGGCCTCGGAGAGCTCGTGGACGCGGTGGGGGATGTCGTACTCGCCGAGCGCCGCGTGGTTGGCGCCGAAGGTGTTGGTCTCGACGCAGTCCACGCCGACGGCGAAGTACGCCTCGTGGACCGAGCGGACGATGTCCGGGCGGGTGATGTTGAGGATCTCGTTGCAGCCCTCGAGCTGCTGGAAGTCGTCGAGACTGGGCTCCTGCGCCTGAAGCATCGTCCCCATCGCGCCGTCGGCGACCACCACGCGGGTGGCCAGCGCTTCGCGGAGCGCGTCGGCTCGGGCGGCGGATGTGGGCGATGGCGTATGAGAGGCCATGGATGTGCTCCCTGGAGTGCGACGGCTGTCGGCTTTGCGCCCTCCCCTGGGGACGGCGCACCACGCCAGGGTAGCTGCCAGTGGTCATTTCACGATGGTCGTTCCATCAGCCGGGATGAGCACGGCCGATCGGCCCCTGGTGGGTCCCTTGATCGCCGACACACGGCCGTCAGGTACCACCGAGTCGACATGGACCGATAGTGTTCAGCATTGTCGAACCGCAGTCAGGAGGTTGGCGATGGCCCGGAACATCCAGTCGTTGGAGCGCGCCGCCGCGATGCTACGCCTGCTCGCCGGTGGTGAGCGACGTCTGGGACTGTCCGACATCGCCTCCACCCTGGGGCTGGCCAAGGGCACCGCGCACGGCATATTGCGCACCCTCCAGCAGGAGGGGTTCGTGGAGCAGGACGAGGCGTCCGGCCGCTATCAGCTCGGCGCGGAGCTGCTGCGCCTGGGCAACAGCTACCTGGACGTGCACGAGCTGCGCGCCCGCGCCCTGGTGTGGACCGACGACCTGGCCCGCTCCAGCGGCGAGAGCGTGTACCTGGGCGTGCTGCACCAGCGGGGCGTGCTGATCGTCCACCATGTCTTCCGGCCGGACGACAGCCGCCAGGTGCTGGAGGTCGGCGCCATGCACCCGCTGCACTCCACGGCCCTGGGCAAGGTGCTCTCCGCCTACGACCCGGTCGCGCACAGCGAGGTGACCGAGGTCGACCGCAAGGCGTTCACGCCCCGCACGGTGACCGGGGAGCGCGAGTTCGAGGGCGTGCTGGACCTGACCCGGGCGCGCGGCTGGGGCTGCGACGTGGAGGAGACCTGGGAGGGCGTGGCATCGGTCGCGGCGCCCATCCACGACCGGCGCCGGCTGCCCGTGGGCGCCGTGGGGATAACGGGCGCGGTCGAGCGGGTGTGCGAGGACGGGGAGCTGCGCTCGGAGCTCGTGGCGGCCGTACGGGACTGTGCGCGCGCCGTCTCCCGGGACCTGGGTGCCCTGCGTTTCTGAATCGCGCCAACGCGGGTGGATCTGCCCCCATATCCCCGCATGACCTGCTTCATCACGGTTTCACATACGTGCGATTTTTCCTTCACACGACCCTTGACGGGGTCTTCGACGTGAAGAAAACTGCCGTTCATCGGTCGGCATTGTCGAACACCTGACGACAATATTCGCTATGGTGGACTCGCCGCGGGCCGACCAACGCCCTCCCACGAGGGCGCGGACCACCGGAGAGACCCGGGGGTTCGCCTTCCCCTGGACGAAGGACAAAGGAGTCGCGGGTGTCCAGCTCCGACATCTTCATCGGCGAGACCATCGGTACCGCCGTTCTCATTCTGCTCGGCTGCGGTGTCGTCGCCGGCGTTGTCTTGAAGCAATCCAAGGCGTTCGCGGCCGGATGGGTCGCCATCACCCTCGGGTGGGGCTTCGCCGTGCTCACCGGCGCCTATATCTCCGCGCCGCTCTCGGGGGCCCATCTGAACCCGGCGGTGACGATCGGCCTCGCCATCGAGGGCGGCGTCGAGTGGAGCAAGGTGCCCATCTACTTCCTCGGGCAGATGCTCGGCGCGGTGATCGGCGCGTCGCTGGTGTGGCTCGCCTACCTCGGCCACTTCCACGCCCATCTCACCGACCGCGAGATCGTCGGCGGCCCGGGCGCCCAGGACACGGTGGCGGCGGACCGGCAGCGGACCACCGGCGCAGGACCGGTGCTGGGCATCTTCTCCACCGGCCCGGAGATCCGGAACGTCGGTCAGAACCTGGCCACCGAGATCATCGCCACGACCGTGCTGGTGCTCGCCATCCTCACCCAGGGGCTCAACGGCGACGGCAAGGGCCTCGGCGTCATCGGCGTCATGATCACCGCCTTCGTGGTGGTCGGCATCGGCCTCTCGCTCGGCGGCCCGACCGGTTACGCCATCAACCCGGCGCGTGACCTCGGCCCCCGGATCGCCCATGCCCTCCTGCCGCTGCCCAACAAGGGCGGCTCGGACTGGGGCTATGCCTGGATCCCCGTCGTCGGCCCGCTCATCGGCGGCGCCATCGCGGGCGGGATCTACGAGATCGCCTTCGCCTAGTCCACCCCACCACTCGCAGGAGAGCAGCAGATCATGACCGACACCCACACCACCAGCGCCTCCTCCCACGGTCAGGGACCGTTCATCGCGGCCATCGACCAGGGCACCACCTCCAGCCGCTGCATCGTCTTCGACCGCGACGGCCGCATCGTCTCGGTCGACCAGAAGGAGCACGAGCAGATCTTCCCCAAGCCCGGCTGGGTGGAGCACAACGCCACCGAGATCTGGGAGAACGTCAAGGAGGTGGTCGCCGGCGCCATCACCAAGGCCGAGATCACCGCTATCGACGTCAAGGCGATCGGCATCACCAACCAGCGCGAGACCACCCTGCTGTGGGACAAGAACACCGGTGAGCCGGTGCACAACGCCATCGTCTGGCAGGACACCCGCACCGACGCCCTCTGCCGCGAGCTCGGCCGCAACGTCGGCCAGGACCGCTTCCGCCGCGAGACCGGCCTCCCGCTGGCGTCCTACTTCGCCGGTCCCAAGATCCGCTGGCTGCTCGACAACGTCGAGGGGCTGCGCGAGCGGGCCGAGGCGGGCGACATCCTCTTCGGCACCATGGACTCCTGGGTCATCTGGAACCTGACCGGCGGTGTCAACGGCGGCGTGCACGTCACCGACGTCACCAACGCCTCCCGCACCCTCCTGATGAACCTGCACACGCTGGACTGGGACGAGAAGATCCTGTCCTCGATGGACATCCCGGCCGCCCTGCTGCCGCGGATACGCTCCTCCGCCGAGGTCTACGGGCACACGGCGGAGGGCGTCCTGGCGGGCGTGCCGGTCGCCTCCGCGCTCGGTGACCAGCAGGCGGCCCTGTTCGGCCAGACCTGTTACTCCGAGGGCGAGGCCAAGTCCACCTACGGCACCGGCACCTTCCTGCTGATGAACACCGGCGAGAAGCCGGTCAACTCCTACAACGGGCTGCTGACCACCGTCGGCTACCGGATCGGCGACGAGAAGCCGGTCTATGCCCTGGAGGGCTCGATCGCGGTCACCGGTTCGCTGGTGCAGTGGATGCGGGACCAGATGGGCCTGATCAACAGCGCCGCCGAGATCGAGACCCTCGCGAGCTCGGTCGAGGACAACGGCGGCGCGTACTTCGTGCCCGCCTTCTCGGGCCTGTTCGCCCCGTACTGGCGGTCCGACGCGCGCGGCGTGATCGCGGGCCTGACCCGCTACGTCACCAAGGCGCACATCGCCCGTGCCGTGCTCGAGGCCACCGCCTGGCAGACCCGCGAGATCGTCGACGCGATGACCAAGGACTCCGGGGTCGAGCTCACCGCGCTCAAGGTCGACGGCGGTATGACCTCCAACAACCTCCTGATGCAGACCCTCTCGGACGCCCTGGACGCACCCGTGGTGCGCCCGATGGTCGCCGAGACCACCTGCCTCGGCGCCGCCTACGCCGCCGGTCTCGCCGTCGGCTTCTGGCCGGACACCGACGCCCTGCGCGCGAACTGGCGCCGGGCGGCCGAATGGACCCCCCGAATGGACGCGGACGTCCGCGACCGCGAGTACAAGAACTGGCTCAAGGCCGTGCAGCGGACCATGGGCTGGCTCGACGACGAGGAGTAATCAATGACCACCCTGCAGAGCGTTCCGTCCTCCCTCGGAACGCACCCGGCTGCCGGTTCGAACCCGAGCCGAGCCGAAACCCGGGAACAGCTCTCCAAGGCGACGTACGACCTCCTGGTGATCGGCGGCGGCATCCTGGGCATCACCACTGCCTGGCACGCCGCGCAGTCCGGGCTGCGGGTGGCGATGGTGGACGCCGGTGACTTCGCCGGCGCCACCTCCTCGGCCTCCTCCAAGCTGCTCCACGGCGGCCTGCGCTATCTCCAGACGGGCGCGGTCAAGCTGGTCGCCGAGAACCACTTCGAGCGGCGCGCGGTCTCCCGTACCGTCGCCCCGCACCTGTCCAACCCGCTCACCTTCTACCTGCCGGTCTACAAGGGCGGTCCGCACGGCGCGGCCAAGCTGGGCGCGGGCGTCTTCGCCTACTCGGCGCTCTCCGCCTTCCGTGACGGCGTGGGCCATGTGATCGGCGCCGAGCGGGCCGCGCGCGACGTCCCGGAACTGCGCACCGAAGGTCTCAAGGCGGTCGCGGTCTACGGCGACGGCCAGATGAACGACAGCCGCATGGCCCTGATGACGGTCCGGGCGGCCGTGGAGGCGGGCGCCACCGTCCTCAACCACGCCGAGGTCATGGCCTTGCGCAAGAACGACGGCCGGGTCACCGGCGCCGAGCTCAAGGACCGCACCGACGGCACCGAGTTCGGGGTCAGCGCCCGTCTGGTGCTCAACGCCACCGGCCCCTGGGTGGACCACCTGCGCCGGATGGAGGACCCGGGCGCGGCGCCGTCGATCCGGCTGTCCAAGGGCGCGCACCTGGTCCTCAAGCGCACCTCCCCCTGGCGGGCGGCGCTGGCCACCCCGATCGACAAGTACCGCATCACCTTCGCCCTCCCCTGGGAGGACATGCTGCTGCTGGGCACCACGGACGAGGAGTTCGAGGGCGACCCGGCCGATGTCGCGGTCAACGAGGCGGACATCTCCCAGATCCTGGACGAGGCGGCCTTCTCCATCCGCGACCAGCAGCTCTCGCGCGATCTGATCACCTATTCGTTCGCGGGGCTGCGGGTGCTGCCCGGCGGCCCGGGCGACACCGCCAAGGCCAAGCGGGAGACGGTGGTCACCGAGGGCAAGGGCGGGATGCTCTCCATAGCCGGCGGCAAGTGGACCACCTTCCGCCACATCGGCCGCACCGTGATGCGGAAGCTGGCCGAGCTGCCGGGCCGTCCGCTCGCCGACGACATGGAGCCGGTCACGCAGCTGCCCCGGCACATGCCGCTGCCGGGCCTGGCCAACCCGCACGCCGTCGAGCACCGGCTGCTGGTGGACGGCGGCACCCCCGGCCCGCGGATGGCCGCCGACACCGCCCGCCATCTGGCGACCCACTACGGCTCGCTCTCCTTCGACATCGCCCGGCTGGCCGGCGGCGACCCGGCGCTCGCGGAGCGCATCCACCCCGACGCCCCGGAGATCTGGGCGCAGGTCGTCTACGCCCGGGACTACGAGTGGGCGCGCACGGCGGACGACGTCCTGCGCCGCCGCACCACCCTGACCATCCGCGGCCTGGACTCCGAGGACATCCGGAGCCGGGTCGAGGATCTGCTGGCCAAGCGACCCTGACCCCCGCGGGGCCGCCTTCCCGGGCCCGGGCGGCCGGGTGAGAAGAAACGTCTTCTCACCCGGCCGCCCGAGCTGCTCATTGCCCCAGCCGCCCTCGTCGCGCGCCCGGGGCCTTTGCGTGATCGTGCGAACTCGCCGCGCGCCAAGGGCAGTTGGCGGCCGATCCACCGGGGGCGGTGTACTTACTCGCGCGTTAAAAATCAGCTGAATCGCTCTTGCCTTCTTCGGCGGTGCGCGCATCAATGACATCGCCCGTGGACGACGGGCGGGAACCCTCCGCTCGTGGATGACGGGCGGGAACTCCCTGCCCGTGGATGACGGGCGGGAACCCCCCACACATCAGCCGCACTTTCCCCCACTCCGGAAGGCAATCCCATGAGACGGATCAAGCTCGGGATCAGCACGGCAATGGGAGCAGCAGCACTGGCCGCCGGCGCGCTGGCGCTGGCACCGACCGCGACCGCGGTCACCCCCACGACCGCCACCCTCACGGCCGACTGCGGAACGTACGGGTCGGGCCTGGCCAGCCTGACCGCCACGCAGAGCGGGACCTCCGCGACCATCACCCTGTCCTCGGGGGCGATCAAGGCCCCGATCGACGTTCCGGCGGGCTCGGTGAGCTCGACGCTGACGCTGTCCAAGAGCGGCGGCGGAACCAAGACCTTCACCGGGAGCTCCAACCCGGCGATCCCGACCGGCTCCAATGTGACCACCGGCCCGCTCAAGGGCACGGTGGCCGCGGGCGACGTCCTGGAGGCGAAGTCGCTCAAGCTGGTCATCTTCGGGCTGATCACGGTGAACTGCACCGCCACCTCGGCCCAGTCCCCGGGGCCGTTCACCTTCTGAGCCATCCGATGAACCGGCTCTGAGCCCGCCTCGGGCCCCCTGGTAAAAGGTCACAGCGGACCGGCGGCGTCCCCGGCAGACGCCGCCGGTCCCAGCACGTCATAATGGACCTGATACATCGGATGTTTGGCCCGGGGAGGTCCACCATGGCGGTCACCGACGAGGCGATCGAAAAAATCAAGGGCATGATCGTCTCGGGCGCGCTGCGCCCCGGTGACCGGCTCCCCAAGGAGAGCGAGCTGGCCGCCGATCTGGGGCTGTCGCGCAACTCGCTGCGCGAGGCCGTCCGGGCGCTGTCGCTGATCCGGATCCTCGACGTACGGCAGGGCGACGGCACCTATGTGACCAGCCTCGATCCCCAACTGCTGCTGGAGGCGCTGAGCTTCGTGGTGGACTTCCACCGCGATGACACGGTGCTGGAGTTCCTGGCGGTGCGGCGGATCCTGGAGCCCGCGGCCACCGCGCTGGCCTCCACCCGGATCAGCGACGCCGAGCTGGACCGGCTCCAGGAGCAGCTGGACGCGCTCGGGCAGCAGCCCTCGGTGGAGGAGCTGGTCGCCTGCGATCTGGAGTTCCACCGCGGCATCGTCCAGTCCTCGGGCAACTCGGTGCTCTGCTCGCTGCTCGACGGGCTCTCCGGGCCCACCACCCGGGCGCGGGTGTGGCGCGGTCTGACGCAGGAGGACGCGGTCAGCCGCACCCTCCATGAGCACCGGGCGATCCTGGCCGCCCTGCGGGACCGCGACCCGGAGGCGGCACGGTCCTGGGCGACGGTGCACATCGCGAGCGTGGAGCAGTGGCTGCGCTCCACGCTGTGAGCCCACCGGGGCTCCGCCCCGGCCCCCGCTGGGGGCTCCGCCCCCAGACCCCCCGTCGGCGGGCCCCGCAGCACCGATATGCGGCTCCGCCACGTGGCAGCGGCTTCGCCCATGGACCCCGGGGTCTGGGGCGGAGCCCCACCCTCCAGCCTCTCCAGGGGGCACCGCCCAGCGGTAGCTGGGGGAGCTTGAGGAGCGGGGTCTGGGGCGGAGCCCCCACGCGGCGGAGCCGCACATCGACGCTGTGTGGGAAGGGGCGGGTAGGGGAGCCGCCCGCCGCAGGCGTCACGATCCGCCGCAAACCCCTTAGGTTCCCAGACCGTAGGCGCGGGCCGCGTTGCCGCCGAAGACGGCGGCGCGCTCGTCCTCGCCGAGCCGGAGCGTGGCCCGGTCCGCGAGGGCCACCACCTCGTCGTAGGTGGCGGCGAGGAGGCACACCGGCCAGTCGGAGCCGAACAGCACCCGGCCCGGCCCGAAGGCGTCCAGCACGTGCCAGGCGTACGGGAGCACCTGCTCGGGCTTCCAGCCGTCCCAGTCGGCCTCGGTGACCAGGCCGGACAGCTTGCAGTCGACGTTCGGCAGGGCCGCGAGCGCGGCCAGCTGCCAGGCCCAGGGGTCGCGCTCCCCGCTCGCCACGGGCGGTTTGGCGGCGTGGTCGAGGACGAAGCGCAGCTGCGGCAGCTCACGGACGGCGTCCAGGGCCGCGGGGAGCTCGCGCGGGGTGACCAGCAGGTCGTAGACCAGACCCGCGTCGGCCACGGCGGCCAGCCCCCGGCGGGCGTCCTCGCGGTCCAGCCACCGCGGATCCGGCTCGTCCTGCACCTGGTGGCGCACGCCCACCAGCCGGTCGCCGCCGGGCCCCGCGGCCAGCTCCGCGAGCACCTCGCCCACCCCGGGGTCGGTGAGGTCGGCCCAGCCGACGACGCCCGCGATCCGGTCCGATCCGCCGGCCAGGGCCAGGAGTTCCCGGGTCTCCTCCACGGAGGAGCTGGACTGGACGACGACGGTGGCGTCGATCTCCTGCGCGTCCAGGTGCGGGGCGAGGTCGTCCGGGGTGAAGGTGCGGCGGATGGGCTCGGCCCACGCGCCGTCCATCCACGGCTGCTCACGGCGGGTCAGGTCCCACAGGTGGTGATGGGCGTCGATACGGCGCGGCACGGGCACGCGGGCACTCCTCGGGGGCTCAGACCGGCAGCGGGATGTCGTCGTCGAGCAGACCGCGCCGGACCAGGGCCTGCCACAGCTCATCGGGGATGTCGAGGGCGAACAGCTCGGCATTGTCCCGGACTTCGGCCGGGGAGGCGCAGCCGACCACCGCAGCGGCCACCGCGGGGTGGCAGAAGGGGAAGCGCAGCGCGGCGGCCCGCAGCGGCACCTGGAACTCGGCGCACACCTCGGCCAGCCGCCGGGCCCGTGCGAGGAGTTCGGGCGGCGCCTGCTGGTAGTCGTAGCGGGCCCCGGGGGCGGGGTCGGCGAGCAGCCCGGAGTTGTAGACCCCGCCGACCACCACGGAGGTGCCGCGCCGCTCGCACACCGGCAGCAGATCGTCGAAGGCGGTGCGCTCCAGCAGCGTCCAGCGCCCGGCGCACAGCACGACGTCCACGTCGAAGTCGGCGACGAACCGGGCGAGCAGGTCGCTGTGGTTCATGCCGAAGCCGATGGCCCGGACGAGCTTCTCCTGCTTCAGCTCGGCCAGCGCCGCGAAGCCCGTCTCATAGACCTCGCGGATGTGGTCTTCCGGATCGTGGAGGTAGACGATGTCCACGGCGTCGATCCCGAGCCGTTCCAGGGAGGACTCGAGGCTCGCGCGGATGCCGTCCCGGGTGAAGTCCCACATCCGGACCCGGTCGGGGGTGTCGGCGAACCCGTCCGCCTGGACGGGCTCCCCGGGGGCGCGCGGCCGCAGCCGCCGCCCCACCTTGGTGGAGAGCGTGTACCCGGCGCGGTCGCGCCCGGCCAGCACCCGCCCCAGCCGCTCCTCGGACAGCCCGACGCCGTAGTGCGGCGCGGTGTCCATATAGGTGAGACCGGTGTCGAACGCCGCCCTTACGGTGTCCAGCGCGCGCTCCTCCGGCACCGCCTCGTAGAGATTGGCCAGCGGCGCACAGCCCAGGCCCAGGGGTGGTACGCGCACCCCCGAGCGCCCCAGTTCGCGCGGGCCGCTCGGGGCCCGTCCGCCGTCGACCGCCATGGCTTCCTCCCGGCTCTCAGTCCTGCTTCTCGCCGCTGGCGTAGCGGGAGATGATCAGCGCGACGATGATGATCGAGCCGTTGATGAACTGGTTCCACAGGGGCGGTACCCCGCCGAGGGTCATCACATTGACGACCAGCTGCAGCGTCAGCACGCCGGTGAGCGCCCCGAAGAGGGTGCCGCGGCCGCCCTTGAGGCTGATCCCGCCGATGACCGCGGCGGCGAACACCTGGAAGATCCAGCCGTTGCCCTGGGTCGCGGCGACCGAGCCGTAGTGGCCCGTGTACAGGATGCCCGCGAAGGCGGCCAGCAGTCCGCCGACGCTCAGCACGATCCAGGTGATCCGGTCCACCCGGATGCCCGCCGCGCGCGCGGCCTCGGGGTTGCCGCCGATCGCGTACAGCGCGCGCCCGTGCCGCAGATAGCCCAGCGCCAGGCCGCCGAGGGCGTACAGCCCCAGGCAGATCCACACGGCGGCGGGCACGCCCAGCCACTCGGCCTTGC
The DNA here is from genome assembly GCF_014712245.1 of Streptomyces sp. 5-10. Lineage (NCBI taxonomy): Bacteria > Bacillati > Actinomycetota > Actinomycetes > Kitasatosporales > Streptomycetaceae > Streptomyces > Streptomyces sp. 5-10. Next base: position 30,771 of record NZ_JACVYG010000009.1, read on the forward strand.
CGAGGTAGCGGAAGGACTCGGGGACGTTGACGATCGACTGGCCCTCGGCGATGCCGACCTGGAGACCGCGCAGCATGGTGAGCATGCCCAGGGTCGCGATGAAGCCGTTGACGCGCAGCTTGAGCATCAGGAAGCCGTTGGCCGCGCCGATCAGCGCCCCGACCGCCAGGCACAGCGGTATCGCGGTCCACACCGGCAGCAGCCCCAGGCCCTCGAACCGCGCCCCGTGCTCGGGCAGTACGAACCACAGGGCGATCACCGGCGCCACGGCGATGGTCGACTCCAGGGAGAGGTCCATCCGCCCACTGATCAGGATCAGTGCCTCGCCCAGCACCAGCAGCCCCAGCTCGGTGGACTGCTGGACGACGCCGATCAGGTTGTCCTCGGTGAGGAAGGCGGGCGAGACGATGAAGCCGATCACCCCGAGGACGAAGATCACGGGGACCAGCGACAGATCGCGCCACCGCGCGATGTCGATCCGCGGCCGGCCCCCCGCCGGGTCGTCAGCCACCGCCTCGGCGGTGCGCTGCCGTGCGGTATCGGTCATGTCTGCCTTCCTTCTGTGCGGTCTTCGGTGTCCCCCGCCGTGCCATTGGTGCCCGGCTCCGTGATGCCCTCCATGGCGGCCACGAGCTGACGGTCGCTCCAGCCGCTGCCGAACTCCGCGACCACCCGGCCGTGGAAGAACGCCAGGATCCGGTCGCAGACCCGCAGATCGTCCAGTTCGTCGGAGACGATGACCGCGCCGCTCCCGGCCGCGGCCACGTCCCGTACGACGCCGAGCAGCGCGTCCTTGGACTTCACGTCCACCCCGGCGGTCGGGCGGATCGCGACCAGGACGCTGGGCTCACGGGCCAGCGCCCGCGCGATGACGACCTTCTGCTGATTTCCGCCGGACAAACCCGAAACGGGCTGCGAAGGTCCGGAGGTCTTGATGTCCAGTGAGGTGATCATCCGCTGGGCGAAGGCGCGGGTCCGGGAGGGCAGCACCGTGCCGTAGGGCCCGAGCTGGTCGGTGACGGTCAGTGTGGCGTTCTCGGCGACGCTGCGGCCCAGGACCAGGCCCTGGTCGTGCCGGTCCTCCGGGACGTAGCCGATGCCCGCGTCGATGGCGTGCGGCACGCTGCCGGGGCGCACCGGCCGGCCGCGCACCGACAGCCGCCCGCCGGCCGGTTTGCGCAGCCCCACCAGGGTCTCGCCGACCGCCGTGTTGCCGCTGGCCGTGGCCCCGGCCAGGCCGAGCACCTCGCCGGGGCGCACCACCAGGTCCAGCGGGTCGAACTCGCCGTCCAGGGCGAGCCCTTCGGTGCGCAGCACCGGCTCCCCGTCCGGGTCGGCCTCCTTACGGGCGACGGGAGCGCGGACGACGGCCCGGGAGTCGCCCTCGGGCGCCCCGCCGTCGTCCCCGGTCATCGCCGCCACCAGCTCCTCCTTGGGGAGGCCGGCGACCGGGGCGGTCAGCACGTGCCGGGCGTCGCGGAAGACGGTGACGGTGTCGCAGAGTTCGTAGACCTCTTGCAGGTGGTGCGAGATGAACAGGAACGCGACCCCCTGCCGGCGCAGCTCAAGCAGCTTGGCGAAGAGCCGGTCGATCCCGCCCGCGTCGAGCTGGGCGGTGGGCTCGTCGAGGATGATCAGCCGGGCGCCGAAGGAGAGCGCACGGGCGATCTCCACGAACTGCCGCTGCTCGACGCTGAGGTTCTTCGCCCGCGTCTGCGGATCCACCTCCACGCCGTACTCGGCCAGCAGCGCGCGGGCGTCCTCGCGCAGGGCGCGCCAGCGGATGCGCCCTGCGCCTGGGAAGCGGTTGAGGTAGAGGTTCTCGGCGACCGTCAGGTCCGGGACCACCATCGACTTCTGGTAGACGCAGGCCACCTTGCGCTGCCAGGCGGCGGTGTCGCCGTAGCCGGGGGCGGACTCGCCTGCGAAGGTCACCTCGCCCTCGTCCGGGCGCTCCATCCCGGTCAGGACGGACACCAGCGTGGACTTGCCCGCCCCGTTGCGCCCGACGAGCGCATGGGCCTCCCCGGGCCGCACCGCCAGCCGGGCGTGGTCCAGGGCGACGGTGGGCCCGAACCGTTTGACGATGCCCTGGGCCCGTACGACGGCGGGCTGTTCGGCCTCGGCCATGGTCACTTCTTCTCGAGCTGGTTGGCCCACAGCTTCTTGTCGTCGACGTTCTCCTTGGTGACCAGCGGCGCCGGGAGCTGGTCCTCCAGGCCGTTCTCGATCTTGACGATCTTGGAGCCGTGGTCGGTGGGGCCGGGTTTGAACGTCTTGCCGTCCAGAGCGGCCTTCGCGTAGTTCAGGGCCCACTGGGCGTAGAGGTCGGCGGGCTGGGAGAGCGTGGCGTCGATCTTCCCGGAGCGGATCGCGTCCAGCTCCTCGGGTATCCCGTCGTTGGAGATGATCGTGATGTGCTTGGCGGAACCGGCGGGCTTCAGCAGCCGCTTCTGCTCCAGCAGCGCGAGCGTGGGCTGCAGGAAGGCGCCGCCCGCCTGCATGTAGATGCCGTTCACGTCCTTGTGCTGGGCCAGCAGGCTCTGCAGCTTGGCGGAGGCCACATCGCCCTTCCAGTCGGTGGGCAGCTCGTGCACCTTGATGCCGGGGTACTTCTTCTTCATGCAGGAGGCGAACGCCTGCGAGCGGTCCCGGCCGTTGATGGAGCTGAGGTCGCCCTGGAGCTCGGCGATCCGGCCCTTGCCGCCCAGCTTCTCGCCGAGGTACTCGCACGCCTTGGTGCCGTACGCCCGGTTGTCGGCGCGCACCACCATGTAGACCTTGCCGGAGTCGGGCCGGGTGTCCACGCTGATCACGGGGATCTTCTTCTCCTCCAGCTGCTCCAGGGTGGAGGAGATGGCCCCGGTGTCCTGGGGGGCCATGATGACCGCCTTGGCGCCCTGGTCGGTGAACGCCTGGACGTTGGCGACCAGCTTGCCGATGTCGTTCTGCGAGTTGGACAGCGGGAGCGCGGAGACCGTGCCCTTGTCGATGCCCTTCTCCAGGTACTGCTGGTAGGAGTTCCAGAAGTCGGTGTCCGTCCGCGGCATGTCGATGCCGACCTTGCCGCCGCCGGCGCCATTGCTCTCTCGGTTGCAGCCGGTGAGCGCTGCGACGGCCAGCAGCGCGGCGCAGGCGGCGGTGCCGGTGGTGCGGAGTCTCGTCATCGAGTCCCGTCCTTGGTCGTTCCTGGGTCGAGTCGTGCGGGTGGTGCCGGCCTCGGGCGGAGGCGATTGTGCGGTTGTCTCAAGCGATCGGGCGGTGGTCTCAGGAGGAGGCGGGGCGCAGCCGCAGCCCCTGCATCCCTCCGTCGACGGCCAGCGCGGTGCCGGTGACGGCCGCGGCGGCGGGGCTGGCGAGGTACGCGACGGCGGCGGCCACCTCGTCGGCGGAGACCAGCCGTCCGGTGGGCTGCCGGGCCTCCAGGGCGGCGCGCTCGGCCGCCGGGTCGGGGGCCTGGTCGAGCAGCCGGCCGACCCACGGGGTGTCCACGGTGCCGGGGTTGACGCAGTTGACGCGCACCCCTTCGCGGATGTGGTCCGCCGCCATGGCGAGGGTCAGCGACAGCACCGCGCCCTTGCTGGCGCTGTAGGCGGCGCGCTGCGGCAGCCCGGCGGTGGCGGCGATCGAGCAGGTGTGGGTGATGGACACGGCGCCGGGCCGGTCGGCCGCGGCGGCGCGCAGGTGGGGCAGCGCGGCCCGCGCGGTGCGGACCAGGCCCAGCACATTGATGTCCAGCACCCGGTGCCACTCCTCGTCGGAGTTGTCCTCGACGCTGCCGATCGCGCCGATGCCCGCGTTGCCGACGACGGTGTGCAGGGCGCCGAACTCGGCCACGGCCGCGTCCACCGCGGTCCTGACCCCCTCGGCGGAGGTGACATCGGCCTTGAGCGGCAGCGTGCCGTCCGGGGCGCCCGACGGATCGCGGTCGAGCACGGCGACCCGCGCGCCCCGGTCGCGCAGCGTGGCGGCGATGGCGGCGCCGATGCCGGAGGCGCCGCCGGTGACGAGCGCGGCCAGCCCTTCGAAGTCACCGGTGGTCACTGGTGGTCCTCCTGAGCGTGTGCGGGTGCGGACGGTGCGGGTGCGGACGGTGCCGCTGTGGGCTGAGCCGATACCGGCCGGGCGAGGCGGGCCTGCCATTCGGGCCCGTCCGGATAGCGATAGGCGGCGATCGACTCGGGGTACATACGGGCGGAGAAGCCCGGCGCGGTCGGTGCCCGGTAGCGGCCCGACTCGATGACTACGGGATCGGCGAAGTGCTCGTGGAGGTGGTCGACATACTCGATGACCCGGTCCTCCCAGCTGCCCGAGACGGCCACGAAGTCGAACATGGCCAGGTGCTGGACGAGTTCGCACAGCCCGACGCCGCCCGCGTGCGGGCACACCGGAAGGCCGTACTTGGCGGCGAGCAGCAGGATCGTGAGGTTCTCGTTGACCCCGGCGACCCGTGCCGCGTCGATCTGGACGAAGTCCACCGCCTCGGCCTGGAGCAGCTGCTTGAAGACCACGCGGTTGGCGACGTGCTCGCCGGTGGCGACCTTGACCGGCTGTCCGGCGCGGATGGCGGCGTGGGCGAGGACGTCGTCCGGGCTGGTGGGCTCCTCGATCCAGTGCGGGTCGTACGGCGCCAGGGCGCTCATCCAGCGCACCGCCTCCGCGACGTCCCAGCGCTGGTTGGCGTCCACGGCGATGCGCACGTCCGGGCCGACGGCCTCGCGGGCGAGCCGCATCCGTCTGAGGTCCTCGTCCAGATCGGACCCGACCTTGAGCTTGATCTGGCCGAAGCCGTCGGCGACGGCCTCCTGCGCCAGCTTGATCATTTTCTCGTCGGAGTAGCCGAGCCAGCCGGGCGAGGTGGTGTAGGCGGGGTAGCCCCGCTCGCGCAGCCGCGCGGCGCGCTCGGCGCGGCCGGGCTCGGCGGCGCGCAGGATGGCGAGCGCCTCCTGTGGGGTGAGCGCGTCGCTGAGGTAGCGGAAGTCGACCAGCTCGACCAGCTCCTCGGGCGACATCTCGGCGAGGAACTGCCACAGGGGCTTTCCGGCCTGCCGGGCGGCGAGGTCCCAGGCGGCGTTGACCACCGCGCCCGCGGCCATGTGCATGACGCCCTTCTCGGGGCCGAGCCAGCGCAGCTGCGAGTCATGGGTCAGCTCGCGGTGCAGGGCGGCGAGCTCGGCGGCGGTCAGGGGCGCGGGGCGGCCCACCACATGGGGGCGCAGGGAGCGGATGGCGGCCGCGGTGACATCGTTGCCGCGGCCGATCGTGAAGACGAAGCCGTGGCCCTCGGAGGCCGCCCCCTCCTCTCCGGCGTCCGTGCGCAGCACGACGTAGGCGGCGGAGTAGTCGGGGTCCGGGTTCATGGCGTCCGAGCCGTCGAGCTGCTCCGAGGTGGGAAACCGGATGTCATGGACCTCGAGCTCGGTGACGGATGGACGCTGACTCAATGGGGGCTCCCTGAAACGATGCGCGAGAGAGAACATCGGACCTTTCGCGGTGATCCGATGTATAGCGCTGCCCTAAGGGTTTCGTCCAGAGGTGCGTCCGAACTTTCGAGAGACAGATCGGATGAATCTCCTAGTGCTCCTGGACAGGGGCTGCGGCCGGAGCCCCGGAAAGCCGTAGGCTTGGGTGGCACGCAATGGGAAACTGCAGCTGGAGGCGGCACCATCCGTCCGCCCCGGTCGGAAGGAGGCGCTGGGTGATCGAGCTTGAGGGGGTTCCCGAGCTGATCGACCCGGTCATGATCTGTGCCTTCGAGGGCTGGAACGACGCCGGAGACGCCGCCTCGACCGCGGTCGGGCACCTGGACCGGGAGTGGAAGGGCGAGGTCTTCGCCTCGCTCGACGCGGAGGACTACTACGACTTCCAGGTGAACCGGCCCACCGTGGCCCTGGAGGGCGGGGTGCGCAAGATCACTTGGCCGACGACCCGGCTCTCGGTGGTCCGGGCGGACACCGGGGAGAAGTCCCGGGACCTGGTGCTGGTGCGCGGTATCGAGCCGAGCATGCGCTGGCGGTCGTTCTGCAACGAGATCCTCGGTTACGCCCATGAGTTGGGCGTGGAGATGGTCGTCATCCTCGGCGCGCTGCTCGGCGACACCCCGCACACCCGGCCGGTGCCGGTCAGCGGGGTCACCTCCGACCCGGACCTGGCCCGCAGCCTCGATCTGGAGGAGACCCGCTACGAGGGCCCGACCGGGATCGTCGGGGTCCTCCAGGAGGCGTGCACCCACGCCGGCGTCCCGGCGGTGAGCCTGTGGGCGGCCGTGCCGCACTACGTCTCCCAGCCGCCGAACCCGAAGGCCACCCTGGCGCTGCTGAACCGCCTCGAGGACCTCATCGCGGTGCGCATCCCGCTCGGCGAGCTGACCGAGGACTCGCGGGCCTGGCAGCTGGGCGTGGACCAGCTGGCCGCCGAGGACAGCGAGGTCGCCGAGTACGTCCAGTCGCTGGAGGAGGCGCGGGACACCGCCGAGCTGCCCGAGGCGTCGGGTGAGGCCATCGCCCGCGAGTTCGAGCGCTATCTGCGGCGGCGCGACGGCCAGCCCGGCCCCGGCGGCCACGCGACCGAGAGCGGCGGTCTGGAGGGCGGCACGGGAGGCCCGGGCGCCCCCTATCTGCGCGACCCGTCCACCGGCCACGGGCGGCCGCGCAAGCCGTCCCCCAAGGACGAGGTGGCCAAGGACGACGCCGAGGACACCGGCGGCGACGGGGACGACGCCAAGGAATCGGACGAGGCCGGGCCCGCGGACGAGGTCAAGGACGCCGACAGCGCGAGGGAGGCGGACGACGCCAAGGAGGCGGACGACGGCCAGGGCGCCGAGGACCGGGATGGCGACGGGGACGAGGGGCCCGGCTCCGGCCGGTAACCACGACCGCCGCACACGGCGCACGACGTCTCATCACGGACGGCCACACCACGCACGCCGCGCACACCGCATACGCCGCGCATGCCGCGTACGAGACGGCGAGAAGCCCGCCCCGGGAGGACCCCGGCGCGGGCTCATGCGTTCACCGTCGCGGCACGGCGCCCCGACGCCGCGTCAAAGGGCCACGCCCAGCAGCGCGTCCACGGCGCGCGAGACCAGTCCGGGCGCCCCCTCGTCCGTACCGCCGGTGGCCGACTGCGCGGCGGCCCAGCGGTCGACGGCGGCCAGGGCGGCCGGGGAGTCCAGGTCGTCCGCGAGCGCCCCGCGAATCTCCTCCACCAGCGCGTCCGCCGAGGGCCCGTCGGGCCGCGAGACGGCGGCACGCCAGCGGCCGAGGCGCTCCTCGGCCTCCCGCAGCAGCCCGTCCGTCCACTCCCAGTCCGAGCGGTAGTGGTGGGCCAGCAGCGCGAGCCGTATGGCCGCCGGGTCCACGCCGTCGCGGCGCAGCGCCGAGACGAAGACCAGGTTCCCCTTGGACTTGGACATCTTCTCGCCGTCCAGGGCCACCATCCCGGCGTGCACATACGTCTTGGCGAACGGCCGCTCACCGGTGAGGACCTGGGCGTGCGAGGCGCCCATCTCATGGTGCGGGAAGGCGAGGTCGGACCCGCCGCCCTGCACGTCGAAGCCCATGCCGAGGTGGTCCAGGGCGATGGCCACGCATTCGATGTGCCAGCCGGGGCGGCCGCGCCCGAGCGACCCGCCGTCCCAACTCGGCTCGCCGTCACGGGCGGCCATCCACAGCATCGGGTCGAGGGGGTTCTTCTTGCCCGGGCGCTCCGGGTCGCCGCCGCGCTCGGCGGACAGCAGCCGCATGGCCTCGGCGTCGAGCCGGCTGACCGAGCCGAAGGAGGGGTCGGACTCCACGGAGAAGTAGATGTCGCCTTCGAGTTCATAGGCGGCGCCCAGGTCGCGCAGCCGCTCCACGAGCGGCACGATCCCCGGTATCGCCTCGACGGCGCCGATGTAGTGCTGCGGGGGCAGCATCCGCAGGGCCGTCATGTCCTCGCGGAAGAGGGCGGTCTCGCGCTCGGCGAGGGCCGTCCAGTCGTCGCCGTTCTCCTGCGCCCGCTCCAGCAGGGGATCGTCGACATCGGTGACGTTCTGGACGTAGTGCACCTGGCGCTTGGTGTCGAGCCATACGCGCTGAACGAGGTCGAACGCGTTGTAGGTCGCCGCATGACCCATGTGGGTCGCGTCGTACGGGGTGATCCCGCAGACGTAGATGCGCGCGACGGGACCGGGGGTCAGGGTGATCCGTCCCCCGGTCGCGGTGTCGTGAATGCTCAGGTCGCGGCCACTGCCGGGCAGGGCGGGAACCTCAGAAGCGGGCCAGGCATACATGCAATGAGCGTAACCGGATGCAGCGTCCGTATACGAACCGGACCAGTGGTGTTGGCCGGAAGGGCGGTCTTGCGCGGACGCCCGCGAGCTGCTTGGGCCGCCCGAACCGCACTCCGGGGGCTCCGGGCGGGGCGCGGCGGGCCCCGCCCGGCCCCGGATCGGACGGCCGTAAGGGCCCGGTGCGGGCCGCCCCGCCCGACCGGAGCGGGCCGGTCCGCTCAGACCGGCGGCCAGGGGATGGCGGGCCACTGGCCGCTGGGCTCGGGGTGCCTCCCGGTCCGCAACAGCGCGGCGACACGGGCCCGCAGGGCCTCGATCTCGGCCCCGGTGATCAGCTCCGCCAGCCGGGCGCTCAGCGGGCCGCCGTCGGCCAGCCGGCCCGCCAGCCCGCGCAGCACCTCCAGCACATCCTCCGGCAGCGGCTCCCCGGCCCAGCCCCACAGCAGGGTGCGCAGCTTGTCGTCGGCGTTGAAGGTCACGCCGTGATCAATCGCATAGAGCCGGCCACCGGCGGCGGGCAGCAGATGGCCGCCCTTGCGGTCGCCGTTGTTGATCACCGCGTCGAGGACGGCCAGCCTGCGCAGCCGTACGTCGTCGGCGTGGACCAGCAGCGCCGTACGGCCCTCACCGACCTCGGCGTAGCCCACCGCCTTCCAGCCGGGGCCCGGTTCATCGCCCTCGACGAGCGCCAGCAGCTCCGCTCCCCCGGTCTCCTCCGAGCCGTCGCCGTCCGGCCCGCCGTCGGCCCCGTCCGGACCGCCGGTGGCCGTCTCGACCTCTACCCAGAGCTGGCACATCCCCTGCCCGTACGGCCCGTCGCGCAGCACCGTGGGCGGCACCAGACCCCAGCCGGTGGCCTCGGAGATCTCGTACGCCGCGACCTCGCGCTGGGCGAGCGTGCCGTCCGGGAAGTCCCACAGCGGCCGCTCCCCGGCCACCGGCTTGTAGACGCAAGGGGCGCTGTGGCCCTCGTACTCGACCGTGCAGTACAGCACCGCGTTGGACGCCTCCCGGACCCGGCCGCGCACCGTCAGCTCACCGTGAGCCAGCAACTCGACCGGGGGCAAGAGGCGCGAAGCCTCCGCCCCGGGTGGTGGTGGGAGACGGGCGGGCGTCAGGCTCCGCGGCGGTATCCGTTCTGGCGCGGACATACGTGTCCCTCCGGGTCGAGCGGCAGACTGCACAGCGGGCAGGGCGGCCGGCCGGCGTTGACGACCTCCAGGGCGCGCTTGGCGAACGCGCGCGCCTGCGTCCCGGTGAGCCGCACCCGCAACATGGGCGGGCCGTTCACATCGTCCTGGAGCAGCCGCTCCTCGGCCTCGGCCAGGTCCTCCTCGGACTCGGCCTCCAGCTCGACCAGCGCCTGCGCCTCGACGATCATCCGCTGCTCCTCGCCGTCCCAGGCGAGTGCCATGGTGCCGACCCGGAACTCCTCCTCCACGGGGACTTCCAGCGGTCCGGTGTCGCTGAGTTCGGCCGGTGCGACGGCGGGGACCGGGGCGTTTCCGCCGGTGCGCCGCACCACCTCGTCCAGCAGCTCGTCTATCCGCTCGGCCAACGCGGCGACCTGCGTCTTCTCCAACGCGACACTGGTGGTCCGGCCACCGGCGGACGCTTGCAGGAAAAAGGTACGGCGACCAGGCAGCCCGACCGTACCGGCGACGAAACGGTCCGGCGGGTCATAGAGGAACACCTGACGGGACAACGTCCTGCTCCATTTGATTCGACTGCTCGGCTGACTGACTGCTGACCGCTGGGTGTCACGACCGCCCGGTCACGGCTGTCACGGCGCCCTCGCACCGCGGCACCACCCTACTGCGCACGGCGATCACGGTGCTCCCGCGTCGCCGCCCACCGCCGCGTCCCCGCCACGGTTGCCCGTGTTCTCCTCGCGCGGCACCAGACCGGCGAAGTCCCCGGTGTCCCCGAGCCGGACGAGGAAGGGCCGGGTCGGGGTGTAGCGGATCGCGGTGACCGAGCAGGGCTCGACCGAGATCCGCTGGAACAGATCGAGATGGAGTCCGAGGGCGTCCGCGACCAGCGCCTTGATGATGTCCCCGTGGGAGCACATCAGATAGACCGCGTCGGCGCCGTGCTCCCGCTCGATCCGGGTGTTCCAGTCGCGCACCGCCTCGACCGCGCGCGCGTGCATGGCGCGCATGGACTCGCCACCGGGGAAGGCGGCCGCGGACGGATGCTGCTGGACGATGTTCATCAATGGTTCATCGGCGAGCTCGGCCAGCTTCCGGCCGGACCAGTCGCCGTAGTGGCACTCCCCGATCCGGTCGTCGGGGTGCAGCGGCAGTTCGGGGCGGGCGGCGAGCAGCGGGGCCAGCGTCTCCCGGCAGCGCTGCAGGGGGCTGGTGACGGCGGCGGCGAGCGGCAGTCCGGCCAGCCTGCCGGGCAGCGCCGCGGCCTGGGCCGTACCGCGCTCGTCGAGCGCGACACCGGGTGTCCAGCCCGCGAGGACGCCCGCGGTATTGGCGGTGGACCGGCCGTGCCGTACGAGGATCAGCATGGGCATGGCTGCCACCCTACGACCCCTCCGGCGCCGCTCAGCTCCGGATGCGCACCGATCCCGCGCCAGGGTGCCCCTGTGCCGATCGCCGTCTCGCGAGGCACAATGCGCAGCGTGATCGTGGATTGTGCCATCTACCGGGACGGGGCCCGCACCGAGGGACCCGCCGACTTCTCCGACGCCCTGGACGAGGCGCGCGCGAGTGGGGACGCCTTCTTGTGGATCGGGCTGCACGAGCCGACCGAGAAGGAGTTCGAGCTGGTCACCAGCGAGTTCGGACTGCATCCGCTGGCCGTCGAGGACGCCCTGTGCGCCCACCAGAGGCCGAAGCTGGAGGTCTATGACGATTCGCTGTTCCTGGTGCTCAAGCCGGTGCAGTACGACGACAAGGCCGGGAACGTCACCGCGGGTGAGCTGATGGTCTTCGTCGGTGACTCCTTCGTGGTGACCGTGAGGCACGGCCAGGCCAATCCGCTCGGCTCGGTGCGCGACCGGCTGGAGAAGATGCCCGAGGTGCTCCAGCACGGCCCTACGGCGGTGATGTACGCGGTATCCGACGCGGTCGTGGACCACTACCTGGACGTGGCCGACGCTCTGCACGGGGACCTGGAGGAGCTGGAGACGGAGGTCTTCGCCCCGAACGCGGGCTCCGGGCAGAACACCGCCGGGCGGATCTACGCCTTCAAGCGCGAGGTGATGGAATTCCGCCGCTCGGCCGGGCCGTTGGCGGAGCCGATGGAGCGGCTCACCGGCGCCGGGGTGCCGTTCGTACACGAGGGCTCCCGGCCGTTCTTCCGCGATGTCAGCGACCATCTGACCCGGGTGAACGAGCACGTGGAGGGGCTGGACCGGCTGCTGTCGGACATCCTGTCCGCCCATCTCGCGCAGATGGGCGTGCGGCAGAACGACGACATGCGGAAGATCTCGGCGTGGGCGGCCATGGCCGCGGTCCCGACGATGATCGCCGGGATCTACGGCATGAACTTCACCCACATGCCGGAGCTGAAGCAGCCCTGGGGTTACCCGGGGGTGGTCGTGCTCATGGCCGGTGTGATCGCGGTGCTGTACCGCTGGTTCAAGCGGCGTGGGTGGCTCTGAGGTCTTCGGGCGGGGGCCGGTGTGGGGCCTTCGGGCGGGGGCCGGTGCGGCGAGGCCGGCCGGTCAGACGAACTCGGGCGCCTCGGGCGCGCCGGAAGCCGTCTTCGCGGGTCCGCCCAGCGCGTTCCGCCGCTCGGGCATCCGCAGTGCCACCATGCGCCGCCAGCCGCCCAGCCGCTCGTACCCGTACAGGGCGTGGATCCCGGCCGCGAGCAGCGCGGACTTCGGCTTGGGCCAGTCGAGAAGGCGTCCCATGTGGGCCATCACGGCCAGGCTGACGTCCCGGTAGACCTCCATCTCGACGAGCGCGCTCTCCCGCAGGGTCCGCTGGATGGTCCGGCCGTATCCGTCGGCGGCCAGGCGCAGCAGCTCCTCGTGGCAGTAGGCCAGGTGGTTGTCCTCGTCGTCGGCGATCATGCGCACCGCGCGGCCGAGGTCGGGGTGGTCGCCGAAGTACCTGCGCAACATCGTCATCTGGGCGGAGGCGCGCTGTTCGGTGACCCGGCTGTGGGCGAGGTAGATCACGATGTCGTGCTCGGTGAGCGGCTCGTCGCGGCGCAGCTTGTCATGGGCGAGGCCGATGCCGCGCGCCTCCAGGAGCATCGTGTAGTCGGTCTCGCGCGGCACCTCCATGGGCTCCAGGCCGCGCCTGCGGAGCAGGGCGTTGAAGATCCGGCCGTGTTTGTCCTCGTCGGCGCCATGGCGGGCGATCTTGGACGCGAGGTCGCGGCGGCTCTCGGGCACGAGGGCGGCGATCCGGCCGTTCTCCCAGCCTCCCTGGGCCTCCCCGCTGGCCGCGACGGAGCAGAAGAGCCGGAACGACTCGTCGTTGTCGAGGATCTCCTGGAACACGCTTTTCGCCGAGAGCATCGCCGCCACCTCCGTGCGCTGGTCCTGCGCCGCCGCGCAGAAAAAGTCAACGGCCCGGTGGGGACGGCGGCAACAGCTGGGGCATCCGGCTCGGCCGAACGGGGGACCCCTCCGTACGCCGCGTCCGCGTAACCCCTGGGCGGCGGAGGCGTTGTGCTGGATGACGGCCGTGGCGGGGAAGACCCCCGAGCCCCCACCACGGCCGCGGAACGTTCCCGGCGCCGCGCTTGGCTCGGCGCTTACGCGAGCCCGGCCCGCTCCAGTGCCTCGACGCCCGCCCGCAGCCCGGCGAGCCGCTCCTCGAGCGTGAAGCCCGCGGGCGTGAGCGACAGGGTGGTGACCCCGGCCCCCGCGTACGCCTGCATGCGGTCGGCGATGCGCTCGACGGGGCCGAGCAGCGCGGTGGAGTCGATCAGCTCGTGGGGGACGGCCGCGGCGGCGCCCTCCTTGTCCCCGGAGAGGTACTTCTCCTGGATCTCGGCGGCCTCCTTCTCGTACCCCATGCGCTGCGCCAGCTTGTTGTAGAAGTTCTGCTTGGCGCTGCCCATACCGCCCACGTAGAGCGCGGTGTACGGGCGGAACTGGTCGGCGAGGGCGCGGACGTCGTCGCCGAGGGCCATGGGGACGGTGGGCACCACGTCGAAGCCCTCGAGGTCCTTGCCCGCCTTCTCGCGGCCCGCGCGCAGGGAGCTGAGGGTGGTCTCCTCGGCGTGCTCGGGGTCGTAGAACAGGACCAGGGCGCCGTCGGCGATCTCGCCGGTCTGCTCGAGGTTCTTCGGGCCGATGGCCGCGATGTACAGCGGGATGTACTCCCGCACCGGGTGCACGGTGAGCTTGAGGGGCTTGCCGGGGCCGTCGGGCAGCGGCAGGGTCCAGTTCCGGCCCTCGTGGGTCAGCCGCTCGCGCGACATCGCCTTGCGGATGATCTCCACGTACTCGCGGGTGCGGGCGAGCGGCTTGTCGAACCGCACCCCGTACCAGCCCTCGGACACCTGGGGCCCCGAGACGCCGAGCCCGAGGCGGAAGCGGCCGCCGGAGAGGGTGTCCAGGGTGGCGGCGGTCATCGCCGTCATGGCGGGGGTACGGGCCGGGATCTGGAAGATGGCGGAGCCGACGTCGATGCGCTCGGTCCGCGCGGCGACCCACGCGAGCACGGTGGCGGCGTCCGAACCGTAGGCTTCGGCGGCCCAGCAGACGGAATACCCTAGCCGATCGGCCTCACGGGCGACCGCGAGGTTGTCCGCGTCCATTCCGGCGCCCCAGTAGCCGAGGTTGATGCCGAGCCTCATACCGCACCTCTTACTGATCAGTAACGTCGCTGTTCCGGGGACTCTAGCGCGCATGGCCCGGATACGTCAGGGGTGGGTTATCCACAGGCTGCCACGGGCCGCTTTCCGGCCAGTAATCTCGACGTTCATGGAGCTAAGGCACCTCGGCAGCACGGGCCTGCGCGTCTCCCGGCTCGGGCTCGGCACGCTCACTTGGGGGCGGGACACTGACGAACACGACGCCGCGGATCAGCTCAAGGCGTTCTGGGAGGCGGGCGGGACACTCGTCGACACCGCGGATGTGTACGCGGACGGCGGCGCCGAATACCTCCTGGGGCAGCTGCTGGAGGGGCTGCTGCCCCGGCGCGATCTCCAGATCGCGACCAAGGCGGGCAGCGTGCCCGACCCCGACCGCCGCTTCGACGCCTCGCGCGGCCATCTGCTGGCCGCGCTGGACGCCTCCCTGGAGCGGCTGGGCACGGACTATGTCGACCTGTGGCAGGTGCACGCCTTCGACCCGTTCACCCCGCTCGAGGAGACGCTGCAGGCGCTCGACATCGCGGTGAGCAGCGGGCGGGCCCGCTATGTGGGGGTGTCCAACTTCAGCGGCTGGCAGCTCGCGAAGGCCGCCACCTGGCAGCTGGCCTCCTCGGGCGCGCACACCCGGCTGGCCAGCACGCAGATGGAGTATTCGCTGCTCCAGCGCGGTGTGGAGCGCGAGGTGCTGCCCGCCGCGCTCGACCTGGGCGTCGGGCTGCTGCCGTCCTCGCCGCTCGGCCGCGGTGTGCTCACCGGCAAGTACCGCCATGCGACGCCCGCCGACTCGCGCGGCGCCTCCGAGCTCGCGGCGTTCGTCGAGCCGTATCTGGACGAGGAGGCGAGCCGGATCGTCGAGGCGGTCGCCATAGCCGCCGACGGCCTGGCGACCACCGCGCTCAACGTGGCCCTGGCCTGGGTCCGCGACCGCCCGGGCGTCACCGCCCCGATCGTCGGCGCGCGCAACGCCCAGCAGCTGAGGGCGGCGTTGTCGGCGGAGGCCCTTAGTCTTCCGGACGAGATCTGCCAGGCGCTCGACGATGTGTCGGCGCCCGTGCACCGCTATCCCGATCAGGACTGGAGCACGCTGTGAGTACCGACCGCCTCGCCGGCGACGCCACACCCGCGCCCGAGGAGGCCGACGCGGACGGAACCGACGCGGAGGCGACCGCGGCCGCCGGACCCGCCGGACAGGGCGGGGCCGACGAGGCAGGGGCCCCTGGCGCAGGAGCGAGCTCGCGCAGCGCCCAAGGCACCGGAGGCGAACAGCCCCCGGCAGGCGAGGCCGATGGGCCCGCGACGGGTGAGCAGGGCTCGTCCCCTGGACAGGGCACACCCGGCCCAGGAGCGGGCCGGGGCTCCGGGGACGCGGAATCGCCGGGGCCGGACGAGGCGGGCGATGGCGCGGGAGCAGGTGCTCCCACCCCCGCCGGACAGGACGAGCCCGGCGACGCCGGGGCGAGCCCCCACACCGAGGGCGGCACCCCAGAACGGGCCCCGGCCGGGCACGGCGCGTCCGGCCCAGCGGCGAGCCAGGGCGACGCCGGGGCGAGCCGCGACGCGGGGGCGGGGGATGGTGCTTCCCCCACCGCCGGACAGGACGCATCCGGCGGTGGGGGCAAGGGGCGGCGGTCGGCGGCGGCTGAGGCGCTGGCTGCCGCTGTGCGGGCCGTGGAGAGCGGTGAGCGGTCGGCGGCGTCGTTCTTCAACGACGCCCCGGCAGCGCGTCCGGCGGCCCAAGCCACCCCCGCTGCCCCCGCCGCTTCCGCCGCTCCCCGGGAGCGGGCCCGTGCGGCGGCGCCCGGCTCCGCGCACACCTCCGCGCCCGCTCCCGTACGTCCGCCGTCGGCCCGTCCGGCGCGTGGGCCGGGGGGCGAGGTCCCCGGCAGTGGCGACGTCCGGGAGGTGCTCGCGGCGGGCGGGGCCCCCGAGGCCCTGGCCGGGAAGGTCGCCGAAACGCTCGGGGAGCACGCCGCCGAGATGCTGCGCGAGGACCCCTGGCAGCTGCTGGCCGTGCCCGGCGTACGCCCCGACCAGGCGGACGGCTTCGCCCGCTCCCTCCTGGGCCCGGCCTGCGAGCCCGGCGACGAGCGCCGTGCGCTGGCGCTCACCGGCTGGCTGCTGGAGCGCGCCGCCCTCGAGGGGCACACCGCGCTGGAGTCGTCCGCGCTGCGCGAGGCGCTCGCCAAGGCGTCCGTGCCGGACCCGGACGAGGCGCTGCGCACCGCGATCGCGGAGGGCGCGGTGCTGGTCTTCCAGGACGCGCTCGACGCCCCGGCGGGGGCCCGTCCCCGGGCGGCCGAGGACGAGGACGCCGAGCAGCCGGTGCGGGTGCTGCTGGGGCTGGACCGCTATGCCCTGGCGGAGGAGAGCCTGGCCGACGGTCTCGCCCGGCTGGCGAGCACCTTCGCCCCCGCACAGGACGGCGAGGCGCCGGCGGGCGGTGCCGAGTGGGAGGGCGCGGCTGCCGCCGCGCCGTCCGCCTCCGCCGCGGAGCTCATCCGTACCGTCGCGGCCCACGGCCTGGTCGCCCACAGCGGTGGCGAGGCGGCGCGCGCCGAACCGGCGGCGCTGGTCGCCGCCGCCCGCGCGATGGGCCTGCGGGCCTACGCGGCCGCGCACACCGAGGACGGCAGGCGGCGGCTGGGAGCGGCACTGAGCGAGGCACCGGGCACCGGCCCGGAGGCAGGCCCGGCGGCAGATCCGGACGCGGCACCGGACGCGGCACCGGAGGCCGCCTCGGCGGCCGTCACGGTCGCCGGGCTGCTGGCCGACGCCGAGGGCCCCGGACGCGATGAGGAGGGCGCGCTGGCGCTCGATCTGCTCGCCGTGCTGGACGCCCCGCAGCTCGATGTGGAAACGGCCGCGATGCTGGTCGAGTCGCTGCCGGACGGCGCCCGTCTGGTGCTCAGCGGGGATCCCGGGGTGCTGTGGTCGGCCGGTCCCGGCCGGGTCTTCGCGGACCTGGTGGCGGCCCGCCGCTGCCCGCAGGTCGTCTCCCGCACCCCCGACCCCGGCCCCATCGGCGAGCTGGTCTCCGGCATCGGGATCGGCGAGCTCAGCCAGGTGGAGGCGCCCGGCAAGGAGGTCGTGATCGTGCCCGTGCGGGACGCGGGCGAGGCGGTGCACCGCACCGTGCAGCTCGTCGCCGACTCGGTGCCCCGTGCGATCGGCGTCCCGCCGGAGCAGACCCAGGTGATCACCCCGGGCCACGGCGGCGCGGCCGGCACCCGCGCGCTCAACGCGGCCCTGAAGAACCGCCTCAACCCCGGCCCCGGCCGGTTCGGCGGCTTCGACCCGGGCGACCGCGTGGCGTACACCCCGGCCCCGGGCCGTACGGTGCCGGGCACCGTGGTCTCGGCGGACGCCGAGGGGCTGCGTCTGGACTGCGCGGGCACGCCGGTCGTGGTGGCGCGCGAGCAGGTCGGCGAGCTGGTGCGGCACGGCTGGGCCCTCACCGCCCACCAGGCGGCGGGAGCGCGCTGGCCCGCGGCCGTGGTGGTGCTGCCGGGCGACGCCACGGCGGGGCTGACCCGCGCCTGGGTCTACACGGCCTTCGGCCGCGGTGAGCGCCACCTCTCGGTGGTGCACGGCGCGGAGGCGGCGCTGCCGCGAGCGGTGGCGGAAACCCCGTTCAAGGACCGCACCACCCGCCTGCGCGCCCTCCTCCAGGCCCAGGTCCCACCCGCGCCTACTGGCTGACCAACGGTCCGCGGCAGGCCCCGGATCAGCCGACCTCGCGGTCAGGCGATCCGGGGCCGGGACGTCCGAAGCCGGATGCCCGGAGCCACGCACCCCGGTTCCGAGCGACCCAAAACCGAGGAGCCCAAAGCGGAACGGTCCCGGACCAGAGATCCGGGACCGGCTGGTCCGGGGCCGAGCGATCCCGAACCGGTGTCCGAAGCCAGGCGATCCGGAGTCGAGCGGTCGGGCCGGGCCGAAGCGGAGCGCCCGGGCCCGGGTGCTCCGGCCCCGGGCACTCCGGGGCCGAGCGATCCGAAACCAAGCGGCCCAGGGCCAAGCGGCCCCGAGCCCCGGACCTCAGCTGCCCGGCTCCAGGACCTCCAGGTCGTCCTCGTCCTCCTCCTCGAGCTCTTCGTCGTCCTCGAGCTCCTCGTCGAAGACCGAACTCATGTCGAAGCGGCACACGACCATATGCGGATCCGCCTGGTCGAAGGGGGCGGAGAGCCACTCCCCCGGCTCCGGGGGCTCCTCGGCCGCCACCACCCAGAGCGTGGAATCGCCCTCCTCCAGGCCGAACTCCTTGTGCCGAGAGGCGATCTCGTCCGGCTCGAACTCGCCGAAGACCACCCCCAGGGCGGTGTGCACGCTCTCCCCGGCGGCCGCCCCGCCGCCCTGCTTGTCGTTCCCCGTGTCGATGTCCGGATCCAGGTCGGCGATCCGCTGCGCCTGCGAGAGCAGTCGCTGCGGTTCGGCGACGACGTAGTCCCTGCGGATCAGCACGCTCAGCGCGCTCGGCTCCTCCGGCCCGGCGTAGGCGGGGAGGCGGTCGTCACCAGGGATCTCGAAGGGCGTCACCTCGTCGTAGGCGTCATAGAGCAGCTCGTCGTAGACCTCGGCTGCCGCGGCCAGTTCGTTGAACGCGGCGTAGACGGCCGGATCGCCTTCCCCCGACCGGCGTTCGACAGCGTCGAGGTGACGATCCAGTGCGGCTTTCACCGCTTCAGCGGCGGCACGTACCTCGGCAGCGGATGGCTGCGCAGCATCAGACATAGTGCAGACGCTATCCGTAGCAGGGCAGTTCCCGCACAATAGATGCGATGCCGGAATACGAATTCTGTGATGTGTATGTGCCGCGCGGCGTTTCCCGCAAGGCCACAACCCGCCTGCTCACCGACCATGCCGAGTACGGACACTGGGAGTTGGATCGCTTGAGACTCAACCCCGACGGCAGCCGCAGAGTGCGGTTGCGGCGCCGGATCATCCGCCAGCTTCGGGCGACCTGGTAGCGGGCCGGGACATGGCCGGGCGGGCCCCGCCGACCGCGGGGCCCGCCCGGAGTGACGCCACGGTCACCCGGAGTGTGAGATCCGGTGTGTGATGCGCGGCGTGTGAGGTGCGGTGCACGGTGTGTGGTGCGGTGGTGTCACCGCCCGGCGCCTGTCAGCGCCCCTCGGCGCGGGGTGTGATCAGCGCTGTGCGGCGCGGGCCCGGCGGTAGAGCACCGTGCCCGCCAGCAGCATGCCCGCGGCGGCCGGAATGGCCAGCTCGACGGAGCCCGCGCCGGTGTGGGCCAGCTGCTCCTTGCCGCCGAGGTTCGCGGACGGGTCGAGGCCGTGGGCTCCCGTGTGCCCGGCCTGGTGGCCGTGCGAGGAGTGTCCGGGCTGCTCCGAGCCACCACCGGGGTTCGAGCCCCCCGGGTTGCTCGGGTTGCCGGGGTTGCCGGGATTCCCCGGGTTCCCAGGCTGACCCGGGTTGCCGGGGTTGCCAGGGTTACCGGGGTTGCCAGGCTGGCCCGGGTTCCCCGGGTTCCCCGGGTTCCCCGGGTTCCCCGGGTTCCCCGGGTTACCGGGGTTGCCGGGATTCCCCGGGTTGCCAGGCTCACCCGGCTCCCCCGGGTTCTCCGGCACCGCCGGCACCGTCTCCCCGCAGCCGCCGCCGTCACTGCTGTTCCCGTACCCGACCGCGCTGATGTTGTTCCCGCACACATTGACCGGAACGCCGATCGGGGCCTGGATGTTGTTGCCGGAACCGATCCCCGACGAATCGCCGCTGCTGCCCTGCGCCTGCGAGCCGCCGGACTGGGCGCCGCCACCGCCGGACGAGCCGCCCGAGCCGCCGCCGGACCGGTCTCCGCACTCGCCCCCGCCCGCGCCGTTGAGGACGCCGACGACGCTCACCGTGTTCCCGCACAGGTTCACCGGCACATGCACCGGGGCCTGGATGTTGTTGCCCGAGACGACGCCCGGCGAATACGCGGCGCCACCGTCGGCGCCCGAACCCGCCGCGTGGGCATAGCCGCCGGTCACGGCGAGAACGCCGCTGGCCGCGGCTACGGTGATCAGGCCCTTTTTCGCAACCTGTCGCATAACTTTCTGCTCCCCTAGCCTTCCGTCCCGGCCGGAGCGCGCGCGGGCGGTCTCGCCCGCACCCCCATCCCCGAGCGGCCCCGGAGCGCGCACACTCCGAAACCGCCCGGGATCACACCCCGGTGGACCGTGACCCATGTCACGTGATCGTTGCGGTAGTTGCCGAAGGCGGGGCACAGCACCCACCCCCTTGTCGGCATCGCGACCCGGTTACGAGCCGCGCACACCATGTAACGAGGAGGGAGCAATCAAGCTATCAAGCTACGACACCATTCACCCTTTTTGGTCCCTTCGGTATGTGTGATCGATTAGGCCGATCGGGTCAGTCCTCAGCGGGCCCAGCAGCCCACTTCAGCAGGCTCGGCTCAGCAGGCGTCCAGGAACCGGTCCAGCACCCGCACACCGAACTTCAGCCCGTCCACCGGCACCCGCTCGTCGACCCCGTGGAACATCCCGGCGAAGTCCAGCTCCGGGGGCAGCCGCAGCGGCGCGAAGCCGAAGCAGCGGATGCCGAGGTCGTCGAAGGACTTCGCGTCCGTACCACCCGAGAGGCAGTACGGCACGGCGCGGGCGATCGGGTCCTCGGCCTTCAGCGCCGACTGCATGGCCTCCACCAGCGCCCCGTCGAAGGTGGTCTCCAGCGCCTTGTCCGCGTGCACGTCCTCCCGCTGGACCCGCGGGCCGAGGATGCGGTCGAGGTCGGCCAGGAACTCCTCCTCGAACCCCGGCAGGAAGCGCCCGTCCACATGCGCCGTGGCCTGCCCCGGGATGACGTTGACCTTGTAGCCGGCGCTGAGCATGGTCGGGGCGGCGGTGTTCTGGAGCGTGGCCCCGATGATCTTCGCGATGCCGCCCAGCTTGGCGAGCGTCTCGTCCATGTTCTCCGGGTCGAGCGGGGTGCCGAGGGCGTCGGACAGCTCGTCCAGGAAGGACCGTACGGTCTTGGTGACCCGCACCGGGAACTTGTGCCGCCCGAGCCGCCCGACCGCCTCGGTCAGCTCGGTGATGGCGTTGTCGTTGTTGGTCATCGAGCCGTGCCCCGCGGTGCCGTCCACCGTGAGCCGCATCCAGTGCATGCCCTTCTGGGCGGTCTCGATCAGATAGAGCCGCAGCTGCTCGTTGACGGTGAAGGAGAAGCCGCCGACCTCGCCGATCGCCTCCGTCACGCCCTCGAAGAGCTCGGGGTGGTTGTTGACCAGGTGCTTGGCCCCGTAGACCCCGCCCGCCTCCTCATCGGCGAGGAAGGCCAGCACGATGTCGCGCGGGGGCTTGCGGCCGCTGCGCAGCCGCTCCCGGATGACCGCGAGCGTCATCGCGTCCATGTCCTTCATGTCCACCGCGCCCCGGCCCCAGACGCAGTCGTCCACGATCTCGCCGGAGAAGGGGTGGTGGGTCCAGTCCTCGGCATTGGCCGGTACGACGTCGGTGTGGCCGTGGATGAGCAGCGCGGGACGGGACGGATCCTCTCCCTCGATCCGTGCCACGGTCGACGCCCTGCCCTTGTGCGACTCGAAGATCTTGGGCTCGAGTCCCACCTCGGCCAGCTTCTCGGCGACGTACTCGGCGGCCGCGCGCTCACCGGGGCCGGAGTGGTCGCCATAGTTACTGGTGTCGATCCGGATCAGGTCACGGCAGAGGTCGACCACCTCGTCCTCACCCTTGACCGTCCCGGTCGTCGTCGCGCCCGAAAGCGACTCACTCACGATGCCTCCTCGTCGTTGCGCTGCCGCGGAACGCCCTGCCACGGACCCCGCGGCAGGGGTCACCCGCCCATCCTCCTCCGCTCGCCCGCCCAGCCCAAGGCGGCAATACCGCCGTCATGCCCCCGTCACACAGCCCGCCCACCCGGGCACCCCGGGGGCACGACCGGCCGTGATCGACCACGTCCCGATGTTTGCTATGGTTTTCCCTGTCGGAACGGCCACGGGCCGACCGACAGACACCTGGTCCGGGTGGCGGAATGGCAGACGCGCTAGCTTGAGGTGCTAGTGCCCTTTATCGGGCGTGGGGGTTCAAGTCCCCCCTCGGACACAGACCGCATCCCCAACTTGTGCGGGTCGAGCGTCGCCTCGGCCCGCTCGAGTCGTTTTTCCCGTGAAGGGTGGGCTCTCTCATCGAGAGCCCACCTGAAACTCGGTATCGCATTGATCACGCACATAGTCGTCGTGGGTGGCGATGACGACCGCGCAACCCGAGTCACTCAGCTCGCGGAGGATCTTCACGACCATCGCGGTGTTGTCGTGGTCCAGAGCTCCCGTCGGTTCGTCGGCGAGTACCAGAGACGGCTGTTTGACCATGAGCCGGGCGAGCGCCACACGCTGCTGTTCGCCACCGCTGAGGCGGGAGACTTTTTCCCTCGCGCGTCCCGCGAGGCCCACACGTTCCAGCGCCTCGGGAATGGCGGTCTTCGTCCTCCGGCGCGATCCGTGCCGCGGCTTCGCGACGACTTCCAGGTTGGCGGCGACAGTGGCGTTGTCGATCAAGGCGTAGTTCTGGAAGAGGTATCCGAGGACATCCCGGCGGAAGAGCCGGGCCTGCCGCGGTCGCAACCGGGTGACTTCCCTGTCCTGGTGGCGAATGACCCCGGATGTGGGGGCGTCCAGCAGCCCGAGGCAGTTGAGCAGCGTCGACTTGCCCGAGCCGCTGGGGCCGGTCAGGGCGAGCAGTTGCCCGCCGTGAACGGTGAGGTTGACATCCGACCACAGGGTGTGGGGCCCGAAGCACTTGGCCAAATTCTCAATGTCGATCACTGTGGGGCTCCTGATACCTGCGGTGAAGGTGACGAGACGGGCGATGCGGGCTCGGCGTGTGGGCCAGAGGCTCAGGCTTCACTGCTGCCCGCCGTGACGATGCCGCGGTGGATGAGGACGAGTACCAGGAGGACGGTGCCGAATGTGACGGCGGCGAGGCCGCCCGCGGCCGCCACGTCCAGCCGCGTGATCTCCGCGGGAGGCCGGGGGTCGGGGATACATCGTGCCGAGCACCGAGCGAGGTCCTGGTTCTTCCACCAGGTCCGCGCCGGGAGCCAGACGAGGATGAGGACGGCGACGACCGCCTCCGCCGCCAAGAGGACCCGATGGGTGGCCGCGAACGACCAGCCGCTGAGGTGCCGGACGAAGATGGTCTGCGCGTTCTTGCGGGCGTGGACGATACACACGCCGATGGCGGTGATGAGCAGCACGGCCAATCCCGCGACGAGTTCCAGGACCCGGAGCCGGAACGCGTATGTGACGTCGCGCATGGCGACCGCCGCCTTCTGCTTCGCCGGAAGGAGCGCGGCGATATACGTCCGCATCCTCTCGTCCTTCCGCAGGATGTCGTGGACATCCCTCGGGTCGGGGAACAGCACCTGGTTGCGCGTCGCGAAGGCGTAGTAGTTGATCTCGGTCAGGTAGTCGGACCCGTTGGGGACGACGAGGAGGACCGGGTCACGCACGAAAGAACGGTCCACATCGGTGCCATCGCGGTTGGTCTCCTCCCCGGGCGTATACGCGAAGATCCGCTGGCTGTTTTTCATAAGGCGGGTTTCGATCTCGCTCTGCGTGATGCGTCCGGGATCCTCCGGACGCAGGATTCCGGGCACCCCTTGCCGGAAGAGCGGCAGGTGAGCTGCGAGGCGCTCGGGAACGAGGAGGCGTACCGGGTCGTCGCGGACGGCTTTCCCCTGCCGGTCCCCGGGCAGGTAACGCTGCCCGTCCGCGCCGAGGACGGGCTGCCGAGCCAGGAAGCTCTCGTTCACGACGAGCAACTCTCCCCGAAGCCCCTTGCCGAAGAGCTCACTCAGCCAGAGCCGCCCCGCCATGATGATCTTTCCGTCCTTGTCCGCCTGATGCAGCCGGTGCCCCACCGTCCGTTCCATCTTCGGGATCTCGTCGATTCCCACGCTTCCGTTGATCCGGATCCCGGTCGCGTCTCCCACCCGGGCGTAGGTCTCCCAAGCTTGCCGCCGTTCCAGAAGGTCCTGGCCCGCCGCGACGACCGTGGCGATGAGGACGACGGTGAACAGGAGTGCCGGGATCCGCACCGCATAGGCGGTCAGGGAGGCGGCTCGTGCGGGAACCTCCCCCTTGAGGGCCGCCGGCAGCGCGGTCCGGAAGGTCAGCCCGAGCACGGTGGCGTGCGCCGCGATGACGATCAGCTCCAGTACCACGGCCAAAGCGGCGGCGACGGCCGTGTACAGCCCCAGGCGCGCCCACCCGTTGAAACCGCGGAGCGCCAGCAGTACCACTGCCGCGAGTACGCCCGCGGCAATCAGCCAGAATCGGCACAGTTTTCGCAGGTCCCGCAGCAACGCCTCGGTGAAGGACACGCCCTGGAGCCTGAGTATCCCGTAGGCCTTCGCGCTCAGGAGCACACTCGCGCCGGTGAGCGTGACCAAGGCCAGGGCCGTGATCAGGAAGGCCTCGGACAGGGAGCTGCCCGCGTAGCTGGTCCGCAGCTCGGAGAAGGACAGGGGGTGGCTGATGGTGGCCTTGAGGCCCAGGGAGGCGAACTCCGCGATGACGTCCTGGTCCGCCGGCCGACGGCCGAAGAGGTAGTAGATGCCCCGCGGGTCGCGGTTGCCGAGCTCAGCCATCGGGTGGACCTCGGTGACGACCCGTCGGCCGAAGTTCGGGTAACCGTCCTTCAGCCAGGAAGCCGCGGCGGATCGTGGTTCGCCCACCGCGAGGTACAGATGGCGGCGTCCCTCGGAGTTCTCCAGATCGGGCAGCTCACGCCCGATCACGGCCCCTCGTGCGGCCGCGAACTCCGTGAGCGCTCGCGCCACCTCTCCACCGCTCGTGGACCCGTCTGACGCGTCAACGAACAGCACTGCCCGGTTGCCCAGGACCATCTTCTCGTCGAGGTCCGAGACGACGAGGAACGCCAGCAGCGCCGCGAAAGCCAGGGCCGCGGCATGGACGAACGTGATACCTCTGTGCAACATCGCCTGCCTGTTCCCTATGCGGAGCGCTTGGCGTACGGCAGATCGGGGTGGCGCTGCTGATGAGGAGTCTCCTGCGCCTGTGAGAACACGGCTGCTCAGGCCGCCCCCACAGGCGCATGAGCTTCAGCGAGTTCGTCGCTCGGCCACCGGCGGAGGATCAGCAGATGCGGTAGTACGCCTTGTTGCCGCTGACCTTCGCGTTGGCGCTGGTGTACGACACCTGGCCGGCCGGCGTGTTGGGGCTGCGGTCGGTGTACGCGCCCACCGAGGTCGAGCCGTGGCACTTGCTGTCGTGTTGGTAGTTCGACCACACGATGCCGGGGCTGATCCCGTGGTCCCACGTTCCACCCTCGGGCGGATAGGTGATGGTGGCGAGAGCAGGGGTGGCGGTGACCAGGATGAGGCCGCCGACGGCGACCCCGAATTTCGCGATCGTTTTTCTCACTGTTGTGCCCCTCCCTACGCTCAGATCCCTTCTGAGCGCCTTCACTCTTCCGAGAGGCTCGCGGCGTGTGGATAGCACTCCGCGCCAACCGCTTAGCGCTGGATGCCAGGATGCGCGCGCAGGGATGCATGGCGGTAGTCGGTGGGGGTGGTCCCGTACGTGGTGCGGAAGGCGCGGGTGAAGTCGGCGGGCCGGACAAAGCCCCAACGGGCCGCTATCGCGTGGACAGGTCGTGTGACCAGGCTTGGGTCGGCGAGATCGCGTCGGGCGCGAGTCAGGCGCTGGCGGCGGATGTAGGAGGCCACGGTGGCACCGTGAGCGTGATGGTGGAAGAGACGGTGCAGGCTGCGCAGCGAGATGTGGTGAGCGGCGGCGATAGTGGCAGGAGAGAGTTCGACGTCGCCCAGATGCCGATGGATGAAGTCCTGGATCTCCAGGAATTGCATGTGCTGGCGGGTTTCGGTGGGTGTCTGGTCCGTGGCATCAGCGTGATGGGCCAGCCATGCGGTGATCAGGTCGACAAGTACATTGCCCAGCCTTTGACCGTCGGCGGGCCCGCAGGGGCTGGGGTCGGTGGCCAGGTGAGTGAGAAAGCCGGCGAGCAGGCCTCCCACACCCTCGCGTCCCGACAACCGGGCGGCCATCACCCGGTCCACGTGGTGCGACGACAGCGGCACCATCGCTCGAGGAATCTGCACCACTACCGACGCTGCTGTGCCTTGCCTGGCATCCACCACCGCCGCGTAGGGGTGGGAGGTGGAATACACCACGAGATCGCCTGCCCCGAGTGACGCTTCGCACCGCTCCTGGTGGATAACTTGATGACCGCGGTGGATGAGTCCCACGGCATACATTTCGGGGTCGGACTGGCGGATCAGCCGAGGTGTCCGTCGTGATTCCATGGACGCGTAGGTCAAGGCGGTCACCTGCGCCCCGCCCAAGTCCGCGGCTTCCAGCGAAGCCCGGAATTCAACCGCACGGTCGATGATGAACTCATTGGGTATCAGCGCGCTTGCCGTGATGTCACGCCACGCCTCCACACGGTCCGCCACTGGCAGGTCCTGACAATCGAACACCCTCTCCAGCATTGAACCCGGTCCCCCTCTTTACCTGGTTTGTACCGTCGCTATCACGTTCCCTGCCGCGGACCTGCCGGAAAAGGGCGCCGTCGGACAACTGGTGGAGGCGGACGCCGGAGCGCAGGGCGCGACGCGCCATGATCGAGATGGCGGACGGGTCCGTAAGAGTCGCGTCAAAGGCGTGCTGATCGCCGTATGGGACCCGTCAACGACGGTCGGATCCGGCCATGGGCCGGGGTTTCCTTCTTGCGTTGACCGTTCGATCCGCTGTTCGCGGATCTCCCCCGACCTCTTTCAGGAGCTCGCGATGGCCGATGTGGCCTTCGTCGTCACCACGATCGCGGTGTTCGCGCTGGTGGCCTTTGTCGCCAAAGGGGTGACGAAGCTGTGACCGTCGAAAACGTCGTCGGCCTGATCGTGGCCGTCGCCCTGCTGGGCTATCTCGTCCTCGCCCTGATCTTCCCGGAGAGGTTCTGAGAACAGCCATGGGTCCCGTACTCGCCGGCGTGCTGCAACTGCTCGCCCTCATGGGGGCGCTGGCGCTCGCCTACGTCCCCCTCGGCACCTACATGGCCAGGGTCTACTCCTCCGAGAAGCATCTGCGCGTGGAGAAGTGGATCTACAAGGGCATCGGTGCCAACCCCGACGCCGAGATGCGCTGGACCGCGTATCTGCGCGGGGTGCTGGCCTTCTCGGCGGCCGGGGTGCTCTTCCTCTATCTGCTGCAGCGGCTCCAGGGCAGCCTGCCCGGTTCGCTGGGGTTCTCCTCGATCGAACCGGCGCAGGCGTTCGACACGGCCGCCTCCTTCGTGACGAACACCAACTGGCAGTCGTACGCCGGCGAGCAGGCCATGGGCCACGTCGTGCAGACCGCCGGTCTGGCCGTGCAGAACTTCGTGTCGGCGGCGGTGGGCATCGCCGTCGCGGTGGCGCTGGTGCGTGGCTTCGCGCGCTCGCGCACCGGTGAGCTCGGGAACTTCTGGGCCGATCTGGTGCGCGGCACGGTCCGCGTGCTGGTGCCGGTGGCGGCGGTCGCCGCCGTGGTGCTGGTCGCCTGCGGGGCGATCCAGAACTTCTCCGGCATCCACGAGGTCGGCCAGTTCATGGGCGGCACGCAAGCGTGGAACGGCGGGGCAGTGGCCTCGCAGGAGGCCATCAAGGAGCTGGGCACCAACGGCGGCGGATACTTCAACGCCAACAGCGCCCACCCGTTCGAGAACCCGACCCCGTTCACCAACCTCTTCGAGATCTTCCTGATCCTGGTCATCCCGCTGGCGCTGACCCGCACCTTCGGCGTCATGGTCGGCTCGGTCAAGCAGGGCTACGCGATCCTGGCGACCATGGTCACCATCTGGGTCGGCTTCGTCGCCCTGCTGATGTGGACCGAGTTCGCCCACCACGGCCCGGCGCTGCAGGCCGCCGGTGGCGCGATGGAGGGCAAGGAGACCCGGTTCGGGGTCGGCGCCTCGGCGCTCTTCGGGGTGTCGACCACGCTCACCTCGACCGGAGCGGTGGACTCCTTCCACTCCTCCTTCACCGGCCTGGGCGGTGGCATCACCATGCTCGGCATGATGCTGGGCGAGATCGCGCCCGGCGGGGTGGGCTCCGGCCTCTACGGGATGCTGATCATGGCGATCATCGCGGTGTTCATCGCCGGGCTGATGGTCGGCCGTACGCCCGAGTATCTGGGCAAGAAGATCGGTTCCCGCGAGATCAAGCTGGCGGCCTGCTACATCCTGGTCACCCCGGCGCTGGTCCTGGTCTTCACCGCCGCCTCCATGGCCCTGCCGACGCCGCCGCACTCGATGCTCAATTCCGGTGCGCACGGCTTCTCCGAGGTGCTGTACGCCTTCACCTCCGCCTCGAACAACAACGGCTCGGCCTTCGCGGGCCTGAACGCGAACACCGACTGGTACAACACCACGACCGGGCTCGCGATGCTGCTCGGCCGCTTCGTGCCCATGGTCTTCGTGCTGGCGCTCGCGGGCTCGCTCGCCGGGCAGCGGCCGGTCCCGGCCACCGCGGGCACCCTGCGCACCGAGAAGCCGCTGTTCACCGGGTTGTTGGTGGGCGCGATCCTGATCATCACCGGTCTGACGTACTTCCCGGCGCTGGCGCTGGGGCCGCTGGCCGAGGGGCTGGCGTGATGACGACCCGCATAGAAAACCACGAGGACTCCATGTCCACTGCCACTCCGACCAGGGCGCCACACAGCGGCGTTCCCACCGGGCACACCTCGGCCGAGGACCGTGTCGGCGCGGGCCTCTTCGATCCCCGGCAGCTGCTGCGGTCGCTCCCGGACGCCTTCCGCAAACTGGATCCGCGGGTGATGGTGAAGTCGCCCGTGATGTTCGTCGTGCTGGTCGGGTCCATACTGACCACCGCGTTCTCGTGTCAGGACCCGGGCGACTGGTTCGGCTGGGCGATCAGCGCCTGGCTGTGGCTGACCGTGATCTTCGCCAATCTGGCGGAGGCGGTCGCCGAGGGCCGTGGCAAGGCGCAGGCCGACACCCTGCGCAAGGCCAAGACCGACACCGTCGCGCGCCGGCTGCTGGGGGACGGCTCGGAGGAGCGGATCCCCGGCACCGGGCTGACCATCGGTGACCTGGTGGTCTGCGAGGCCGGCGAGGTCATCCCCGGTGACGGCGATGTCGTGGAGGGCGTCGCCTCGGTCGACGAGTCGGCGATCACCGGCGAGTCGGCGCCGGTGATCCGGGAGTCCGGTGGCGACCGTTCGGCCGTGACCGGCGGGACGAAGGTGCTGTCCGACCGCATCGTCATCAGGATCACCACCAAGCCCGGCGAGACCTTCATCGACCGGATGATCAATCTGGTGGAGGGCGCCGCACGGCAGAAGACGCCCAACGAGATCGCGCTGAACATCCTGCTCGCCTCGCTGACCATCGTGTTCCTGCTGGCCTGCGCCACGCTGCCGCCGTTCGCGGATTACGCGGGCACGCGTCTGACGATGGTGGTGCTGGTGGCGCTGCTGGTCTGTCTGATCCCGACGACGATCGGCGCGCTGCTGTCGGCGATCGGCATCGCGGGCATGGACCGGCTGGTGCAGCGCAATGTGCTGGCGATGTCGGGCCGGGCGGTGGAGGCCGCCGGTGACGTCTCCACGCTGCTGCTGGACAAGACCGGCACCATCACCCTGGGCAACCGGCAGGCGGCGGAGTTCGTGCCGGTGCGCGGCACCACCGAGGCCGAGGTGGCGGACGCCGCCCAGCTGTCGTCGCTGGCCGACGAGACCCCCGAGGGCCGGTCCGTCGTGGTCCTGGCGAAGGAGGCGTACGGGCTGCGCGAGCGCCACCAGGGCGAGCTGGTGGGCGCCGAGTGGATCGAGTTCACCGCGCAGACCCGGATGTCGGGTGTGGACGTCGGCGAGCGGAAGATCCGCAAGGGGGCGGCCGGTTCGGTCATCGCCTGGGTCCGGGAGCGGGGCGGTACGGTCGCCGAGGACGCGGACCGGATCGCCCACCGGATCTCCGCGGCCGGTGGCACCCCGCTGCTGGTCGCCGTCCAGGACGAGACGGGCGCTCGTGTCCTGGGCGTCATCCACCTCAAGGACGTGGTCAAGGAGGGAATGCGGGAGCGGTTCGACGAGCTGCGCCGCATGGGCATCAAGACCGTCATGATCACGGGTGACAACCCGCTGACGGCCAAGGCGATAGCCGAGGAGGCGGGCGTCGACGACTTCCTCGCCGAGGCCACGCCCGAGGACAAGATGGCCCTGATCAAGCGGGAGCAGGCGGGCGGCAAGCTGGTCGCGATGACCGGCGACGGCACCAACGACGCCCCGGCGCTGGCGCAGGCGGACGTCGGGGTGGCGATGAACACGGGGACGTCGGCCGCCAAGGAGGCCGGCAACATGGTCGACCTCGACTCCAACCCGACCAAGCTGATCGAGATCGTGGAGATCGGCAAGCAGTTGCTGATCACCCGGGGCGCGCTGACCACCTTCTCCATCGCCAACGACGTCGCGAAGTACTTCGCGATCATCCCGGCGCTGTTCGCGGCGGTCTATCCGGGCCTGGACAAGCTGAACATCATGCGGCTGTCCTCGCCGGACTCGGCGATCCTGTCCGCGGTCGTCTTCAACGCACTGATCATCGTCGCGCTGGTGCCGCTCGCCCTGCGGGGTGTGCGCTACCGGCCGATGAGCGCGGACAAGATGCTGCGGCGCAACCTCGGGATCTACGGCCTCGGCGGCCTGATCGCGCCCTTCCTCGGCATCAAGATCATCGACCTGCTCATCTCCCTCATCCCCGGGATCGGCTGATCGCCATGAACCATACCGTCACGAACACCGTCCGGCTGTTCGGCGCCGGGCTGCGCGCCCTGCTGATGCTGACCCTGGTCACGGGCGTCATCTACCCGCTGGTGGTCACCGGCGTCGCCCAGGGGCTGTTCCACGACAAGGCGAACGGCTCCGAGATCACGGCGCACGGCAAGGTCGTCGGCTCCTCGCTGATCGGGCAGTCGTACGACCTGCCGCTGAAGAAGGGCCAGGAGACCCCGGATCCCGATCTGAGGTGGTTCCAGGGACGCCCGGCGAACGGCCTCGGCAGCAACAGCGTCAACACCCAGTACCAGCTGCTGCTGTCCGGAGCCACCAACCTCGCCGCCGACAGCAAGGACCTCCTCCGGCAGGTCCGGGCCGCCAAGGCCGCGGTCATCAAGAACAACTCGGTGCCCGGCTACACCGTCAAGCCGTCGCAGGTCCCCGCCGACGCGGTGACGTCCTCCGGCTCCGGCCTGGACCCGGACATCTCCCCGCAGTACGCGAAGATCCAGGTCCACCGGGTCGCGGAGCGGAACGGGCTGTCCGTCGCCCGGGTGGAGAAGCTGGTCAAGGACGCGACCGAGGGGCGCACGGCCGGGTTCATCGGCGAGCCGCGGGTGAACGTCCTCGAGCTGAACATCGCGCTCAAGGATCTCGTGGCCCAGCGCTGAGGTGCGCGGCGCGGAGGAGTTCCGCGTCCTTCAGGAACGGGGGCCGGACCTTCAGAAGCGGGGGCCCGGTCCCTCTGGAGCGGGAGCCGGCGGTCGGAGGATTCTCCGGCCGCCGGCTCCCGCCGTTGTGCCACTCAGGCCGGTGAACCGCTGCGCGGCCGCTCCGGCAGCACGGCCCGGCCGGGCGGAGGCGCGGCGTCCGTGGGGGTCTTGGTGGTGGTCTTGGTGGTGGTGAGGTCCTCGATGCGGTCGGCGAATCCCGGCTCCGGCAGCGGGAGGTCGATGTCGGGGTCGTCGGTGAAGTCGACGGCCTCGGCGACGTAGTGGATGACCGCCCTGGTGGCGGGCGGGACCTCCTGTCCCCTCTTCAGGCCGTGCAGGATGCGGAGGGCTGCGGCCATCTCGTGGTCGGTGGCGGTCCAGTCCTCCACGGTGTCGGTGACCGGCGGGACGTCGTTGCCCGCCTGCTCGTGCCACCACTCGAGCCATGCGTGCGCCTGGCCGTCCTCGCCCAGGGCCATGTGGTGGAGGTAGAGGCAGTACGCGGCGGCGGGGTCGCCGGCCCCGGCGGCGAACTGCCACCAGAACTGGGCGTGGTCCTCATGTCCGGCCAGCTGGAGCACGCACCCCAGGACCCGGGAGCCGGGCGGTTCGAGGATGCGGCGGGTGAGGAAGTCCCGCAGCTGGGTCAGGGCGTCGGGACGGGCGATGATCGCCTCGCACAGGGTGTGCAGGTCCTGCGCCATCCGCTCGTCCGCGCCCGGCACCGCGGCACCGGCGGCCGCGGCGGTCCGCCGGCCCTGTTGTGGGGGGCGCTCCTGGGGCGGGATGCCGCCGGGGCCCGCGTGGCGGGCGGCGAGCCGGGCCTCGGCGGCCTCGAAGTCGATGGGAGGGGTGGGATTGAGCAGGGCCCGCGCGAGGATGCGGTCAATGGGTGAGGTCATCGGTTGTCCTTGGCCAGGAGTTGTTGCAGACGGCGGCGGGCGTAGCGGGCGGTGGAGCGGACGCCGGCCTCGGTGATGCCGAGGTGGGTGGCGGTCTCGGCGACGCTGTAGCCGCGGCAGTGGAGCAGGATGACCACGTCCTGCTGGCGCTCGGGGAGTTTCTTGATCGCCTGATAGAGGTTCAGGCTCTCCTCCAGGACGGCGATGGGGTCGACCGCGTCCTTGAGGATCGCGGTCTCGAAGGTCGCGTTGTCCAGGAGGGCGGGGCCCCGATTGCGGGCCCGGGCGAGGTCGATGACCCGGTTCTTCATGACCTTCCAGGCGTAGGCGGCCGGGTTCTCCATGGTCAGCACCTTGGGCCAGCAGCGCAGGAGTTGTTCGAAGGCGGCGTCGACGGCCTCTTCGGCGTCCGCGTGGTTGCCGAGGTAGACCATGGCCCGGTCGATGTACGCCTTCCGGTGGAGTTGGTGGAAGGCACGGAAGTCGGCGGGGAGTCCGGTGGTCATCGAGGTGATCTCGCGCGAGCGCGGGAAGTCGTTGGTCACCGCTCCCCTCCCTCCTGGTTGTTGCGATGCAGTTCCGATACGCCGACGCGGACTCCCATCGCGGCCGCGCGGCGCAGGAGGGCGATGGCGTCACTGCCGAATACTCGGGCGACGAGTACGGCGGTGACGACGTTCACCACGGTTTGAAGATTCACCGGACTTCGCTGTCCTTCTGTTCGTCGTACGAGGGTGGCCCCCACACGCCCCGCGAGTGCGCCGTGTTGCGCCCTCTGCTCAGATAGCGCGCACGGACGCGGGTTCGTGCATCGGATGAGCCTAAAATCTTACGGAACGCAGCGATCCAATTACGCAAATATGAAAATCTCACCGCCAGATTCAGGGGTTGGTGCGGGGCCGACCGACCCCGTACCACCCGCGCCGCGCTGGCGCCGTTGGGCGCGAGCGGCGGGTCATGGGGTGCCCGGCGGGTCTTTCCCCCACCCCGCCCCTTCCCACAACCAGGGGCTCCGCCCCTGGACCCCGGCCAGGGCCGCCCGACCGGGGCCTGGGGTGGAACTCCGGTTCCGCTCCGCCCCTGGCCCCAAGGGGGCGACGAGCCGAACGCCGCCGCGATCAACTCACCGGCCCAGGACACCCACCGCGCCACCTGCGATGCGGCGGAAGACCGGGCGGACGCCCGCGTACACCCGGGCCGTCCGGCCGGGGTTCGGGGCGGAGCCCCGGGTTTACTTCCCCTGGACCCCAGGGGGCGACGAGCCGGTCGTTGGCGTGGTCGGCTCACCGGGCGGGGGCGGGGGCGGAGCCCCAGTTGTGGGAAGGGGCGGGGAGGGGAACGGCCCGCCGCAGGCGCGGCTGGGGCTACGTAGCGGGGCTGCGGGAGTGGGTCGGCGATGGGGAACGGCCCGCCGCAGGCGGCGCGCGAGGCGGCGGGCGCCGCTAGCCGGTGAGCGACTGGGTGCCCAGCACCGTGAGCAGGGCGAGGCGTTCGGCGTCCTCGGTGCCGGGCTCGGCGGTGTAGACCACGATGCGCAGATCGCTGCCCGCCACGGTGAGCACATCGCAGTCCAGCGTCAGCGGGCCCACCCGCGGATGGTCGATGGTCTTGCGCGACGCCTCGTGGTG
Source organism: Streptomyces sp. 5-10 (assembly GCF_014712245.1). NCBI lineage: Bacteria > Bacillati > Actinomycetota > Actinomycetes > Kitasatosporales > Streptomycetaceae > Streptomyces > Streptomyces sp. 5-10. The sequence continues at coordinate 64,862 of NZ_JACVYG010000009.1, forward strand.
GCCGACCGCGCCGGAGTCCCACAGCTCGGCGAACCGCTCGCTGTTCGCGCGCAGCTCCGCGACCAGCCGCCGCAGCCGCTGGTCGGCCGGGTAGCGGGCGGCGGCCGTACGGAGGTCGGCGACCAGCGCGGCCTGGAACTCGTTCCGGGCCTCATGCGTCTGCCGGGACCCGGTGTCCTCGCTGACGAAGTGGCGCCAGACCCCGTTGCGCTCGTTGCCGCGCCACCGGGACGGATCGCCCCTCAGGGCCACGTACGGCGGATTGGCCATGAGCAGCGTCCAGGAGGCGTCGCTCACGGCCACGGGCGTTCCGGTCAGCCGGTCCAGCAGCCGCTGGACGCTCGGGGTGATGTACGCGGGGACCGTCTCCGGGCCCGGTGGGGCCAGCCCGGCCAGCCGGAAGAGGTGGGCACGCTCGGCCGCCGACAGTCGCAGCGCCCTGGCCAGGGCCTCGACGACCTGGGTCGAGGGATGGGAGGCCCGGCCCTGTTCGAGGCGGGTGATGTAGTCGACGGAGATCCCCGCCAGCAGGGCCAGCTCCTCACGGCGCAGCCCGGCCGCGCGCCGCTGCCCGCCGGCCGGCAGCCCGGCGGCCTCCGGCGGGACCCGGTCCCGCCAGCGCCGTACCGCCTGCCCGAACTCCGTGGTCGCCATGGTCACCAGTCTGCACCCCGGGCCGGGGAGGAGCCTGGTACCCGCGGTCCCAGGAAGACGGAGCACCTGGCTGCCCGCCCGGCCCGGGGGCAGTCTGGAGGGCATGACGACAACACTTATCACTGGAGCGAACAAGGGTCTCGGCTTCGAGACGGCCCGCCGACTGATCGCCGCGGGCCACACCGTCTACCTGGGCAGCCGGGACGCCGACCGCGGACGCCGGGCCGCCGAGCAGCTGGGGGCGCGGCTGGTCGTCCTCGATGTCACCGATGACGCGTCCGTGGCCGCCGCCGCGAAGACCATCGAGGCCGACGGCGGGCTGGATGTACTGATCAACAACGCCGGTATCGAGGCGCGGACGCCGGACGGCGGGGTGATCGGCGCCGCCGAGGTCACCGCCGACATGATGCGGGAGGTGTTCGAGACGAACGTCTTCGGGGTGGTGCGGGTGACCCATGCCTTCCTGCCGCTCCTGCGGCGGTCCGCCGCGCCGGTCGTGGTCAATGTCAGCAGCGGGCTGGCCTCGCTGGAGCGGGTCTCCACCCCGGACACCCCCACGCACGCCTATCCGGGGGTCGCCTATCCGGCGTCGAAGACCACGGTCAACATGGTCACCGTGCAGTACGCGAAGGCGTTCCCGGAGATGCGGATCAACGCCGTGGAGCCCGGCTACACCGCGACGGACCTCAACGCGCACACCGGTCACCAGACCGTCGAGGAGGGTGCCGAGATCATCGTCCGTATGGCGCAGGTGGGCCCGGACGGCCCGACGGGAGGCTACTTCGACATCGAGGGACGTCTGCCCTGGTAGAGGGCTCCCCGACAGAGGGCTCAAGGGCACCATCCCCCGGTAGCGGGGCCCTCCCCCGGTAGCGGGCGTAGCGGGCGGCGGGCTCGCCGGCCCCGCCGCGCTCACTGCGCCCGGTCGGCCCTGGTGCGCCACAGCCACCTGATGTCGCGGGCGAAGGACCAGCTGAGCAGGGTCAGGGCCAGCAGTGCGGCGCCGAAGGCCGCCGGATACGGGAGCACATCGGCGCCGACGACCAGCAGCAGGACGCCCTGGAGCGCGGCCACCGTCTTGCGGGCCGTGCTCGGGGGCAGCTGGCCGTTCAGCCAGGGCAGCACCCACGCCGCGGCGACGAAGGCGTAGCGCATGGCGCCGATCAGCAGCACCCAGGGGCCGAGGAAGGTGGCCACATAGATGCTGAGCACCAGGATGAGGACGGCGTCGACCTCCATGTCGAACCGCGCGCCCAGGGAGGACGAGGTGCCGGTGCGGCGCGCCACCTGTCCGTCGACCGCGTCGAGGATCAGCGCCATCGCGGTGAGGGACACCAGGGCGGTGACCGGCGTCGGGCTCTCGAAGGAGTCCGCGACCAGCGCGGTCACCCCGCCGACGAGCGTGGCCCGCGCCAGCGTGACGCGGTTGGCCGCGCCGAAGGACGCGAGCCAGGACCGCTGCAGGGCGCGGGTGAGCACCGCCCAGGTGGCGACCGCGAAGGCCAGGCCGGTCAGCCAGCCCGCGGGTCCCAGGTCGATCGCCGTGCCGAGCAGGACGAGCAACAGCAGCTGCGCGGCCGCGCCCACGGCTGTCTCGTTGCGCAACGCGGCCGCACCCGCGGCTGTCTCGTTGCGCACCAGCGTCGTGTTGTAGGGATTGTTCAGGGCCACCGTGCACCCTCCGGGCTGTGTGGCGGAGTGGATGGGTGCCGCGTACCGTGTTCGCGGCTTCATGGTCATCCGTACGTGGGCCACCGTCCGATTGTTCAGCCTCTCAGGAGAACGTCGTATGACGCGCACCGCCCGTGCCTTCTGGCTCCGCTCCCCCGGCCATGGCGAGATACGGGAGGTCGGCCTGCCCGAACCCGGACCCGAGGACGTGGTGGTGCGCACGCTGTGCTCCGGGGTCAGCCGCGGTACGGAGACCCTGGTCTTCCGCGGTGGCGTACCGGAGAGCCAGTACACCGCGATGCGCGCGCCGTTCCAGGACGGCGCGTTCCCGGGGCCGGTGAAGTACGGCTATCTCAACGTGGGTCTGGTCGAGGAGGGGCCGGCGTCGCTGCGGGGGCGCACCGTCTTCAGCCTGTATCCGCATCAGACCCGCTATGTGGTCCCGGCGAGCGCGGTGACCGAAGTGCCCGAGGGCGTGCCCGCGCCGCGCGCGGTGCTGGCGGGGACGGTGGAGACCGCGGTGAACGCCGCGTGGGACGCCGCGCCCCTGCTGGGCGACCGGATCGCGGTGGTGGGGGCGGGGATGGTGGGCGCCTCCGTCGCGGCGGTGCTGTCCCGGTTCCCCGCCGTACGGGTGCAGCTGGTGGACGCCGAGCCGGCGCGCGCGGAGGTCGCGCGGGCGCTCGGGGTGGACTTCGCGCTCCCCGGGGAGGCGGCGGGCGGCCTCGATCTGGTGGTGCACGCCAGCGCCACCGAGCAGGGGCTCGCGCGCTCGCTGGAGCTCCTGGCCCCGGAGGGCACCGTGCTGGAGCTGAGCTGGTACGGGGACCGGCGGATCGGCCTGCCGCTGGGCGAGGCGTTCCACTCCCGACGGCTGACGGTGCGCAGCAGCCAGGTGGGGACGGTGTCCCCGGCCCGGGGCTCCCGCCGCTCCTACGGCGACCGGATGGCGCTGGCGCTCGAGCTGCTCGCCGACCCCGCCTTCGACGCCCTCGTCACCGGTGAATGCGGTTTCGAGGAGCTTCCCGAGGTGCTTCCGAGGCTCGCCTCGGGCGAGATTCCGGGGCTGTGCCACCGGGTTCGCTACGACGCGGAATCTGCCGTGTCGCCCGGCTGAACACGGGGAACGCGACGGCCGTACTAGAAGGCGTGCCCCGGCCGAGGGCCCGACGCGCCGTATCTGGAGGGTCATCCGTTGTTCAGCATCACCGTTCGCGATCACATCATGATCGCTCACAGTTTTCGCGGCGAGGTCTTCGGACCCGCGCAGCGGTTGCACGGGGCGACGTTCCTCGTGGACGCCACCTTCCGCCGTGCCGAGTTGGACGACGACAACATCGTCGTCGACATCGGCCTGGCCACCCGGGAGCTGGGGGAGGTGTGCGGCGCGCTCAGCTATCGCAACCTCGACGACGAGCCCGACTTCAAGGGGATCAACACCTCCACCGAGTTCCTCGCCAAGGTGATCGCCGACCGCCTCGCGGAGCGGGTGCGCTCGGGGGCGCTGGGCGAGGGCGCCCGCGGGCTGTCCGGGATCACCGTCACCCTGCACGAGTCGCATATCGCCTGGGCGAGTTACGAGCGTGGCCTATGAGCCCGGCCGCACCGCGCACGGTGCACTTCGTGATGCCCGGCGGGGTGGCCGACCCGGCCGCGCCGAGCGGCGGCAACGTCTACGACCGGCGGGTCTGCCGGGATCTGCCCGGCGTCGGCTGGCGGGTCGAGGAGCACGCCATCGCGGGCGACTGGCCCCAGCCGGGCCCGGCCGCCCGCGCCGAGCTGACCCGGCTCCTGACCGCGCTGGCGGACGACACGCTCGTCCTGCTCGACGGGCTGGTGGCCTGTGCGCTCCCGTACATCGTCGTGCCCCAGGCCCAGCGGCTGCGGCTGTCGGTGCTGGTGCATCTGCCGCTGGGCGACGAGACGGGGCTGGCCCCCGGCCGGGCCGAGGATCTGAAGGCGCTGGAGGGCCGGACGCTGCGCGCGGTGCGGACGGTGGTGGCCACCAGCGCCTGGGCGGCCGGGCGGCTGGTGGATCTGCACGGGCTGGTCCCGGACCGGGTCCATGTGGCGGCGCCCGGCGCCGACATCGCGCCGCTCGCCTCCTCCGGCGGCGACGGCTCGCGGCTGCTGTGCGTGGCCTCGGTGACCCCGCGCAAGGGGCAGCTGCGGCTGGTCGAGGCGCTCGCGCGGATCGACGATCTGCCCTGGACTTGCGACTGTGTGGGCTCCCTGGAGCAGGACCCGGAGTACACCGCCCGGCTCCGGGAGCTGGTCGAGAAGCTGGGCGTGGCCGACCGGGTGCATCTGCTCGGCCCGAGGACCGGCGCCGAGCTGGACGCCGGCTACGCCTCCGCCGACGCGGTGGTGCTCGCCTCGTACGCCGAGACCTACGGCATGGCGGTGACCGAGGCGCTCGCCCGGGGCATCCCGGTGCTGGCCACCGCCGTCGGCGGGGTTCCGGAGGCGGTCGGGCAGGCGCCCGACGGCAGGGTGCCGGGCATCCTCGTCGACCCGGACGACCCCGACGCGCTCACGGCGGCGCTGCGCCGCTGGCTGGGCGACCCCGGTACGCGCCGCCGGCTCACCGCCGCCGCGCACGAGCGGCGCACCGCGCTGGCCGGGTGGGAGAACACCACCCGCAATCTGGCCGGTGCGCTGGAACAGCTCCGAGACGAACCGCGGAGGGCCGCGTGAAGACGACCGACGTACCGCGTTACACCCCCGACTGGCTGGAGCTGCGGGAGGGCGCCGACGCGGCGGCCCGCTCCCCCGAACTCCTCGAGGCGCTCGGCCCCCAGCTGTCCGGCCCGCCGCTGGTGATCCATGACCTGGGCTGCGGCACCGGCTCCATGGGGCGCTGGCTGGCGCCCCGGCTGAGCGGCCCGCAGCTGTGGATCCTGCACGACCGCGACCCCGAGCTGCTGGACCGGGCGGCGGTGCGGATGCCCCGGGCGGCCACCGACGGCAGCCGCATCACCATCGCGACGGCGCGCGGCGACCTCTCCCGGCTGACCGCGAGCACGCTGGACGGCGCCTCGCTGGTGACGGCGTCCGCGCTGCTGGACGTGCTCACCCCCGAGGAGGTGGACGGGATCGCCGCGGCCTGCGCCGAGGCGGAGTGCCCGGCGCTGCTGGCGCTGTCCGTGGTGGGGCGGGTCGAGCTCACCCCGGCCGACCCGATGGACGCGGAGATCACCGAGGCGTTCAACGCCCATCAGCGGCGCGGCGGTCTGGTGGGCCCCGACGCGATGGCGGTGGCCTCCGAGGCGTTCGCCCGGCACGGCGCGACGGTACGGACCCACGCCAGCCCCTGGGTGCTGGGGGCCGAGCAGTCCGCGCTGACGGCCGAGTGGCTGCGGGGCTGGGTGGGCGCGGCCGTGGAGCACCGGCCGGAGCTCGGCGCGCACGCCGAGGCGTATCTGCGCCGCCGGCTGGCGATGGCCGCGGCGGGCGCGCTGCGGGTGGTGGTGCACCACCACGATCTGCTGGCGCTGCCCGCGCCCCGCACGCTGGGGGCGGCCGCGTGACCGCCGCGCTGCGGGCCCGGCTCGGGGCGGCCGCGGGCGTCGCCATCCTCGGGGTGGTGCTGTGGCGGCTGGGCACCGGGGCCTTCGTGGAGGCCTTGCGCACCATCGACGGGCTCACCCTGCTGGCGGCGGTCGGCCTTGGCCTGCTCACCACGGTTTTCAGCGCCTGGCGCTGGTGTCTGGTGGCGCGGGGGCTGCGGATCCGGCTGCCGCTGGGCCCGGCCGTCGCCGACTACTACCGCGCGCTGTTCCTCAACGCCGCGCTGCCCGGCGGGGTGCTCGGCGATGTGCACCGCGCGGTGCGGCACGGGCGGGACGCGGGGGATGTCGGCCGGGGCGTGCGCGCGGTGGTGCTGGAGCGGGTCGCCGGCCAGGTGGTGCTGATCGCGGTGGGGGTGGCGGTCCTGCTGGCCCACCCCTCCCTGGCCCTGGCACACGCCGGTCGGCTGTTCGGCGGGATGACCACGGCATGGGTGGCCGCGGCGGGCGTCCTGTCGCTGCTCCTCATGGTGGCTTCGGTGGCCCTCCGGCGCCGCCGCCGCGCGGCGCCGGTGGCCGGGCGGCGGCGGGGCGCGGTCCGCGGCGCGCTCCTCGAGGCGCGCCGCGGGCTGCTGGCCCGGGGCAGCTGGCCGGGGGTGGTGATCTCCTCGGTGGTGGTGCTGGCCGGGCATCTGACGACGTTCGTGCTGGCCGCGCGGGTGGCGGGGTCAGACGCTCCGCTGACCGAGCTGGTGCCCCTGATGGTGCTCGCCCTGATCGCCATGGCGCTGCCGCTGAACGTCGGCGGCTGGGGCCCCCGCGAGGGCGTGACCGCCTGGGCCTTCGGCGCCGCGGGCCTCGGCGCGAGCCAGGGGCTGACCGTGGCCGTGGTCTACGGGGTGCTCACCTTCGCCGCGAGCCTCCCCGGTGTCGTGGTGCTGGCCGTCCAGGGTTACGGCCGGCTGCGGGGCCGACAGGTCGAGTTCGAAGAGGGTGTCCTCGCCGAGGGTGTCGCGGCGGACCGGCGGGCGGAGCGCGTCCCGCATGACCGTCGTCCCGTCGAAGCGCAGCCCGGGGATGCCGCCGCCGAGCAGGACGGGGGCCACGGTGACGTAGAGCCGGTGCAGCGCCCCCGCGTGCAGGAAGCGCGACACGGTGACGCCGCCGCCCTCGACGAGTACCCGGCCGAGCCCGCGCCGCCGAAGCGCCCGCACCAGGTGGTGGGGGGCAAAGGCATCCGGGTCGTCAAGCGTCAGCACGTCCACGCCGTCCGGCGGCGCCGGCCGGCGCTCGCCGGTGGTGCCCACCACCCACAGGGTCGGAGCTGAGCCATCGGTGAACACCCGTCGGTCGAGCGGCACCCGTCCGCGCGGATCGAGGACGACCCGCACCGGGTGGGCGCCCGCGCAGGCGCGCACGGTCAGCTGGGGGTCGTCCGCGACGGCGGTGCCGGCCCCGACGACCACCGCGTCGGCGAGGGCGCGCAGCCGGTGGAGATGGCGGCGGTCCTCCTCGCCGGTGACGTAGTCGGCGTCGCCGGTGCGGGTGGCGATGAAGCCGTCCAGGCTCTGGCCGAGCTGAGCGACGGTCAGCCGCGGCCCGGCCAGGCACAGCGGAAGATAGCGGTCGACCAGGAGCCGGGCCTCCGGCGAGGCGGCCTCGCTCCACCGCCACCGGCCGTCCGGGCCCCGGACCAGACCGGCGGCCCCGGCGTCCGCCTCGGTCCGGACCGAGCGCAGCCGCTCCCATGCCTCTTCCGTCTCCAGGAAGGTCATCGCGCCTCCTTCTCGGCACCGACCAGGGAAAGATACTCGGCGAAGCAGTCGACGAGCCCGGAAAGGAGTTCCTTTCCCTTGTCCGCGGACGCCCTGGACGGACGGCCGATGACCCCGGACTCGGTATAGGCGGGCATACCGAGGGTGAGCAGATGTTTCCGATCGTCGGATATCCAGTCGGAGGTTTCGTGACCGGGCCGTACGAGTTCCGGATGGGCATGCAGGAGGATCGATGTCTCCAGTTCCCCCGCATGCATATCGCTGTTGGCTGGGGTGCGTACTCCGGCGCGTGTCCTGGCGACCTCCCAGTCGGCCGATCCGGGGAATAGCGCCATGCGGAAGTCAGTGCCCGCGGATTCCTGAACGATGTTGCGCAGTACGTAATTTCCGCCGTGTCCGTTCACCAGAATCAGACCGCGTATACCCGAGCGCCTGAGTGAGTCCGCGATATCGCGGACGACGGCGTAGAGGGTGGCCGCGGAAATCGACACCGTCCCTGGCCAGGCGGCGTGTTCATGGGAGCAGGAGACCGTCACCGGGGGCAGTTGGAGCACCGGATACGCGGCCGCGATCTCCCCTGCGACCGTGCAGGCGATGACCGTGTCGGTCACCAGTGGGAGAAATGCGCCGTGTTGCTCGAAGCTGCCTACGGGAAGAACGGCGACATCGGCCCGGTCGGCCCGCACTTCCTCCGTCGTCCGTGTCGGCAACACCATGCCGGCCTGGGGGCGCGTTCCCGAACCGCTCATATCTCGTGGACCTTTCATGCGTCGGCCGGACAGCTTGTTGCTGCGGCTTTTCTCATTCTCCTGTACAAGGGCGGTGGTTTTCCAGATAAGATCGGGACATGACAGAAAGTGATGGCGTGTTCGATGTCGACACCCGCACCTCGGGTGTCGAACGAGTGGTGAATGTCCGGCTGGCCACGAAGCATGGCGACTTTCTCGCGATCGGCTATCGGGACCTCGTGCTGGGTGATGAACAAATAGCGCTGGTATACGGCGATGTCGGCGGGCAGGAAGCGCTTACCCGGCTGCATTCCGAGTGCCTCACCGGAGACGCGTTCGGCTCCCGTCACTGCGAGTGCGGCGACCAGCTCTCCGCGGCGCTGAAGGCGATCGTGGCCGAAGGCCGGGGCGTCCTGGTGTATCTGAGGGGCCATGAGGGGCGCGGGATCGGGCTGCTCGCCAAGCTCCAGGCGATGAAGCTCCAGTCCGAGGGGCTGGACACCGTCGAGGCCAACCTCGCCCTCGGTCTGCCGGCCGACGCCCGCGACTACAAGGTGGCGGCGGATGTCCTGCACGACCTCGAGGTGCGCTCCGTGCGGCTGCTGTCCAACAACCCCCAGAAGCGGGACGCGCTGGTGCGCCACGGCGTCCGGGTCAGCGAGCAGGTGCCGCTGCTGATGACTCCGCACCAGGAGAACCTCCCGTATCTGCTCACCAAGCGGGACCGCATGGACCACTATCTGCCCCATCTGGAAGCCGTGATCCAGCGCACCTGAAGGAGGCCCTGGCCCCGGGCCGCGGTCTGGTCCACCGGTGTCGGCCGGGCGTGGGCCGCGGCCCGTATCGGTACGGAGTTTCGGCGTGACCATACCGCCGAACGGGCGATCAGTGCCCATTTGTCCCAGAATGGGGGTGCCGCGTGACGTTCCGAAGGACGACGATCAAGGGTAGGGACCATGGACCTCGAGATCGACCTCCGCGTGGACGGGACCGAGCACCGCCTCACCGTCGACACCCGTACGACGCTGCTGGACGCCCTGCGCGAACAGCTGGGGAACACCAGCCCCAAGAAGGGCTGCGACCACGGACAGTGCGGCGCCTGCACCCTGCTGCTCGACGGCCGCCGGATCCTCGGCTGCCTGGCTCTCGCCGTCGCCCACCAGGGCGCGGACATCGTCACGGCGGCCGGGCTCACCGACGGTGAGCTGCATCCGCTCCAGCGGTCGTTCATCGCCCATGACGCCTTCCAGTGCGGCTACTGCACGCCCGGTCAGATCGTCTCGGCGGCCGGGATGCTCCAGGAGGCCGGGCAGGGCTGGCCCAGCGCCGTGAGCAAGGACCCGGGCGCCACCGATGTGGTGCTCGACGACGAGGAGATCGCCGAGCGGATGAGCGGCAATCTGTGCCGCTGTGCCGCGTACGCGAACATCGTCCCGGCGATCGCGGAGGTGGCGCACCGATGAAGCCCTTTCGCTACGAACGCGCCGATGAGGTGCCGGCGGCCGTCGCCACCCTCGTGAAGGAGCCCGAGGCGGCCTATCTGGCCGGGGGCACCAATCTGGTCGATCTGATGCGTCTTGAGGTGACGACCCCGGAGGTGCTGATCGACGTCCGGCGGCTGACCTCGGACCGGATCGAGGAGCTGCCCGACGGGGGCCTGCGGATCGGCGCGGCGGTGACGGGCAGCGATCTGGCCGCCGACCCGCGGGTCCGGCGGCGCTATCCGGTGCTCTCCCAGGCGCTGCTCTCGGGCGCCTCGGGCCAGCTGCGCAACCTCGCCACCACCGGCGGCAATCTGCTCCAGCGCACCCGCTGCCCGTACTTCCAGAACGTCACCACCCCCTGCAACAAGCGCCTACCGGGCTCGGGCTGCTCGGCGGTGGAGGGCTACCAGCGCGATATGGCGATCCTGGGCGCCTCCCCCGCCTGCGTGGCCACCCACCCCTCCGACATGGCCGTCGCGCTGGCCGCGCTGGACGCGGTGGCGACGGTGGCCGGCCCGGCCGCCGAGCGCCGGATCCCGCTGACCGAGCTGCACCGGCTGCCGGAGGACGCCCCCGACCGCGACACCGTCCTGGAGCGCGGTGAGCTGATCACCGGGGTGGAGCTGCCGCCCCCGCACGCCGCGGCCCGCTCCCGCTACCGCAAGGTGCGCGACCGCGCCTCGTACGCCTTCGCGCTGGTCTCGGTCGCCGCCGCGCTGGAGGTCACCGACGGGGCGGTACGGGACGTAGCGATCGCGCTGGGCGGGGTGGCGCACAAGCCCTGGCGGGCCACCACGGCCGAGGCGGTGCTGCGCGGCGCGCCCGCCACGCGGGAGAGCTTCGTGGACGCGGCCGCCGCCGAGCTGGCCGGGGCCCGGCCGCTGCCGGGCAACGCCTTCAAGGTCCCGCTCGCCCGCAACACGATGGTCGCCACCCTGCTGGAGCTGCTGGAGGAGGCGCGATGAGCGACGTCACGGCCCGCCCCCGCGCCATCGGCACCCCGATGGACCGTATCGACGGTGCGCAGAAGGTCACCGGCACCGCCACCTATGCCTATGAATGGCCCCTCGACCAGCCGGTCTATCTGTATCCGCTGCAGTCCACGATCGCCTCCGGGCGGGTCACCGGGGTGGACAGCGCGCTCGCGGAGGCGGAGCCGGGGGTGCTGGCGGTGCTCAGCCACCTCAACGCCCCCACGCTGACCCGCCCGGACGATCCGGAGCTCGCGGTGCTGCAGTCCGACGAGGTCGCCTGGCGCGGCCAGTTCATCGGGGCGGTGGTCGCCGAGAGCCTGGAGACCGCGCGCCGCGCGGCGGGGCTGGTCCGCGTGGACTACGAGAGCCGGCCCCCCGATGTGGTGCTGCGCGCCGACCGCGACGACCTCTACTCCCCGGTGCACGCCGCCGCCTTCGGCTCGGGCGGCGGAGAGCTCCAGGACGGCTCGCCCGCCGACAGCGTGCTCGGGGACGCGGACACGGCACTGGCGGCCTCGCCGATCATGGTGGACGCCACCTACTCCACGCCGATGTACCACAACAACCCGATGGAGCCGCACACCGCCGTGGTCACCTGGCTGGACGGTGAGCTGATCGTGCGCTGCTCCACCCAGGGCCCCTCCACGAGCCAGGCCCTGATCTCCGGGGTGCTGGGTCTTGAACCGGGGCGGGTGCGGGTGATCTCCCCGCATGTCGGGGGCGCGTTCGGCTCGAAGGTCTACCCCCACTCGTACGCCGTGCTCGCCGCGATGGCGGCCCGGATGGTCCGGCGGCCGGTCAAGTTCTCCCTGACCCGGCAGCAGATGTTCGCCCTGGTCGGCTACCGCCCGGCGTCGATCCAGCGGATCCGGCTGGCCTCCGGCCGGGACGGCAGGCTCACCGCGCTCTCCCACGAGGTGATCGAGCAGACCGCCAAGGCCAAGGGGTACGCGGAGCAGGTGGCCGTATGCTCCCGGATGATGTACGCGGCGCCGCACCGGCGCACCACCCACCGGCTGGCCCCGCTGGATGTCCCGGTGCCCACGATCATGCGGGCGCCGGGCGAGGCGCAGGGGATGTACGCGCTGGAGTCGGCCATGGACGAGATGGCGATCGCCTGCGGTCTCGACCCGGTGGAGTTCCGGATCCGCAATGAGCCGGAGGCGCACCCGGAGTCCGGGCTGCCGTTCTCCAGCCGCCATCTGACGGCCTGTCTGCGCGAGGGCGCCCGCCGGGCCGGCTGGGACCACCGCGACCCGGTCCCCCGGTCGCGGCGCGAGGGCCGCTGGCTGGTGGGCACCGGCATGGCCGCCTCGACGTACCCCTCGCCCCGCTTCCCCGGCAACGCGGCCACGATCCGGCTCGCCCCGGACGGCCACTACACGGTCCGGATCGCCGCCGCCGACCTGGGCACCGGCACCTGGACGGCGCTCACCCAGATCGCCGCGGACGCGCTGAGCGTACCCGTAGGGCAGGTGGAGATGCGGATCGGGGACACCGCGCTGCCGACCGCGTCGGGCGCCGGGTTCTCGGCGGGCATCAACAGCTGGGGCACCGCGATCTGGGAGGCGGCGGACCGGCTGCGGGCCCGGCTCCAGGCCGAGCACGGCGGTATCGCGCCGCCGGAGGGGCTGGAGGTCACCGCGGAGCTGCCCGGCGGCAATCCGGAGGCCGAGCGCTATGCGATGCACAGCTTCGGCGCCCAGTTCGCCGAGGTACGGGTGGACGAGGACACCGGCGAGGTGCGGGTGGCACGGCTGCTGGGGATGTTCGACGTGGGCCGGGTCATCAACCCCAAGACGGCCCGCTCCCAGCTGATCGGCGGCATGACCCAGGGGATCTCGATGGCGCTGTACGAACACAGCGTGCTGGACCCGCGGTTCGGCCATGTGGTCAACCAGGACTTCGCCCAGTACCACATCGCCTCCGCCGCCGATGTGCACACGATCGAGGCCCACTGGCTGGACGAGTCCGATCCGTACACCAACCCCATGGGGGCCAAGGGCCTCGGTGAGGTGGGCATCACGGGCACCGCCGCGGCCATCGGCAACGCCGTGCACCACGCGACCGGTGCCCGGATCCGCGAACTGCCCATCACCCTCGACAAGTTGGTGTCCTAGCCGTGCCCGATCCACCGATCCTGGTGACCGGCGCCGCGGGCGGCGTCGGGGCCGTCGGCCGCACCGTGGTGGAGGAGCTGCGCCGGCGCGGGCTGCCCGTGCGCGCCATGGTCCACCGCGAGGACGAGCGGGCCGAGGCCCTGCGCGCCACGGGCGCGGAGGTGGTGGCGGGCGATCTGACCCGCGCCCCGGATGTGGTCCGGGTGCTGTACGGCTGCGGTCGGATGTACTTCGGCATGAGCGTCTCGCCGAAGTACCTCGAGGCCACGATGACCACGGCGGCGGTCGCCCGCGACTACGCGCGGCTGGACGCGCTGGTCAACATGTCGCAGATGACGGTCTCCCAGATGGATCTCACCAGCGCCTCGGAGTCGACGCAGCAGCGGGAGCACTGGCTGGCCGAGCAGGCGCTCAACTGGTCCGGCCTGCCCGTCACCCATCTCCGGCCCACCATCTTCATGGAGAACCCGCTTTTCACGGCCTTCGCCCACCGCTCCATCGCGGAGGAGGGCACGATCCGGCTGCCGTTCGGCGCCGGGCGCACCGCCCCGGTCGCGGCGCGGGACGTCGCCGCGGTGGTGGCCGAGATCCTGGTGAACCCCTCCTCGCACATCGGCAGGACCTACCATCTGACCGGCCCGGCCTCGATCGACATGACCACCATGGCCGAGGAGTTCGCCGTAGCGCTCGGCCGGCCGGTCGCCTATGTGGACGTCTCCTACGAGGCCTGGGTCAACCACGACCTGAAGGCGCTGGGCCTGTCCGACCACCTCTTCGACCACCTCGCCACGATGGCGCGGCTGCACGCGGAGAACCGCTACGACCGCTGGACCGACGACATCGAGACGATCACGGGAAGGCCCGCGACCGGGGTGCGGGAGTACGTCCGCGAGCAGGCCGAGATGTTCACGAACGCGACTGGGAGCAGTGGCGCACCGTGATGCCCCCTGCCCGGCCCCGCCCGCCGCAGCACACCCCCCGCCTGGCCCCGCGCCGCCCCTGCCCCTGCCCCTGGTCGACCGCCGCCGCGCGACTCGTTACGGGGTGTCCGGGGGACCACGCGCGGGAGCCGCGCATCGATGTTTTCCCCTCCCCGCCCCTTCCCGATACCAGGGGCTCCGCCCCTGAACCCCGGGGTTGTGGGGCGCAGCCCCGGTTGCAGGGTCTGGGGGCGGAGCCCCGGTTGCAGGGGCCTGGGGCGCAGCCCCGGGTGCACGGGTGCAGGGTCTGAGGCGCAGCCCCGACTGCGGGAACCGGGGCCCAGCCCCAGTCGCGGGGGTCAGGGGTAGAGCCCGCAGGGTCTGGGGCGCAGTCCCGTTCGCGGGGGCCAGGAGCGCAGCCCAGGTCGCGGGAACGGGACCCAGCCCCAGTCGTGAGGCCAGGGGCAGGCAGAGCCCCGATTGCAGGGGCCTGGGGCGCAGCCCCGGGTGCACGGGTGCAGGGTCTGAGGCGCAGCCCCGACTGCGGGAACCGGGCCCAGCCCCAGTCACGAAGCTAGGGACGCAGCCCCGATCGCGGAGTCCAGGGGCACAGCCCAGGTCGCGGCAACAGGGGCCCAGCCCCGGTCGCAGAGCCGGGGACCCAGCCCCGACTGCGGGAACCGGGCCCAGCCCCAGTCACGAAGCTAGGGACGCAGCCCCGGTCGCGGAGGCCAGGGGCGCAGCCGAGGTCGCGGCAACGGGGGCCCAGCCCCGGTCGCAGAGCCGGGGACCCAGCCCCGACTGCGGGAACCGGGCCCAGCCCCAGTCACGAAGCCAGGGACGCAGCCCCGGTCGCGGGGTCCAGGAGCGCAGCCCAGGTCGCGGCAACGGGGGCCCAGCCCCGGTCGCAGAGCCTGCGACCCAGCCCCGACTGCCCGAACCGGGCCCAGCCCCAGTCACGAAGCCAGGGACGCAGCCCCGGTCGCGGAGGCCAGGGGCGGAGCCCCGGGTGCACGGGTGCAGGGTCTGGGGCGCAGCCCCGACTGCGGGAACCGGGCCCAGCCCCAGTCGCAAGGCCAGGGACCCAGCCCCGATCGCGGAGTCCAGGGGCGCAGCCCCGGTTTCGGGGGCTGGGGCGGAGCCCCGGTTTCGGGGGCTGGGGCGGAGCCCCAGGAATCGGGAAGGGGCGGGGAGGGGAGCAAGCCGCCGGAGGCCCCACGATCCGCCGGACACCTCCCGGCACACTCCCGTACATATGCTCCCAAGGGAGTAAATTTTCCCCATGGGCATGGATGTGGCCGTCGCCACGCGAATCCGCATGATCACTGAGGCGGGTAACGGCCTGAGCGGCCCCGATCTGCTCGGATTCGCGCTCGACCACGCCGTGACGGAGACCGGCGGTCTCGGCGGCATGGCGCATCTGCGCGGCACCGGCGCCCGGCCGCTGCTGCTCGCCGCGGTGCACGGGCTGATCCGTACGGTCGCCCGGGACTGGGAGGAGGTCGAGCCCAACGGCGCCAGCGCCCCGGCCCGCGCGATGGCCCAGGGCACACCGGTGTGGGCGCCGGCCCCCGGCGCCGGGGACGGCACGGGCCCGGCGCTGCCCGCCGGAAGCGGGCTGCTGGCGGTTCCGCTGATCACTCCGGAGGAGGTCACCGGCGCGCTGTCGGTGCTGATGGTCCCGGCCGAGCGGCCCGCACCGGAGCGGTGGGCGGCCGTCGAGGCGCTGGCCGCGTGGGCCGCCCCACGGCTGCGAGGGGACCCGCCTGACCGGGACCAGACCCAGGACCGGGGCCGGGGCCGGGGCCAGGACCGGGGCCGGGTCCAGGACCAGGACCAGGACCAGGGCCGGGTCCAGGACCAGGGCCGGGGCCGGGTCCAGGACCGGGACCAGGACCAGGGCCAGGACCAAGACCGGGACCAGGACCGGGGCGGCACCCGCACGTTGATGGCGGACGACCAGGTCAGCCAAGCGCTCTGGCACATGAGCGACGCGTTCTTCGCGGTCGACAGCGACTGGCGCGTCACCTTCGTCAACGGCGAGGCGGAGCGGCTGCTCGGCGCCTCCCGGACGACTCTCGGCCGGACCCTGTGGGACGCCTTCGCGCGGCTGCGCGTCGACGACGCGGAGCCGGACCTGCGGAGCCGCTACCGGCGGGCCGCCGAGAGCGGCACCCCGGTCGGGTTCGAGGTGCGCTGGCCCACCGATCAGCGCTGGTACTCCATGCGGCTGGTCCCGGTGCCGAACGGTCTCACCGTCTACGCCGCCGACATCACCGCGAGCCGGGCGCGCGAGGCTGAGCGGGCCGCGGCCGAGCGCGCGGCGGCCGAGCGCACCGCGCGGATCGGCGAGCTGACCGACGCCCTCGCGCAGGCGCTGACGATGCGCGACGTGGTGAACGCCATCGCCGACCGGGTGCTGCCGCCGTTCGGCGCCTCGGGGATCGTGGTGCAGCTCATCGAGGGCAGCGTGATCCGGATCGCCGGGGCCGTCGGCTATCCGCAGCCCTTCCTGGAGTCGATCGACGGGGCGTCGATCCTTGATGTGTCGCCGGTCGCGGAGGTGTACTACACCGGGGCGCCGGCCTTCGTCGAGTCGGCCGAGGAGTACACCGCGCGCTACCCCGCCATGGCCGGGCGGCCCGCCGCGGCGCACAAGCAGGCATGGGCCTTTCTGCCGTTGATCGTCTCCGGCCGGAACATCGGCTGCTCGGTGGTCGCCTTCGCCGAGCCGCGCCGGCTCGACGCGGAGGAGCGGGCCCTGCTCACCGCGCTCAGCGGGCTGATGGGGCAGGCCATCGAGCGCGCCCGGCTGTACGACATCGAGCACACCCGGGCCAAGGAGCTCCAGCGGGGGCTGCTGCCACGCGCTCTGCCGTCGCTGTCCTCGGTCACCACCGCCGCACGCTATCTGCCCGCCAGCGAGGGCATCGAGGTGGGCGGTGACTGGTACGACGTGATCCCGCTGTCCGGCGCCCGGGTGGCCCTGGTCATCGGCGATGTGATGGGGCACGGGCTGTCCGAGGCGGCCACCATGGGCCGGCTGCGCACCGCCGTGAACACCCTGGCCGAATTGGAGTTTCCGCCCGCCGAGTTGCTCACCCGCCTCAATGACCTGGTGAGCGACCTGGGGGACAACCTCTACGCGACCTGCCTGTACGCCGTGTACGACCCGGCCCGCGCCACCTGCGTCTTCTCCAGCGCCGGACATCCGCCGCCGGCCGTCGTACGCCCCGGCCACCCGGTCCGCTTCGCCGGCGGCGCCCCCGATCCACCGCTGGGCGCGGCCCAGCCGCCGTTCGAGACCACCGAGGTGAGTCTGGAGGAGGGCAGTCTGCTGGTGCTGTACACCGACGGTCTGGTGGAATCCGCCGCCCGGGACATCGACCGCGGGATGCGGCACCTGGCGAGCGCGCTGTCCAGCGCGACCCGCGCACCCGGCCCGGGAGACACCCGGCGCGACGGAGACCGGCGCGACAGAGAGCGGGGGGACGGAGACCGGGGGGACGGAGACCGGGGCGGGAACGCGTCGCTGGAGCGGCTGTGCGACGAGGTGCTGGCCGAGTTGCTGCCGGAGAAGCAGCTCACCGCCGATGACGCGGCGCTGCTCATCGCCCGCACCCATGCGCTCGCCTCCGACCACATCGCCGCATGGCCGCTGTCCGAGGGGCCGATCGCCGCGGGCGAGGCGCGCGATCACGTCCGGGACCAGCTGACCCACTGGAAGCTGGCTTCCCTCACCCCCATCACGGAACTGCTGGTCAGCGAGTTGGTCGCGAACGCGATCCGGCACGGCAAGGGACCCATCGGGCTGCGGCTGCTACGCGGCGAGGGGCTGATCTGCGAGGTGACCGACTGCTCCTTGACCACGCCCCGGATCCGGCATGCCGCGGAGACCGACGAGGGCGGGCGCGGGCTCCAGCTGGTCTCGGCCCTCTCCCAGCGCTGGGGCACCCGCTACACGCCCACCGGCAAGTGCATCTGGACCGAACAGCCACTCCCCTGACGCCTCGCGGAAGACAGGCGCCCTTCGGACATCGAAACGCGAACCGGGAGAGGCGCACGCCGGGGCGCGGGGCGCGGGGGCCCGCTCAGCCCGCGGGTGCGCCGCGCCGTGGCATGCGGCTGGCGGGCGGCACCCGCAGGCAGCCGTCCGGGCCGCAGGTGGTGGTGCGGTCGTAGAGGTCCATCAGGCGGCGGGCGCCGCGGGCGATGTCGTAGCGGTCGACGGCGTCCGGGACCGGGAAGCGCAGCGGGCCCTGGGCGGCCTGCGCGCGCAGGGCGGCGGCGAGGGCGGCCGGGCCGGGGGCGATACGGCGGGCGCCGGGCGCGGCGCCGTCGGGCAGCTCGTCGAGGGCGGGGCAGACGGTGTGCAGCACCGGCAGCCCGGCCGCGAGCCCCTCCAGTGCCGCGAGGCCGAACGCCTCCTCGGCGGACGGCGAGACCAGCACGTCCATGGCGGCCAGCAGCGCGGGCAGCCCCGCGGGCCGGTCGTCGGCCGGGGCCACCGCGCCGTCCCGCTCCCCCAGCAGCCGGACCCGGTCGGCCACGCCGAGCCGGGCGGCCAGGTCCTCCAGGGCGGGACGCTCGGGGCCCTCGCCGACCAGCAGCAGCCGGGTGTCCGGCACCTCGGCGACGGCCCGTACCGCCGTGTCGAACCGCTTGTCCGCCACCAGCCGGCCCACCCCGCCGACCACGAAGGCCCGGTCGGGAATGCCGAGGCGGGCGCGGGCGGCCGCCCGGGCGGTCGGCTCGAAGCGGAAGTGGCGGGCGTCGATCCCGTTGGGCACCAGATGGATCCGGCGGTTGGGCACGCCCCAGTCGCGCAGCCGGTCCGCGACGGCGGCCGAGACGGCGACGGTCGCCGAGCCCAGCCGCTCGGCGGCGAGATAGCGGGCGCGGAGGGCGGCGTTGAGCGGGCGGCCGTCGATCCGCCGCTCGCCCAGGCTGTGTTCGGTGGCGATGACCGCCCGCACCCCGGCCAGCCGGGCGGCGATCCGGCCGAGCACACAGGCCCGGTACAGATGGGTGTGCACCAGGTCGTAGCCGCCGGACCGGATGATCCGCACCAGCCTGGGCACGGTGGTGAGCTGCCGCTCGCGCCCGCCGTCCAGGGGCAGATGGGTGACCGGGATGCCGTCCGCGCGGATGCCGTGCGCGGTGGCACCGGGGCCCGAGAGGGCGATGACGTCACAGCGCACCGGCATATGGCGCAGCAGCAGCCGCAGTTGCTGTTCGGCTCCTCCGGCCCCGAGGCGGGAGATGATGTGCAGGACTCTCATCGGGCGACTGCGCCCCATCCTCCGTATTCCGATGGGCTTCGATCGGTGCCGACCCTGCCAGACGGCGGGATGTAAATCACGTAAGACGCGCGCCGCTGGGCCGTCGGAGTGGATGCCTTACGGACCGTCAACAAAGGCGCGCCGAATATCCGATGTGCACGCTCATGCCCCATGGGATTGTTACCTTCTCATCTCGCGCGATGACCTGAAGAATATGGCCCGTATGGGTCATCGTGGCGCGACATTCGGTTCGAGCCAGCCCCGCGGGAGTGCCCAGATGTCTGCACCGACCCCCGTCAGAGATTCCCCCCGGAAAACCACCGCACGCGCCGTAGCCGGGCCGCCGCCCGCGCGTACCGCGTCGGATTCCCGCGTCCCGCACCGCCGTCCCACCCCGGTGTACGAGTACAAGCGGTACAGCGAACTGGCGGGCCCGCTGGCCAAGGCCCCGGTGGACCGCCCCTACCGGGTGCGCTGCCGGAGCCTGCTGGCGCAGGAGCCGCACCGGTTCCGCGCCGCGCTGCTGCTGTGCGCGGCGCCGGTGTGCTCGGCGGTGCTGCTGCTGTGGCTGCTGCACCCGGACCACTGGGTGGAGCGCGACTACGCACCGGGGTGGCAGCGGGCGGCGGACCTGGCGATGCTGGTCTCGATCGCGCTGATCGAGGGGTTTCGCCTGTTCACGGTCGTCTCCAACGCCCATGCCACGCTGGTGGCGCGGGACCCGGTGCCGGTGGTGGCCGAGCCTGGGACCCGGGTGGCGTTCCTGACCAGCTTCGTGCCCGGCAAGGAGCCGATCGCGATGGTCCGGGCCACGCTGGAGGGGGCGGTGCGGATCCGGCACACCGGGCCGCTGGACGTCTGGCTGCTCGACGAGGGGGACGACGACGAGGTAAAGGCGCTGTGCAAGCGGCTGGGCGTACGGCACTTCTCGCGCAAGGGCGTCGAGAAGTGGAATCAGCCGAAGGGCGCTTTCCGGGCGCGGACCAAGCACGGGAATTACAACGCCTGGCTGGACGCGCACGGCGACGGCTATGAATTCATGGCGTGTGTGGACACCGACCACGTACCGCTGCCCAACTTCCTGGAGCGCATGCTGGGTTACTTCCGGGATCCGGATATCGCCTTCGTGGTCGGCCCGCAGGTCTACGGGAATTACGACACCCCGGTCACCAAGGCCGCCGAAAGCCAGCAGTTCCTTTTCCACGCGCTGATCCAGCGGGCCGGAAACGCCTATGGCGGCCCGATGTTCGTGGGCACCAACAACGCGGTGCGGATCAGCGCGCTGCGCTCGATCGGCGGGCTGTACGACTCGATCACCGAGGACATGGCCACCGGTTTCGAGCTGCACCGCCACCGCAACCCGGCGACCGGGAAGAAGTGGCGCTCGGTCTACACCCCCGATGTGCTCGCGGTCGGCGAGGGGCCGAGCACCTGGACGGACTTCTTCACCCAGCAGATGCGGTGGAGCCGCGGCACCTACGAGACCGTGCTCAAGCAGTTCTGGAAGGGCCCGTTCACCCTGTCGCCGGGCAAGCTGCTGAACTACTCGCTGATGATCGCGTACTACCCGATGACCGCGGTCAACTGGCTCCTCTCCGCGCTGTCGTGCGCGCTGTTCCTGGTGCTGGGCGCCGCCGGGCTCCACATCCCGGCCGAGATGTGGATGATGCTCTACAGCGACGCGGCGATGCTCCAGATCGGGCTGTACATCTGGAACCGCCGGCACAACGTCTCCCCGCACGAGCCGGAGGGCTCCGGCGGGCTGGCCGGGATGGTGCTCTCGGCGCTGTCCGCCCCGATCTACGCCAAGTCGCTGTGCGACGCGGTGCTGCGGCGCACCAGCCGGTTCGTGGTCACGCCCAAGGGCGACTCGTCCAGCCCCGACCGGCTCTCCACGTTCCGTATCCATCTGCTGTGGGCGGGGGTGTTCGGCTCTTCGCTGGTCGGCTCGTTCTTCCTGGGGCACACCCATGCGGTGATGCGGACCTGGGCGGTGCTCGCCCTGGCCCTGTGTCTGGCTCCGGTGGCGATCTGGTCGGTGGGGCTGCTGCGCCGCGAGCGGAAGCGTCCGGCGCATGGCACGGTGCCGACGGCGCGCGACGCGGCCAGCCCCTGCGCGACACCGAAGGATCCTTATGCGGCTCCGCCGCGTGGCAGGGGCTCCGCGCCGGGCCCCGGGGCCTGGGGCGGAGCCCCGGTATTGGGAAGGGGGCGGGGAGAGGGAAGCACCGATATGCGGCTCCGCCGCGTGGCCCGCCGCGGGCGTCACGATCCGTCGGATGTCTCCTGAGCAGATCGGAGGAAGTCCGCTCTGGTTCGGGCAGCGCCCCGAAGGGGCGCGGGGCTGTGCCGATGTGCGGCTCCGCCGCGCGGCTGTGTCGATATGCGGCTCCGCCGCGTGGGACCAGCCACGACGGCGCCGCAGACGGCCGACGACGCATCGCGGCACTTCCAGCGGAGCGCTCAGCGGCGATGGGGGGCGTTACGGGCCAGGTCGAGCGCGTACTTGGTCCACCAGTGGCCCGCCGGAGGGCCGCCGTTGCAGGTGCCGTCGGACTCCCCGGGCCGTTTGATCCACAGATAGGCGTCCACGAGGGGGTCCCCGGTGTGGGTGCTGGGCGGCTCGCCCAGCGCCCGTCCCGGCGGGTTGCACCAGGAGTCCCGCGCCCGGATGCCGTGCCGGGCCGCGCCGCGGGCCCGCAGCGGACCGTTGCCGTTGCGGCTGGTGTCGATGATGAAGTGGGCCTTGTCGAGGGCGGTGGAGAGCCGGTGGCCGTACGCCTTGGTGCGGCGGGTCGGCTGGAAGTTGGAGACGTTCAGCGCGAAGCCGTCCGCCTGCTCGATACCGGCCTCGCGCAGCGGCCGCACCAGCCGGGCGGGATTCTTGATCCAGCCCGGGTTCCCGGCGTCCAGGTACACCTGGACGCGGGGCAGCGCGGCGAACAGGGCGACCGCGTCGCGGAGCATCTCCAGCCGGGCCTTGCGCAGCCTGCGCGGCACACAGCCGTCGACCAGCTGGGCCACCGCGTCGGGCTCCAGGACGACGATCGCCCTGCGATCGCCGATACCGAGGGTGAACTGCTCGATCCACCACCGGTAGTCCGTGCGGTTCCGCGCGCCGCCCGCCGAGTACCGCCCACAGTCGCGGTACGGGATGTGATAGGCCACCAGAACCGGGGTGGACCCGGTCCGCGCCGCCGACTCGGTGATGGAGCGGGCCCGTTCCCGGGGCGGCGCGGGGCCGAACCATTCGGCGACCGGCTGCTGGGCGATCTGCCGGATGAGCGCGGCGTCGCCGTTCTTCCCCTCGTGTTCCCGTTCATGAGCCTGCCGGGCGGCGGGGCTGTCCGGGTTCACCCAGAGCCCCCCGCGCCGCAGCGGGGACTCGAACATGCGGCATCCACTCAGCGGAAGCATCACCGCGAGGCATACGGCGGCATGCAGCCAAAGCCGCATAACGGATGTTCTTACACCTTTGTGTCGCATGCGACGAATCATGGCACCGGGTGTCACGGGTTCAGCGGACGCGGCGTTCGTGGCCACCGGTTTGGGGCCCCGCGCCCGGTCCGGGTGGCCGTCCCGGGTGGCCTGGGCGTACCGTCCCGGGCGTACCGTCCGGGCGTACCGTCCGGGCGTGCCGAGGCCCCCGGGGACGCGGCGCTCCCGGCGCCCTCGGCGCTCCCGCGAGCTGAGCGGTTCAGCGCTCGCGGCTCTCCCCCGCGTCCTCGTCCGTACGCCACAGCGGGTGCTCCCGGGCCGCCCACGCCCGCTCGACCCGGCCCGTGCGCATCCCGCGCCGGGCCTCCGGATCGGCGAGCGCCTTGCCGATGTGGCCGAGCAGGACGATGCCGATGGCCAGCGCCAGCCAGTCGTGGACGAAGGTGGCGCTGGTGCGCCACACCAGCGGGGCCAGACCGGTGAACCACATCAGCAGCCCGGTGCCCGCCATCACCAGCACCGCGCCCGCGATGTACCCCGCGTACAGCTTCTGCCCGGCGTTGAACTTCCCCGCCGGGCGCTCCTGGTGCCGGTGGTCGCGCCGCAGCGCCGCGCGCAGCCAGCGGCGGTCGTGCGGGCCGAAGCGGTTGAGGCGGCTGAGATCGGCGCGGAAGGCGCGGGAGACGAGGCCGAGCAGGGCCGGGAGGGGCGTCAGGATGCCGGTCCACTCGTGAACGGTGACGACGAGGGCGCGCCGGCCGACGAGTTCGGCGAGCGCGGGCAGGTAGAGACAGGCCGCGCTGAGCACGCACGCGCCCAGCAGGAGGGCCGTGGTGCGGTGGATCCAGCGCTCGGCGGGGCTGAACCGGAGCACCCGGGACCCGCCGTCCCGGTCGTCGGCCCGTGGCGGAGGGGCCGCCGTCCGCTCAGGCGGTGGGGTCATCTCGGACGGTGGCGTCGTCTCAGGCGGTGGGGTCATCGTCGCGTCCGTTCGACCTGCCGACCCAGGCGTCGACGTCATAGCCCCGCTCCTCCCAATAGCCGGGCCGCACCTCATCGGTGACGGTGATACCGGAGAGCCATTTCGCCGACTTGTAGAAGTACATCGGCGCCACGTACAGCCGCACCGGCCCGCCGTGGGAGTGGCCGAGCGGCTTGTCCCGCAGCTTCAGCGTGACCAGCACGTCCGGCCGCCGCGCCTGGTCGAGGGTCAGGCTCTCGCTGTACGCGCCGTCGAAGCAGGTGAAGCGGACGGCCTTGGCCCCTCGGCGCACCCCGGCGGCGTCGAGCAGCGTCGACAGCCGCACCCCCTCGAACGGGGTCTCGGGTACCCGCCAGCCGGTGACGCACTGGACATCGCGCACCAGGCGGGTCTGCGGCAGCGCGCGCAGATCGGCGAGGCGGTACGCGCCGGGCTTGTCGACGAGTCCGTCGACGGTGAGGCGGTAGTTGCCGTCGTCCTTGTGGGGCACGGAGGAGGTGACGGAGTAATAGCGGAAGCCGCCGCCGTTGGGGAGGAGTCCGGTCACCCCCGTCGGGTCCTTGTCGGCCACCGCGCCCAGGGCGGCCTCCAGCCGGCCCTGGAGCCAGGGGGCCGCGGCCATCGCGCCCGCGCCGAGACCGAGCATGCCGAGGACGAGGCGCCGGCCGACGGGCGCGCCGTGGCCGTCGGGTCCGGCACCGGTGTTGGGGTCCATGGATCGATGAGAGCACCGGGCGGGGGTGGTGCGCCATCTCCTGCCGGGATTCGTCAGACTTCGGTAAGACTCCGGAAGCGGGGCCTGTCGCGGCGCGCCGGGGACTACGGGGTGCCCGGCGCGACGTGCCCCGCCCCTTCCCGCGGCATCCGGATGCGGCTCCGCCGCGTGGCCCGCCGGAGGCGTACGCCTACCGCCGGATACCCGCCGGATACCCGCCCCCTACCCCCCCTACCCCACCGCCTCGGCCGCCGCGCGGCCCGCCGTACGGCCCGAGAAGAGGCAGCCGCCCAGGAAGGTGCCCTCCAGGGAGCGGTAGCCGTGCACTCCGCCGCCGCCGAAGCCCGCCGCCTCCCCGGCCGCGTAGACGCCGGGCAGCGGTTCGCCGCCCTCGGTCAGGACGCGGGAGGAGAGGTCCGTCTCCAGGCCGCCGAGGGTCTTACGGGTCAGGATGTGCAGCTGCACGGCGATCAGCGGGCCCGCCTTGGGGTCGAGCATACGGTGCGGGGCAGCGGTGCGGATGAGCCGGTCGGCGATGTACTTGCGGGTCCCGCGCAGGGCGGTGACCTGGAGGTCCTTGGTGTACGGGTTGGCGATCTCGCGGTCCCGGGCGACGATCTCCCGCCGCAGTTCGGCCTCGTCGATCAGCGGCTCCTTGGTGAGCTCGTTCATCCGCCGGACCAGCGCCGGCAGCGACCGCTCGACGATGAAGTCCGCGCCGTGGTCCATGAACGCCTGGACCGGGCCCGGCGCCCCGGCCCGCCCGCGGCCGATCACATCGCGGACGCTCTTGCCGGTGAGGTCCGGGTTCTGCTCGGAGCCGGAGAGCGCGAACTCCTTCTCGATGATCTTCCGCGTGAGCACGAACCAGGTGTAGTCGTAGCCGGTCCGCATGATGTGCTCGAGCGTGCCGAGGGTGTCGAAGCCGGGGAACAGCGGCACCGGCAACCGCTTGCCGCGCGCGTCGAACCACAGGGAGGACGGGCCGGGCAGGATGCGGATGCCGTGCCGGGGCCAGATGGGGTTCCAGTTCTGGATGCCCTCGGTGTAGTGCCACATCCGGTCGCGGTTGATGATCCGTCCGCCGGCCTCCTCGGCGATGCCGAGCATATGGCCGTCCACATGGGCCGGGACCCCGGAGATCATCCGCTCGGGCGGGGAGCCGAGCCGCTCGGGCCAGTTGGCGCGGACGAGGTCGTGGTTGCCGCCGATGCCGCCGGAGGTGACGATCACGGCTTGGGCACGCAGTTCGAAGGCGCCGGTGACCTCGCGGCCGCTGGGGGTGCCGCGCTCGGCCCGGCTGGGCTCCAGGATGTCGCCGGTGACGGTGTCGACCGTGCCCGCGCTGCGGGCCAGCCCCGTCACCCGGTGCCGGAAGCGCAGCTCGACCAGGCCGCGGGCGACGGCCGCCCGCACCCGCCGCTCGAAGGGGGCGACGATGCCGGGTCCGGTACCCCAGGTGATGTGGAAGCGGGGCACGGAGTTGCCGTGCCCGGTCGCGTCGTAGCCGCCGCGCTCGGCCCAGCCGACGAGCGGGAACAGCCGCAGCCCCTGGGCGTGCAGCCAGGACCGCTTCTCGCCCGCCGCGAAGTCCACGTACGCCTCGGCCCAGCGGCGCGGCCAGTGGTCCTCCTCGCGGTCGAACCCGGCCGTGCCCAGCCAGTCCTGCCAGGCGAGTTCGCGGCTGTCGCGGATGCGCAGGCGGCGCTGCTCGGGCGAGTCGACGAGGAAGAGCCCGCCGAAGGACCAGTGGGCCTGGCCGCCGAGCGACTGCTCGGGCTCCTGGTCGAGCAGGATCACCTTACGGCCGGCGTCGGCCAGTTCGGCGGTGGCCGCGAGGCCCGCGAGCCCCGCGCCGACCACGATCACATCCGCGTCGTACGCCATGGTGTGATGTCCCGTTCTCTTGAACCCTCCCCCAGCCACAGCAGGGGAATTCCTGGCTCAGGAAGCCCCGCAGGTCAGCGACCGACAAGGTCTTACTCCCTCAGCACCAGCCGGGACGGAACCTGCCCGGTTGCCCGAAAGCATTGGGATGCGCCGGCTTGGCTCTCGCTCAGCACGTTGTGCGCACTTGGTTCTCGCAACGCACAACAGGCAGTTTACCCGATCGTGTGGGCAGTCTTTCGCCCCAGAGGCGAAATCCCGTTTCTTGAGCCAGCAGATGCCCGTCCAGCGGCGCCGTGACCGCGATCCTGCCTACCGGCCAGTACGGCGTCAACCCGGGGTGTGGGAGCGGTTTCCGGCCGCCGCCGGCCCGGTGCCGAACGGCCAACTCCCTCGGCGCAACCTGGGCGTGCCCTGGGCGTGGAACAAAAGGTCACATTCGTTCACCGACATTGGACAGGGTTCGGCCAAACGGGCATCATCATCGACCATGGCTGACCGCTCCGTTGAGCACTCAGGGCCGAGGCCCGATGTCGAACGCCGTGTGGTGAACCCGACGCTCATCACGCCAGGCCCGCAGCCCCTCTTAGCCGCGCCGGACGCGGACGAGGCACCACAGGTGCTCCGCGGCGAGGTGATCGGCCCCCGGCACGCCCGCCGCCGCCCGGTGGACAACCGGCGCAAGGCGGCCGCCGGGGCGATTCTGCTGTCGGCCACCGGCGCCGCCACCGCGCTCTTCATGCTCATGGGCAAGGACGCCCGTCAGGCGACGGCCGCCCCCGGACACGACAGCGCGACGGCCGCCCCGGACGAGCCGGAGAGCCACGCCGTCCCGTACGCCGAGGCGGCGGCGGGCGAGACCCCGCTGCGCGGTGCGCGCGCCGAGAAGCCCGAGCCGCAGCGGCCCGCGGCCGCGCGGCCGACGGCGCAGGCCCCGGCGGGCGACTCCGCGCCGGACAAGCCCGCGGCGTCGTCCCCCGGCAAGGGCCGCTCCACCCCGTCCTGGCCGGGCTGGTCGTCCCGGGGACCGGGGCAGTACGACGACTGGCAGGACGCGGCGGAGGCGTTCGACCGCTGGGCCGAGCAGCAGGCGAGGCAGCGCGGCCAGGACGGCGGCTCCGGGCCGTACGGGCCGGGTCAGGGTCAGGGCCAGGGCGGCGGTTACGGGGGCGGCTACGGCGGCGGGTACGGGAACGGGAACGGCGGCGGGGACGGCCACGGCGGCGGCTATGGCGGGGGCAACGGCCATGGCGGCGGGCACGGCTACGGCGGGGGTAACGGCTACGGCGGTGGCTATGGCGGCGAGTACGGAGGCGGCTACGGCGGTGGCCACCGGCGCTGACCTCGCCCCCGATCTGCTTGTATGGCGGTATGCCTGATCAGGAACCGCTTTCCGCCGACGAACTCCTGGACATCGTGGACGAGCGGGACCGCGTGGTGGGCCAGGCCCGACGCGGTGACGCCATGGCCCACCGGCTCCGCCACCGCTGCGTCTTCATCCAGGCGCGGGACGCCCAGGGCCGGATCTTCGTCCATCGCCGCACCGCCGAGAAGCTGGTCTTCCCGTCGCTGTACGACATGTTCGTCGGCGGGGTCGTCGGCGCGGGCGAGGGCTACGACGCGGCGGCGCTGCGCGAGGCGGAGGAGGAGCTGGGGGTGCGGGGGCTGCCCGCGCCCGTACCGCTGTTCTCGTTCCTCTACGAGACGACCGAGCACACGTGGTGGAGCCGGGTCTACGAGGTGCGCTGCGAGCTGCCGGTCGATCCGCAGGCAGAGGAGGTCGCCTGGCACGCCTTCCTCACCGAGGAGGAGCTGACGCGGCGGCTGCCGGAGTGGGAGTGGGTGCCGGACGGGTGGGAGGCGTACCGGCGGCTGGTGGAGTGGCGCCGTGAGAAGGTCGAAAGGTGACGGATCCTTCCGGGCCCTCGGAGCCTTCCCGCCACACCGAGCCGCGTGGCGACGACCGCCCCTCAGCGGTCTCGGACATCCGGCTGTGGTTCGCGCCCGAGCGGCTGCGGGAGGAGGGCAGCACCCCCGACTACCGCTTCTCGCTCGCCAACGAACGGACCTTCCTGGCGTGGCTGCGCACCGCGATGGCGCTGGTGGGCGGCGGGTTCGCGGTCGACCAGTTCCTCCCGGAGACCGGCCGCCCGCTGCGGCTCGCGCTGGCGCTCACGCTGCTGGCGGGCGGCGCGCTGTGCGCCCTGCGGGCCATCAGCCACTGGGTGCGCTGCGAGCGGGCCATGCGGCGCGGCGAGGACCTGCCGGCGTCCCGCTTCCCGATCGTGCTGGGGCTCGCGGTCGGGGTGGTCGCACTGCTGATGGTGATCGTGGCCGCCTTCGGGTGGGGCGGGTGAGCCGGAGGTGTGAGGCGATGCCGGAGGGGAAAGGAACGGGCGGATCCCGAACGCGGGACCGGGACCCCGGCCTCCAGCCGGAGCGGACGCGGCTGGCGTGGCGGCGTACGACGCTGGCGTGCGCGGTGGCCGCCTCGCTCGCGGGCCGGCAGACGCTGCACAGCGGTATCGACCCGGTCTCGCTCGTGGTCCTGGCCCTGGTGGTGCTGGTCTGGCTGGCCTTCCTGGCCCTGGCCCACCACCGCATCCGGGCCATGCACGCGCCCCGGCCGCCCGCCCTGTCCCCGCGGGCGGCCGCGGCGGCCGTGACCTGCACGGTGGCGCTGGCGGCGCTGGGGGCGGCCATGCTGCGGTAGGGCTGGCTGGGCCGGGGCTCAGCCCGGCGCGGGCGGTCGCGGGATCGCTCAGTCCACCGTGATGGCGATCTTGCCCCTGACGTGGCCCTCCATGCTCAGACGCTGCGCGTCCGCCGTCTTCTGGAGGGGGAAGACCGCGGAGACCTCGACGCCGAGGGCGCCGCGTTCGGCGAGGTCGGTGAGGTCCTGGAGGTCGTCGGGGTCGGGGCGGACGAAGACGTAGCGGCCGCCCAGGCCGAGCACGGCGGGGTCGGCGATGGAGGCGAGGCGGCCCTCGGGGGCGAGGAGTTCGGAGGAGACGGCGAGCGCGTCGCCGCCGACGAGGTCGAGCACGGCGTCCACCCCGTTCGGGGCCAGGGTGCGGACCCGGTCGGCCAGGCCCTCCCCGTACACCGTCGGCTCGGCGCCCAAAGCCCGCAGATACTCGTGGTTGCGCTCCCCCGCCGTGCCGATCACCCGCGCCCCCATGTGCCGGGCCAGCTGCACCGCCATCGAGCCGACCCCGCCCGCCGCCGCGTGCACCAGCACCGTGTCGCCCTCGCCGACCCGCAGCGCCCGCACCAGCGACTGGTACGCCGTCAGGCCCGCCAGCGGGATGCCCGCGGCCTGGGTGAAGGAGAGGTTCCGCGGCTTGCGGGCGAGGGTGCGGACGGGCGCGGCCACGTACTCGGCGCAGGTGCCCCGGGAGAGGAAGTCCTCCCGTACGTAACCGATCACCTCGTCACCGGGCTGGAACCCCGTCACCGCCGGGCCCGGCCGCTCCACGACCCCCGCGACGTCCCAGCCGGGGATGACCGGGAAGACCGCGTCCAGGACCGGCTCGAGGTATCCGGCCTGCGCCTTCCAGTCGACGGGGTTCACGGCGGCGGCCTTGACCCTGATCAGCACGGAGTCGGGGCCGACCTTGGGCTCCGGCCGCTCCCCGTACTCCAGGACCTCGGGGCCGCCGTAGCGGCGGTAGCTTATGGCCTTCATGGTGGCGCTCCTCGTGGCTCTCGCGGCTTTCGCGATTCGTTCTGCGCGGCGTTCGTTCTGCGCGGCGTTCGTTCTGCGCGGCTCTCGTGGCTTCTCGCGACTTCTCGTGGCTCTCGCGGTTCCGGCGGTTTTCGCGTTCCCCATTTCTCGCCGTTCTCGCGTCCCCGCGTTCGCGGCGTTCCTCGCCCGGCTCCTCCCCTACGACGCTCCTGCTCCCCCACCACCACCGCAAATCCGCACCGCCCGGCCGCTACCCCAGCCCCGCTACGCCGCCAGCGGCGGCAGCGCGGCTCCGCCCCGCCGCGGAACCCATGCGCCCGGGACCCGAGACGCACTGGACTACATACCGACTGGTCGGCATCATGAGGCGGGACGGACGGTCCACCGTTCCCCGGATACGAGTACGAGAGAGGTTCGATGAACGCAGGCAATCCCCCAGGGCTCGACCTCGAACGGCTCCGCGCCCACCTCGACCGCGAACGCGCCGGGCTGGTGCGCGCGCCGCTGAGTGCCGAGCTGATCGAAGGCGGCCGATCGAATCTCACCTACACCGTCACCGACGGCACGTCCCGCTGGGTGGTCCGCCGTCCGCCGCTGGGCCATGTGCTCGCCACCGCCCATGACATGGCGCGGGAGCACCGGGTGATCAGCGCCCTGCACCCGACGGCCGTGCCGGTGCCGAAGCCGGTGCTGCTGTGCGAGGACGAGTCGGTCATCGGATCGTCCTTCTACGTCATGGAGTTCGTCGACGGCACCCCGTACCGCACCGCCGAGCAGCTCGCCGGCATCGGCCCGGAGCGCACCCGGGAGGTCGTGCTCTCCCTCGTCGACACGCTCGTGACGCTGCACTCCGTGGACCCGGCCGGGGTCGGGCTCGGCGACTTCGGGCGCCCGGAGGGGTTCCTGGAGCGGCAGCTGCGCCGCTGGAGCAAGCAGCTGGCCGCCTCGCGCAGCCGTGAGCTGGCCGGGATCGACGAGCTGCACACCCGGCTCGCCAAGGCGCTCCCGGACTCCCCCGCGCCCACGGTCGTCCACGGCGACTACCGCCTCGACAACGTCCTGGTGAATGCCGACGACCGGATCACGGCGATCCTCGACTGGGAGATGTCCACGCTCGGCGATCCGCTGACCGACCTCGGACTGATCGTGATGTACAGCGGTCATCCACAGCTCGCCGGCTCCCCCATCTCCTCCACCCAGGGCGCCCCCGGCCACCCCTCCACGGACGAGCTGATCCAGCGCTACGCCGAGGGTTCGGGACGCGATGTCAGCGGCGTCTCCTGGTACACCGCCTTCGCCTACTTCAAGCTCGCGGTGATCCTCGAGGGCATCCACTACCGCTACACCCTCGGCCAGACGCTCGGCGCGGGCTTCGACCGCATCGGTGACATCGTCCCCGCCTTCATCGACCACGGCCTCACCACCCTCCAGGAGAGCTGATCCCGTCATGGACTTCGCATTCGACGCCCGGACCGAAGAGCTGCGCGCCAAACTGCTCGCCTTCATGGACGAGCACGTCCATCCGGCGGAGGCGGTCGCCGAGGAGCAGCGGGCCGCCCTGGACTCCCCCTGGCTGACCCCGCCGATCGTCGAGGAGCTCAAGGCCGAGGCCCGCCGCCAGGGGCTGTGGAACCTCTTCCTGCCCGACGCCGAGTACGGCGCGGGGCTGACCAATCTCCAGTACGCCCCGCTCGCGGAGATCACCGGCCGCAGCCCCCAGCTGGCCCCCACCGCCCTGAACTGCGCCGCCCCGGACACCGGCAACATGGAGGTGCTCGCCCAGTTCGGCGACGAGCGGCAGCGCAAGCAGTGGCTGGAGCCGCTGCTCGCGGGCGAGATCCGGTCGGCCTTCGCGATGACCGAGCCGGAGGTCGCCTCGTCCGACGCGACCAACATCGAGACCCGGATCGAGCGCGACGGCGACGAGTACGTCATCACCGGCCGCAAGTGGTACATCTCCGGGGCGATGAACCCCGACTGCAAGATCTTCATCGTGATGGGCAAGACCGACCCGGAGGGCGCCGATGTGCGCCGCCAGCAGTCGATGGTGCTGGTGCCGCGCGACACCCCGGGCGTCGAGGTGCGGCGGGCGATGCGGGTGTACGGCTACGAGGACCACTACCACGGCGGCCACGCCGAGGTGGTCTTCGACCGGGCGCGGGTGCCGGTGAGCAACCTCATCGGCGAGGAGGGCGGCGGTTTCGCCATCGCCCAGGCCCGCCTCGGCCCCGGCCGGATCCACCACTGCATGCGGCTCATCGGCATGGCCGAGCGCGGCATCGAGCTGATGTGCCGGCGGGCGGTGGCCCGGCAGGCGTTCGGCAGGGCGCTGGCCCAGCAGGGGCAGGTGCACGAGTGGATCGCGGACGCGCGGGTGGCGGTCGAGCAGCTGCGGCTGCTGGTGCTGAAGACGGCCTGGCTGATGGACACGGTGGGCAACCGCGAGGCGCACACCGAGATCCAGGCCATCAAGATCGCGACTCCGCGTACGGTGGTGGGGATCCTGGACCGGGCGGTGCAGTTGCATGGCGCGGGTGGGGTGAGCCAGGACTTTCCGCTGGCGGAGCTTTGGGCTGCCGCGCGGACGTTGCGGCTCGCGGACGGTCCGGATGAGGTGCATCAGCGGTCGCTGGCGCGGCGGGAGCTGAAGCGGTACGTCTGAGCGGGGCGCGGGGTTGGTTCCCCACCCCGCCCCTTCCCGTAACCGGGGGGCACCCCCGGCCCCCACCGCAGGGGCGCCACCCCCACACCCCCGCCGGGGCTCCGCCCCCACACCCCCGCCGGGGCTCCGCCCGGCGCACCTTCCAGGTGGCGGTGCGCGGCAACCCCCTAAGCGCTTGCTCACTCTCCGTGTAGGGTGTGCGCCATGGACGCGGAGCCGAAGAACACCGGAGGCAAGGCCGAGCCCTGGGACGACATCACTCCCGACGCCGCCCGGCGGCTGGTGAGCGCCGCCGTGCACGCCTTCGCGGAGCGTGGCTACCACGCCACCACCACCCGGGACATCGCCAGCCGCGCCGGAATGAGCCCGGCCGCCCTCTACATCCACTACAAGACCAAGGAAGAGCTGCTCTACCAGATCAGCAAGGTCGGCCATGAGCGGGCCCTGGCGATCGTGGAGCGGGCGCGGGACAGCGAGGGCACCCCCGCCGAGCGGCTGGTCGACGCCGTCCGCTCCTTCGTCCGCTGGCACGCCGAGCACCACACGACCGCGCGCGTGGTGCAGTACGAGCTCGGCGCGCTCGCCGAGGAGCACCACGCCGAGGTCATCGCGGTCCGCAAGGCCACGGACGGGGCGGTGCGCTCGATCATCGAGGACGGGGTGAAGGCGGGCGTCTTCGACGTCCCGGACGTCCGTGGCACCACGGTCGCGGTGCTGTCCCTGTGCATCGACGTCGCCCGCTGGTTCAACGCCGCCGGGCGCAGCACCCCCGACGAGGTCGGCGACCTCTACGCGGGTCTGGTGCTGCGCATGGTGGGGGCCGGCGGCAGTGGGGACGGCCGGTCGTAGGGCGGTCGCGAGGGGCGACGGCCGCCGTCGGCCGTGGCGGCGAGGCCGTCGTCAGCGGTAGAAGCGGACGACGGACTCCGCCACGCACACCGGCTTGTCGCCGCCCTCCCGCTCCACGGTCACCGTCAGCGTCATCTGGAGACCGTCCTTGACCTCGGCCGCCTCCACGATCCGGCCGGTGGCGCGCAGCCGGGAGCCGACCGGGACGGGGGAGGGGAAGCGGACCTTGTTGACCCCGTAGTTGATGCCCATCCGCACACCCTCGACCCGCAGTAGCTGCGGGGTGAACGACGGCAGCAGGGACAGCGTCAGATAGCCGTGCGCGATCGTGGTGCCGAACGGACCGGCGGCCGCCTTCTCCGGGTCCACATGGATCCACTGGTGGTCGCCGGTCGCGTCGGCGAACAGATCGATGCGCTTCTGGTCGATCTCCAGCCAGTCGCTGGGGCCGAGTTCCTCGCCGACCGCGGACCGCAGTTCATCGGGCGAGGTGAAGATCCTGGGCTCTGCCATGCGTGCCTCCCGGGCAACCACTCACTAAGCGACTGCTCAGCATGGTCGGCTGACCAGGGCCCTGTCAACGCGGCCCGCGCCGACGCGGCCACCGGCGTGCGTCAGCGGTCAACCACGAGTGTCAGTGGTCGACGGCGGTCTCAGGGATTCCGGCGCGCTCGCCGGTCGTCCGGTGCGCGAAGGCTCCGACGAGCGCGCTCCCGGCCGGGGCGGCCGGGTGTCATACGGTGGCGTACCGGCTCATCCGGACCGCGCGCCGGGCCGCCGCCAGGGCCTCGGTGGTCAGCAGCGGCAGCGGCACCACGATGCCGCAGTCCGCGCAGACCGGCCCGGCCGAGGGATAGCGGTCCAGGTCCTCGCGCCAGATCAGCCCCGGCCGGGCACACACCGGGCAGACCGCCCCCGGGCCCGACTCCATCGCGGCGATCAGCCGTCGCAGCACATCCGCGAGGCGGTCGTCGGGATGGGCCGAGGGGCTCTCGCAGGGGAGGATGTCGCATCCGCCCCAGGTCCGCAGATGCCAGTCGTCGACAGCGCTCGGCTGCCGGATGCCGAGAAGTTTCTCCTGCCTGCGCCGGGCGGCGAAGTCCGCCTCGTACGCGAGCCACAGCGTGCGGGCCTCCTCGAGCTCCTCAAGGGCGGTGAGCAGTCGTAGGGGGTCCGGCCTGCGATCCTCCGGGATGATCCCGGAGCGGGTGCACAGATGGTGCCAGGTCGCCCGGTGCCCGTACGGCGCGAACCGTTCCAGGCATTTGCGCAGCGATGTGCGCCGAGCGGTGATGTGTCTGCGTGGATTGCGAACCTCTCGGGCGAGTGCTCTGAAACCGGCCACTTCCTACCACCTCCGCGATTGCGGACCCGACTCGTTGTCGAATGGACGTAACGCAGCGCGATCCGGATCCATCGAATTCCCTGGATCTTCGCGGGCAGTCCTCATCCGTCCGCGAGCGGAAAGAAGTTGACGTCCGCTCATCTTCCGGGCCGCTCATACCGCCGGTAACCTCCGTCCGACGGCAATCGGGAGGAGCGCACATGCGACGACGAACCCCCAGGCCCACCAGAACCCGCAAGCTCACCAGTACCGTGCTCGCCGCGGCCGCCGCGCTCGGCCTCGGCATCGCCCTCGCGGCCCCGGTGCCCCAGCCGGCCCGGGCGGAGCCCGCCGCGGCGGCCGCCACCGACTACTGCCGGGGCCAGTGCTCCGACATCCTCCCGCCGGGCGCCACCGGCAACGCCACCCTCGCCGACATCCTCGCCAACCGGGTGCTGGGCACCCACCCCGAGCACAGCACCGACCAGCTCGGCCCGTACGGCGATCTGGCGAGCGGCTACCCCACCCTCACCGACGACAAGCTCAACAGCTTCTTCAACGACTCCTCCTTCGGAGTCCCCGCCGACCAGGTCGCCTCCGTGACCAAGCCGCGCGACGACGTCACGATCACCCGCGACAAGAAGACCGGCGTCCCGCACATCCAGGGCACCACCCGCGAGGGCACCGAGTTCGGCGCCGGATACGCCGCCGCCCAGGACCGGCTGTGGCTGATGGACCTCTTCCGCCACGTGGGCCGCGGCGAGCTGACCCCCTTCGCCGGCGGCGCCCCCGCCAACCAGGGCCTGGAGCAGGACTTCTTCCGCCAGGCGCCGTACACCGAGGCCGACTATCAGGCGCAGATCGACTACATCCTGGCCACCGGCGGCGAGCGCGGAAAGCAGGCGCTGGCCGACGCCCAGGCGTATGTCGACGGCATCAACGCCTACGCCAAGAAGTCCAAGGACGGCCGGTACTTCCCCGGTGAGTACGTGCTCACCGGCCATATCGACGCGATCACCAACGCCGGTGAGATCCAGCCGTTCAAGCTCACCGACCTGATAGCCCTCGCCTCCGTCGTCGGCGCGCTCTTCGGCAACGGCGGGGGCGGCGAGGTGGAGGGCGCGCTCTCGCTGCTCGCCGCCCAGCAGAAGTACGGCCTCGCCGAGGGCACCAAGGTGTGGGAGTCCTTCCGGGAGCGCAACGACCCGGAGGCGGTGCTGACCGTACGGGACGGCAGCTTCCCGTACGCCGGCAAGCCCTCCGCGCCCAAGGGCACCGCCCTGCCCGACGCCGGCTCGGTCACCCCCGAACAGCTCGTCTACGACCGCGAGGGCGGCGCCGCCACCAAGGCCCGCACCCAGGTCAAGGCCCCCAAGCCGGCCCTGGAGCCGCTGCGCGGCATCTACGACGACGGGGTGCTGCCCCGGGATCTGTTCAGCCGTAAGAAGGGCATGTCCAACGCGCTCGTGGTCTCCGGCAAGTACACCGCGAGCGGCCACCCGGTGGCCGTCTTCGGCCCCCAGACCGGCTACTTCGCCCCGCAGCTGCTGATGCTCCAGGAGATCCAGGGCCCGGGGATCAGCGCCCGCGGCGCCTCCTTCGCGGGGGTCGGGATGTACGTCCAGCTCGGCCGGGGCCAGGACTACGCCTGGAGCGCCACCACCTCGGCCCAGGACATCACCGACACCTACGCGGTCGAGCTGTGCTCCCCGGACGGCTCAGCGCCGGCCAAGGACTCCACGTACTACCGCTACCGCGGCGCCTGTGTGCCGATGGACAAGCTGGAGCGGCGCAACGCCTGGAAGCCCACCCTGGCCGACTCCACCGCCGCCGGCTCGTACCGGATGCAGGTCTACCGCACCAAGTACGGGCTGGTGACCCATCGCGCGACCGTCGGCGGCAAACCGGTGGCCTACACCGTGCTGCGCTCCACCTACCGCCACGAGGCCGACTCCATCATCGGCTTCCAGATGCTCAACGACCCCGGCCACGTGACCGACGCCGCGTCCTTCCAGAGCGCGGCGCAGCACATCAACTACACCTTCAACTGGTTCTACGCCAACTCCCGGCAGACCGGCTACTACAACAGCGGGCTCAACCCGGTGCGCGCCGCGGACGTCGACCCCTCGCTGCCGGTGAAGGCCGAAACCCCCTACGAGTGGCGGGACTTCGACCCCAAGGACAACACCGCCGCCACCACCCCGCCCGCCGAACACCCCCAGTCCATCGACCAGGACTACTACATCAGCTGGAACAACAAGCTGGCCAAGGACTACAGCACGGCCGGTTTCGGCAACGGCTCGGTGCACCGCGGCAACCTCCTCGACGACCGGGTGCGCGCCCTGGTCCGCAAGGGCGGGGTCACCCGCTCGGCGCTCACCCGGGCGATGGCCGAGGCCGCCGTCACCGATCTGCGCGGCGAGGACGTGCTGCCGGAGCTGCTGAAGGTGGTGCGCTCCAAGCCCATCGACGACCCCCAGCTGGCCACCGCCGTGCAACAGCTGGAGTCCTGGCAGTCGGCGGGCTCACAGCGCCATGAGACCAGCGCCGGATCGCACACCTACGGGCACGCCGACGCGGTACGGATCATGGACGCCTGGTGGCCGCTGCTGGTCGAGGCCGAGTTCAAGTCCGGCCTGGGCGACGGGCTCTACGACGCGCTGCGCGCCAACCTGACCGTCGACGAAGCGCCCTCGGCCGGACACGGCCCCACCGGCTCGCACGCCGGGTCGTCCTTCCAGTACGGCTGGTGGTCCTATGTCGACAAGGATCTGCGCACGGTCCTCGGCGAGGACGTCAAGGGCCCGCTGGCCCGCCCGTACTGCGGCGACGGGCAGCTGAGCGCCTGCCGTGACGCCCTGCTGACCAGCCTGAAGACGGCCGTGGGCAAGACCGCCGCCCAGGTCTACCCGGGGGACGACAACTGCTCCGCGGGCGACCAGTGGTGCGCCGACGCCATCATCCACCGGCCGGTCGGCGGGCTCACCCACGACAAGATCAGCTGGCAGAACCGGCCGACCTTCCAGCAGGTGGTGGAGTTCCCGGCCCACCGCTGAGGCCGTGAGGGGCGGGGCCCCGCACCCGGCGAGGCCCCGCCCCGGTCCGGTCCCGCATCCGGCGAGGCCCCGCCCCCGGTCCGCTACCCCTCTCCGATCCGGCCCGCGCGCAGCACCACCCGGGCCAGCTCCTCGTGGCAGATGTCGCTGTGCGCCCCGGCCGGCGGCACACCGTGCCGGACCACCTCCGAGACATCGACGCTCACACAGCCCCCGGCCGGGAACGGGCCGTCCAGCGCCTCGGCCAGCTCCAGCCGCGGGCAGCCCTCCACCGCCCGGACGCCGTCGTACCCGATCGCCCCCCAGCGGATGTCGTCCGGCAGCAGCGAGGCATCGTCCCAGGACACCCGCGACGCCACCGGGTACAGCAGCCCCAGCGCGGTGTCATGGCGCGAATGGCAGGACACCACCGGCCCGCTGACCCGGCGCGGGGCGTCGTGCAGCACCCCGCCGCGGTCGGCCGCGTGCGGCAGCCGCTCCGCGAAGGCGTAGTGCGAGAACGCGCCCTGGAGCAGGGTCACGGACGCCACCGTGGCACCCTCCGGCAGCCCGGTGAGCGCGAACGACACCAGCCGGCCGCCGAAGCTGTGGCCGACCAGATGGAGCCGCGGCGCGGGGCGGAGGGCCGCGAGGGAGCCGAGCACCGGCCCCAGGCCCTCGCGCCCGACCGTGCCGGCCCGCCGCTTCATCACGTAGTACGTCCCCTGGCGCAGCAGCTCGTGCGCACCGTCCCAGAGGCCGCCGAGCCCGCTGTCGAAGACGGCGCGGTCCTCGGCGTCGGTCTTCCCGCGCGCCTCGGTGAGCGCGGCGGCGAACCGCTCACAGACCTCGGTCACGTCCTCGCCGAACATCGCCGGTACGCCGTCCTCGTCCGCCTCCGCGTCCGTGTCCGCCGCGTCCCCCGCGCCGCCGGACATCCCGCGGACCCGCACCAGACCGCGCACCAGCACCGCGAACTCGTCCAGTGCCACCGGTCGTTCCGGCCGCTCGGCCAGCAACTCCGCGAGGCGCGCCACGATCTGCTGCCGCCCCGGGAAGACCGCGTCCAGCGCCCGGTGGGTCTCCGGGTCCAGTCCCGGCGGCGCGCCGGGCGCCTGCTCCCGGGGTAACCCCCCGAGCGACTCGTCGGCGAACCGCATCGACGGCCACACCACTCCCACATAGCCCGGCCTCACCGGGCCGCCCGCCTCGCCGAGCAGCCCCGGGAAGGGCGCGAAGAAGCGGTCGTACAGCCGTGTGGCCATCGTCCGGGTGTTGTTCCAGCCGTGCGAGAACACCACCAGATCGGTGAGTCCCTGCTGAGCGGCCTGTTCCAGCAGCCGGTCCCGCTGCCGGGTGTCGACGTCCCCGTCGGCGTCGAATCTCAGCTCCCAGTACGGCCCTACGCTCATCCCCGTCATCGTTCTTTCCCCTCGGATGGTCCGATGTGCGTGCATCGTCCCAACTGCCCCGACCGCTGGCCATACGACACGCATACGGTCGCCGTCGGACAATCGGCCAGCCGTTCGACTTACCCGGAATGGGGCGGGTGGAACCTGGAATGCCGGGCTCCGTCATCATCCTGCGATGGGGAATTCCCGAATATCCATCGGAAGAATATCGCCGCTGTTCTCGGGATCAGTACATGACAAGCCGCTGCACTATGCTGCGAACGGAAACGTCATTGGGGTGCCGAATACTCTTCGAGCGGAAGGCCGGAATGCCCTTAAAGGATCGATGGCAGTACCCGACGGCGCTGCTGGACACCACGATGGACCAGCTCAGGACGTTGCTCGCGGTCCATGAGGCGGGCACCGCGCTGGGCGCCGCCCGGCTGCTGGGGCGGGAGCAGTCCAGTGTGCAGAAACAACTGGACACCCTGAACCGGAACTTCGGCGCACTGTGCGGTGAGCCGCTGGTGGTCAAACGGGGACGCGGTCAGAATGTGCTCTTCACCACGACCGGGGAGTCGCTCGCCGGACTCGCGCGCGGCACCCTGGAGGACTGGCGCGAGGAGCTGCACGACTGCCGCCGCCGGCTCGGCAGTCGGCTCGTGGTCGGCTCAACCCGTTACATCCTCGGCTTTCTGCTGAATGCCGTGGAGTTGGTCACCGAGGAATTCGAGGGCCGGGGCGTCGAGCTCAAGGTCGAGCACGTACGCACCCGGGACCTGCTCCAGCGGCTCGACGCCAAGGAGCTCGACCTGGTCTGCGGCAGCGTCCTCACCACGGCGGGCCACGACGGCCGGCTCGACGGCTTCGAGGTGATGGAGTGGCGGCGCAGCGGTCTTTCCCTGGTCACCAACCTCGACGCCGAGGAGCTGCCCGGGCCCTCGGTCCCGGTGAGCGAGCTGCCCCGGCTGCCGCTCGCGGTCTCGGCCGACGGCCTCATACCTGGCTTCCTGCGCGGCTGGTTCGGCGCCCGCTACCGCCAGGAGCTGCACATCGCGGCCGAGATCGACACCGTGAGTTACGGTCTTGAGCTGCTCTCCTCGGGGGTGGTGCGCGGCTGTGTGCTGGTCACCGAGGGCATCGGCGACGCGGTGGCCGACGGGCGGATCCGGGCCGGGGCGGGGCTGCGCACCCTGGAGCTGACCGACGGCATGGGGCCGGAGCTGGAAGTGCTGGTCGGGGTGTTCGTACGGGCCGGGGAGCGCACCGCGCAGGACGCCGGCCATCCGCTCAATGTGCTGTGGGGCGCGCTCGCCGGGGAGAACGCGCGGTGGCGCGGCGTCATGCGCAAGGGGCGCCCCGGTCGGTAACCCACCCGTCGTCGGCGGGTAACCGCCCGGCCGCCCGTGGGGTGGCGGATATGCCTCTTCCGTTTGCACATACCGACTGGTTAGTCTGCTGCGGCAGGAGCCTGACCGAGTCGATCCGAGGAGCTGCGAGACGTGGGTACCGTGCGTGGGGCGCGTGTAGTGGTCACCGGAGCGGGCGGCGGCATCGGCGCCGCCCTCGCCCGGCGCTTCGCCGCCGAGGGCGCCCAGGTCGTGGTCAACGACCTCGACGCCGCCAAGGCCGCCTCCGTCGCCGGGGAGATCGGCGGGATCTCCGTCCCCGGGGACGCCTCCGGTGTCGTACCCGCGGCGCGCGAGGCGCTGGGCGGCGGCATCGACGTCTTCTGCGCCAACGCGGGCGTCGGCCACGACGGCGGCCCCGAGGCCGACGAGGCGTTGTGGCAGCAGTCCTGGGACGTCAATGTGATGGCCCATGTGCGGGCCGCCCGGGAGCTGTTGCCCGAGTGGCTGGAGCGCGGCAGCGGCCGCTTCGTGGCCACCGTCTCCGCCGCCGGGATCCTCACCATGGTCGGCTCGGCGCCGTACGCGGTCTCCAAGCACGCCGCGCTCGCCTTCGCCGAATGGCTCTCGGCCACCTACCGCCACCGCGGCATCGGCGTCCACGCCGTCTGCCCGCAGGGAGTGCGCACCGACATGCTCACCGCCTCCGGGACCGCCGGGGAGCTGGTGCTGGCGCCCACCGCGATCGAGCCCGAGCAGGTGGCCGACGCCGTCCTCGCGGGCATCGACGAGGAGCGCTTCCTGATCCTTCCGCACCCCGAGGTGGCCCGCCACTACGCCTCCCGCGCCGGTGACACCGACCGCTGGCTGGGCGGCATGAACAAGCTGCAGCGCAAGCTCGAACAGCTCGAGGCGGCGTCCGGGACCTCGGGCTGACCCCGCGGGCCGGTACCCGCGTACGCTCCGCCCACCACCCTCACCCCCGTCCAGACAGGGCCGCCCCCATGACGACGTACCAGGACCAGCCATGGCTCGCTCAGCTCACTGAGAAACAGCGCCAGAGGATCACCCCGCGGCCGAGTCCGCTGCACGCCTTCCGGGACGCCGTGCGCACCGCCCCCGACCATCCGGCGCTCGCCTACTTCGACGGACGGCTGACCTACCGCGAGACCGACGAGCTCTCCGACGGCATAGCCGGCCATCTCGCCGAGCGCGGCTTCCGGCCCGGCGACCGCCTCGCGATCATGCTTCAGAACACTCCGCACTTCGTGCTCGCGCTGCTGGGGGCGTGGAAGGCGGGCGGTACGGTCGTCCCGGTCAACCCCATGTACAAGGGCGCCGAGCTCGCGCACATCCTCGGCGACGCCGAGGTGAGCGCCCTGGTCTGCTCCCGCCACGGCTGGGAGGACTACATACGCGACACGGCCGCCGCGTCCCCGGTGCGCATCGCGCTCACCGCCGACGCCCGCGACCTCCAGACCCGCGACGACGAGCGGGTGCTGCGCGACCGGCCCATCCCGGTGCCCGGGGACACCGAGGACCTCCTCGCCGTCGCCCGCGCCGGGGCCCGCCCGCCGTCCGTCCCCGCCCCCGGCGCCGATAACATCGCGCTGATCAGCTACACCTCCGGGACCAGCGGCACCCCCAAGGGCGCCACCAACACCCACGGCAACATCTCCTACAACGCCGACCGGCAGCACATCCTCCATGAGCTGCCCACCGGTTCGACGCTCTTCGCGCTGGCCCCGCTGTTCCACATCACCGGGATGGTCTGCCAGCTGTGCGCGTGCATGTCCGGAGCCGGCACCCTGGCCCTGGCCTACCGCTTCGAGACCGGCGTCGTCCTCGACGCCTTCGCCGAGCACCGCCCCCTCTACACCGTGGGCCCCTCCACCGCCTTCATGGCGCTGATGGCTGACCCCCGGGCCACCCGCGACCACTTCTCGTCCTTCCGCATCATCTCCTCCGGCGGCGCCCCGCTGCCGCCCGCGCTGGTCGAGCGGTTCCAGTCCGGCTTCGGTCCGTATCTGCACAACGGCTACGGGCTCACCGAGTGCACCGCCCCCTGCGCCAGCGTCCCGCCCGGGGTCCGCGCCCCCGTCGACCCGGTCTCCGGCACCCTCGCCGTCGGCGTCCCCGGCGCCGACACCATCGTGCGCATCGCGGACGACGAGGGGCGGGACGTGCCGTTCGGCGAGCAGGGCGAGATCGTCGTCCGCGGCCCGATGGTGGTGCCCGGCTACTGGCGGCGCCCGGAGGCGACCGCGGCCGCCCTCCCGGACGGGGAGCTGCGCACCGGCGACATCGGTTTCATGGACGAGGGCGGCTGGCTGTACGTGGTCGACCGCAAGAAGGACATGATCAACGCATCGGGTTTCAAGGTGTGGCCGCGTGAGGTCGAGGACGTGCTCTACACTCACCCCGCCGTGCGGGAGGCGGCGGTCGTCGGCAAACCCGACGCGTACCGCGGCGAGACGGTCAAGGCGTATGTGAGCCTCCGATCAGGGGTCGAGGTCACACCGGACGAGCTGTCCGCGTACTGTGCGGAGCGGCTTGCCGCGTACAAGTACCCCCGCGAGGTGGAGATCCTGCCCGAGCTGCCGAAGACGACCAGTGGCAAGATCCTCCGGCGGGAACTGCGAGGATGAGAGAGAAGAGGAAGAGAACGGGTGGCGACCATGGCCAGAGCGACGGACGGTGACGGACAGCCGGTGCCACAGCGGCTGCTGGCCGCTGCCACCCGCCTCTTCGCGGAGCGGGGCTACGACCGGACGTCCGTACAGGAGATCGTCGAGGCGGCGGGCGTCACCAAGGGCGCGCTCTACCACTACTTCGGCTCCAAGGACGATCTGCTCCACGAGATCTACGGCCGGGTGCTCCGGCTCCAGCAGGAGCGGCTGGACGCCTTCGCGGACGCCGACGCGCCGGTGGAGACGCGGCTGCGGGACGCGGCGGCCGACGTCGTGGTGACCACCATCGAGAACCTCGACGACGCGACCATCTTCTTCCGGTCGATGCACCAACTCAGCCCGGAGAAGCACAAGCAGGTACGCGCCGAGCGGCGCCGCTACCACGAGCGGTTCCGCGCGCTGATCGAGGAGGGGCAGCGGGCCGGGGTGTTCAGCTCCCGGACCCCGGCGGACCTGGTGGTGGACTACCACTTCGGCTCCGTCCACCACCTGGGCACCTGGTACCGGCCCGGCGGCCGCTGGGCCCCCCAGGAGGTCGCCGACCACCTGGCCGACCTCCTGATGCGCGCCCTGCGGCCGTGAGCGTCCCATGACCGACACCGCGAGCGATACGACCGACGGCGCCCCGCGCCATGCCGACGTGGGCCTGCTGAGCCCCGTCCGGGCCGGTACCCCGGCCGAGACCACCACGTCGGACGGCGCCTGGCTCCAGGCGATGCTGGACGCCGAGGCGGGCCTGGTGCGGGCGCAGGCGCGGCTGGGCCTGGTGCCCGAGGCGGCG
The DNA here is from genome assembly GCF_014712245.1 of Streptomyces sp. 5-10. NCBI lineage: Bacteria > Bacillati > Actinomycetota > Actinomycetes > Kitasatosporales > Streptomycetaceae > Streptomyces > Streptomyces sp. 5-10. Next base: position 108,770 of record NZ_JACVYG010000009.1, read on the forward strand.
GCCCGGACCATCACCGACCTCGCCCGTGCCGAGCACCTGGACGTGGTGGAGATCGCCCGGCTGGCCCGGGGCGCGGCCAACCCGGTGGTAGCGCTGGTCCGGGCGTTCACCGCCCTGGTGGCCGCGGCGGACCCGGCGGCCGCGGAGTATGTGCACCGGGGTTCGACCAGCCAGGACATCATGGACACCGCCGCCATGCTGGTGGCGCACCGGACCCTCGTGCCCCTGGTGGCGGACCTGGAGCGGATCGCGCGGGCGCTGCGCGAGCTGGCCGTGGCGCACCGGGACACGCTGATGCCCGGCCGTACGCTCGCCCTGCACGCCGTGCCCACCACCTTCGGCCTGAAGGCCGCGGGCTGGCTGAGCGGTGTGGCGGAGGCTGCGGCCGGGCTGGCCCGGATCCGCGACCACGGACTGCCGGTGCAGCTCGGCGGCGCGGCGGGCACGCTGGCGGGCTACACCGAGTACGCCCTGATGGACCGGGGGACGCGGCCCGGGGCGCCGGGGCCAGGCGAGTTCGCGGAGCGGCTGATGGCGGAGTTCGCCGCGCAGGTCGGGCTGAACGAGCCCGACCTGCCCTGGCACACCGCCCGTACTCCGGTCGCGGGGCTGGCCGCCCAACTGGCCCTGGCTGCCGGGGCGCTGGGCAAGGTCGCGGTGGATGTGCAGTTGCTGTCGCGCACCGAGACCGCCGAGGTCGCCGAGCCCGCCGCCGAGGGCCGCGGGGTGTCCTCCGCGATGCCGCACAAGCGCAACCCCGCCCTGGCCACCCTGGTGCGCTCCGCCGCGCTCCAGGTGCCGGCGCTGGCGAGCGCCGTCATGGGGTGCATGCTCGCGGAGGACGAGCGGCCGGCCGGGGCATGGCACGCCGAGTGGCTTCCGCTGCGCGAGTGTCTGCGGCTGACGGGCGGGGCGGCGCACACGGCCGTCGAATTGGTCGAGGGGCTGGATGTCTTCCCGGACCGGATGCGCGTCAATCTGGGGCTGACCGGCGGGCTGATCGTCTCCGAGCGCCTGGCCGCGGCCCTGACCCCGGTGCTGGGCAAGGGCCCCGCGAAGGAGCTGATGAGCCGGGCCTCGGCGGAGGCGGCGGCCGGCGGGCGGACGCTGGGAGAGGTGCTGACCGCCGCCCCCGAGCTGGCGGGTCATTTCACGGCGGAGGAGCTCGCCGCCCTGCTGGACCCGGCGAACTATCCGGGGGCGGCCGGGCCGCTGGTGGACCGGGCGGTTCGGGAGCACCGGGACCGGTTCTGACGGCCGCCCGTGGAGCGGCGTCGGCCGGGGATGTCACATCCGGGCGGCGCTCGGCGTCCGGGGTACCGATACGGAATCCAGACGCCGTGTGCTAGGGCCCTTCTGACGGATCTCCGTCAGAAGGACCCTAGAGGACTCACAGCGGTTCCGCGTCCGTCGCGGCGTACTCCTCGCGCAGGGTGTCCAGGACGGGGTGCGCCGGGTCGAACTCCACCCCGTCGATCGACCGGATCGGCCGCACGCCCACCCCCGCGTTGAGGGCGAAGGCCGCGCGCAGTGCGCCGAAGCGGTCACGGTCGATCCGCTCGGTGTGCTGCGGCCCGCCGTGGGCGCGCCGGAGCAGTTCCTGGGTGACGCCGGGCAGGCACGCGGCGTCCGGCCACAGCAGGCGATCGCCGTCGAAGAACCCCACGTTCCAGGTGGCGCCCTCGGACACCGCGCCCCGCTCGTCCGTCAGCAGCGCATCGTCGTAGCCGTCGAGCTGGGCCAGGCGGCGCAGCCGCAACAGCCCGAACAGCCCGACGTGTTTGACCTCCGGCAGGTCGCGGTGGTGCGGTGCGGTGCGCACGCTCAGCGGCGGCGGCGAGGGCGCGGCGGCGGGCCGGGTGGTGACCAGGATGCGCGGTGTGGCCTCGGCCCCGGGCCGCTCCAGCCCGAGGTCGGGGTCGTACACGGTCACCCGGACCGTGAGCGGCCCCGTGGTGTCCGCGACGGCGCGCCGGGCCAGTTCGCGGATCCGGTCGCGGTCCGGGTCGGTGCCGAACAGCACACCGCAGTCCCGTACCAACCGGTCCAGATGGAGGGACAGGCCGCGCACCCGCCCGTCCTCCACCCGCATGGTGGTGAAGTGGCCGTAGTTGGTCATGGCCAGCGCCGTCAGCTCGCAGATACCCGCCGGTTCACCGTTCAGCTCTGTCATGGGGCCAGTGTTCCAGCGGGGGGTGGACGGAGTCGGCGAGTCGCCCGAGCTCGCCGGGGTCGATCAAGCCGTAGCCGCCGCGCGCCCGCTCGCCACTCCGGCCACCGCATAGGATCGGCTCATGCCCGATCTCGTATCCGTCAACTACCGCAAGTACGACGGCACTTTGCACTGGAACCTGCGGATGCGCAGGCTGGGCGAGGACGATCACGGCGTCTGGCTGGGGCTGCCCGGCGGGGGCGTCATGCGCAAGGGGTACGGCCCGATGGTGCCGATCGCCTGTGCGCATGTGATCCTCATCCCGCGCGACGCGTGGTGGACCGCGGCGTTCAACGCCCCGCCCCGGGAGACCGAGATCTACTGCGACATCGCCACGCCTGCCGAGTGGCGCTCCTCCCACGAGGTGTCGATGGTGGACCTGGACCTGGATGTGCTCCGCAAGCGGACGGACGGCTCGACCCTGATGGACGACGAGGACGAGTTCGCCGAGCACCAGGTGCGGTACGGCTATCCGGCGGACGTCATAGCGGAGGCCGAGGCGGCGGGGCGGTGGCTGATGGACGCGGTCGACGGGCGCGCCGAGCCGTTCGGGGACGCCTCCAGGGCGTGGCTGGCCATGGTCGACGGCGAGCGGCCCTGAGACCATCTCGCGGTCGGCTCACCGCCGTCCCACCGTCAGCTCACCGGGGTGGCCGCCCCGTGCCCCGCGACGCCGAGGACGACTCCTCCGTACGCCCCTTGGCGGGCCGCTTCTCCGGCACCGGCCGGTCCTCGCCGGGGGCCGCGGCCGGGCGACCGCGCAGCGGCCGGACGGCTATCGCCGCCGATATCAGGAGCAGCCCGCCCAGCATGACGAAGGGGGCGGCGGTGCCCGCGAGTCCCGCCAGCACACCGGCGGAGGCGGGCGCGGCCACCTGGCCGAGCCGGTTGCCGGTGAGCCGCAGCGCGAGGGCCGTGCTGCGCGCCCCCTCGGGGGCGGCCTGGACGACGGTCGTCATCGACAGCGGCTGGCCGACGCCGAGGCAGAAGCCGAGCCCGGCCAGCAGCACCCCGAGCGCCCAGGCGGGCACCGGCAGGGCGATGCCCGTGCACAGCAGCGCGGCGCCCAGACAGCTGACGGCCATCAGCACGGTGCGGCCCATCAGCCGGATCATCGGGGTCATGACGAGGCGGCAGGCCACCGTCGCGGCGGCGCGCAGGCTGAGCAGCACACCGACGACCGCGGGCGAGATGCCGCGCTGTTCGCCGACGACCGGCAGATAGGCGGTGAGGATGTCGGTGGCGGAGAGCACCGCGAGGCTGATGAAGATGCCGGAGGCGACCCCGCGGGTGGTCAGGATGGACCGTACGGAGGCCTTGCGGGCCGGGGCCTCCTCGGCGGGCCCGGCCGCCGTACCGTCCGGGCGGCGCTCGATGCGCCACAGCGAGGTGACGGAGAAGGCCGCGAGGGCGGCGGAGACGAACAGCGCGGCGGCGCTGGTGCGGCCCATCGCCCCGTCGTGTTCGGAGACCACAAGACCGGCCGCGATGGGCCCGACGAGCTGGCCGAGCGAGGCGCCGATGGTGAAGTGGCCGAAGTTGCGGTCCTGGTCCTCGGGCGCGCTCTGGCGGGCCACGATGGACTGGGCGCCGATGACGAACGACAGATGGCCGAGCCCCATCACCCCGCTCCACACGGCCATCGCGGGCAGCGATCCGGCCGTTCCGCTGAACGCGCAGCCGGTGGCGATGAGGGCCACCCCGATGGGCAGCAGCGGGGCGCACCGCCCGTGGTCGGTGCGCCGCCCGAGGGGTACGGCGGCGAACAGCGGCAGCAGGGCGTAGATACCGGCGATGACGCCGACGGCGCGGGCGTCGGCACCGAGCGCCAGCGCCCGGTAGGAGACGGCCGGCCGCGCCATGCTCACCGCCCCCTGGGCGAACGAGAAGGCGATGACCAGGCGCAGCAGCCAGCCCCTACCGGGCTCCGAGATCTTCACGGGTCAGATGATGCCGAACGCGAGACCCGCGCCGAGCACCACCAGCGAGGTGAGCGCCGCCCATTTCACGGTGAACCGGGTGTGGTCGCCGAATTCGACCTTCGCCATGCCGACGAGCACGTAGACGGCGGGGACCAGCGGGCTCGACATGTGCAGGGCCTGTCCGACGAGCGAGGCGCGGGCGATCTCCAGCGCGGAGACCCCGTGGGCGGCCCCGGCCTCGGCGAGGATCGGCACGATGCCGAAGTAGAAGCCGTCGTTGGACATGAAGTAGGTGAGCGGGAGGGACAGCACACCGGTGACGATGGCCATGTGCGGGCCCATGCCCTCGGGGACGCCGTCGACCAGCCAGCGGGCCATGTGCTCGACCATGCCGGTGCCGGTGAGGACGCCGGTGAAGACGGCCGCGGCGAAGACCATTCCGGAGACGTTGACGACGTTCTCGGCGTGGGCGGCCACCCGCGCCTTCTGGTCGTTCATGTTCGGGAAGTTGACGGTGAGCGCGATGGCGGCGGCGAGCAGGAAGAGGACCGGTATCGGCATGGTCTCGGTGACCATCAGGGTGAGCAGGGCGACGGTCAGGGCCGCGTTGAACCAGTAGAGCTTGGGGCGCAGGGTGGCGCGGTGGGGGTCGAGCCCCTTGAACTCGTCGTCGTCCTCGCCCTCGTGGGAGGAGGAATCCGCGGAGCCGGAGCCCTTCGAGGACGGCGCCTGCGCGTCGGTGCCGGAGCCCGCGCCGCCGCCGGTCAGCGCGGCCTTGCCGCCCTTACGGCCCTTGGCCCCCTTGCCGCCGGAGCCCGCGCCGACCAGCACCTGCTCCGGGTCGCCCGCGGTGACCTCGTCCAGCGTCAGCACGCCGAGCCGCTTGCGCTCCCGCAGGCCCAGGGCGTAGGAGAGGGCGATCACGAAGAGCAGACCGACCGCGAGGGCCGGGATCATCGGCACGAAGATGTCGCTGGCGTCGACCTTGAGCGCGGCGGCGGCGCGGGCGGTCGGGCCGCCCCAGGGCAGCGTGTTCATCACACCGTTGGCCATGGCCGCGACACCGGTCATCACCACCAGGCTCATCTTCAGCCGCCGGTAGAGCGGCACCATGGCCGACACGGTGATCATGAAGGTGGTGGAGCCGTCGCCGTCGAGCGAGACGATCGCCGCGAGGATCGCGGTGCCGACCACCACCCGCATCGGGTCCGCCTTGCAGAACCGAAGGATGAGCCGGACGATCGGGTCGAAGAGGCCGACGTCGATCATCACCCCGAAGTAGATGATCGCGAACATCAGCATGGCGGCCGTAGGTGCCAGATCGCCGACGCCCTTGAGGACATAGTCCCCGAGGTGCGCCCCCTTCCCGACAAGCACACAGAACAGCGCGGGGATGAGCACCAGGGCGCCCATCGGGGACATCTTCTTCATCATGATCAGGACAAGGAATGTCGCGATCATGACGAAGCCGAGGATGGTCAGCATAGTTGGCTACCTCACGTTCGCCTTTGAACTCCCCCAGATTTGGCGGTCGAGGCGACGTTAGGTGCCGCAACTTTCCGTTAACAAGGTCTTGACGCGTGAGCAATAAGCGCAAAACCCCAGGTCAATGCCGTATCGAGGGTGATACGCGCACCGGGTGGCCATTGAGCACCGCCGTCCCCGAGAGCGGATCCAGCCGTGAGCCGTCGAAGAGCTGGTTGACATTGACCCCGGGGCGGGCCCCGGCCACGGACAGCCGGACGCCGGGGCGGGCGTGGCCCCAGCCGTGCGGCAGGCTCACCACTCCGGTCCGTACCGCGTCCGTCACCTCGACCGGCACCTCCAGCTCCCCGCCCTCGCCCTTGACCCGGGCCAGACCGCCGTCGGCCAGGCCCAGCCGGGTGGCGTCCTCGGGGTGGACCTGGAGCGTGCAGCGGTTGCTGCCGCCCATCAGGGCCGGGACGTTGTGCATCCAGCTGTTGTTGGAGCGCAGATGGCGGCGGCCGACCAGCAGCAGCCCCGAGGGCCGGTCGGCCAGCGACCGGCGCAGCCGCTCCACATCGGCGGCCAGCGGCTCCGGGCACAGCTCCACCGTGCCGCTGCGGGTCTTCAGCAGCCCGGGCACGCGCGGCCGCAGCGGGCCCAGGTCGATGCCGTGCGGATGGGCGAGCAGCTTCTCCAGGCTCAGTCCGTCGGGGTCGGCGCCGAAGCCGTCGCCGTACGGGCCCAGCCGCAGCATCATGTCCAGCCGCCGCTCGGGGCCGTCCACCCCGGTCAGCAGCGCGGCCAGCTCGCCGGGGTCGCGCCCGTGCACCGGCGAGGACGGGTCGGCGACCTCCTTGCCGAGGGTCCCCTGGATCGCCATCGCGTCCACCGCCTCCGGATCGGTGCCGCCGTGACCGCTCACGCACAGCACCAGCCGCGCCAGGATGGCGCTCTCGCTCAGCCGGTCCGCCTCCAGGGGGATGGCGGGGCGGGTGTAGCGGACCTGGTTGCGCACGGCCAGGCTGTTGAAGGCGTAGTCGAAGTGGGGGCTGCGGCTGGGCGGCGGCGGGGGCAGCACCACATGGGCGTGGCGCGAGGTCTCGTTGAGGTACGGATCGACGCTGACCATGAAGTCGAGCCCGGCCAGCGCCCGGTCCAGGCGGTCGCCGTCCGGCGCGGAGAGCACGGGGTTGGCCGCGAGCGCCAGCACCGCCCGGATCCGTCCCTCGCCCGGGGTCTCGATCTCCTCGGCCAGCGCGACGGTGGGCAGTTCGCCCTTGGCCTCGGGGTATCCGCTGACCCGGCTGTGCCAGCGGCCGAGCGCGAACCCCTTCCCGGGCCGCGCCGGGCGCTCCCGGCGGCCGGTCGCGGCGAGCGGGAACATCATGCCGCCGGGCCGGTCCAACTGCCCGATGAGCACGTTGACCACATCGACCAGCCAGCTGGTGAGGGTGCCGAACTCGACGGTGGTGGAGCCCACCCGCCCGTACACCACGCCCCGGGACGCGGTGGCCAGCTCACGGGTGAGGGTGCGGATCTCCTCGGCGGGCACGTCGCACGCCTCGGCCACCGCCTCCGGCGGGAAGTCCGCGGCCAGCCGCCGCACCTTGGCCACCCCGCTGACGTGCTCGGCCAGCGGGCCGGGCGCCACCAGGTCCTCGGCGAAGAGCACCTGCGCCATGGCGAAGAGCAGCAGGGCGTCGGTGCCGGGCCGGATCGCCACATGGCGGTCGGCCAGCGCGGCGGTACGGGTGCGCCGGGGGTCGACCACCACCAGCCGGCCGCCGCGCCGCCGCAGCGCCCGCAGCCGCCCGGGGAAGTCGGGGGCGGTGCACAGACTGCCATTGGAGTCCAGCGGGTTGGCGCCGAGCATCAGCAGATGGTCCGTACGGTCCAGATCGGGCACCGGAAGCGCGTTGGCGTCGCCGTACAGCAGTCCGCTGGAGACGTGCTTGGGCATCTGGTCGAGGGTGCTGGCGCTGAAGACGTTACGGGTGCGCAACGCGCCGAGCAGCAGCGGCGGATAGAGCCCGCCGGCCACGGTGTGCACATTGGGGTTGCCGAGCACGACCCCCACCGACTGCGGCCCGTGCTCGCGCAGCAGCGGGGCCAGCCCCTCCGCCACGGCGGCGAACGCCTCGTCCCAGTCGGCCTCCACCAGGCGCCCGGCACGGCGGACGAGGGGGCGCCGCAACCGGTCGGGGTCGGCGTCGAGCTGCCCGAACGCGGCCCCCTTGGGGCAGATGAAGCCGCGGCTGAAGACGTCCTCGCGATCGCCGCGCGCCCCGGTCACCCTCCCCTCGTCGATGGTGAGGGTCAGCCCGCAGGTGGCCTCGCAGAGCGGGCAGATACGCAGGGCAGTGCTCATCGGTCTCTCCCAGGGACGGCGGCGAGGCCGCGATGACGCGCCGGACCCGCTCACCATACCGACTGGTAGGCATGCCGGGGAGGGATCAGCCGGGACTTCCGGTGGCCGGGGGCTCCGGTGGCCGGGGGCTCCGGTCGGTCCAGGACCCGGGCCGGGCCGGTCAGTCCAGGACCCGGGCCAGATAGGCGCGCAGAAGTTCCTTCGTCTCCGCCACGATCGCCGGATCGCCCTCCGGATCCACCCGGAACGCCAGCCGCAGCAGTGCGTCCGCCGCCTCGACCGCGAGCAGGAAGGCCACCCGCAGCCGCTCCTCGGTCGCCTCGTCCCCACCCGTCCCGAGCCGGTCGGCGAGCAGCGTCCGCAGCCGGTCGGCGACCAGATGGTTGGGCTGCTCCGGCGGCGCGGTGGCCGGGACCGGATGGCCGAACTCGATGAGCGCGAAGCCCGGCGCCCCGCGCTTCATCGCCAGATACTCGTCCACGACGACGTCCATCGCCTCCCGCCAGCCGCCGCCCCCGTCCGGCCCGGAGCCGGCGGCCGCGTCCGAGGCGGCCAGCCGCCGGGTGATCCGCGCGGCGTACTCGTCCAGATTGCGGTGGGCCAGGGCCTCGGCCATCGCGCGCTTGTTGGAGAAGAAGCGGTAGACCGAGCCGATGGGCACGTTGGCGCGCTCGGCGACGGCCCGGGTGCTCAGCTCTTCGTAGCTGATCTCGTCGAGGAGTTCGGCACACGCGTCGAGGATCCGGCCGAGGCGCTCGGCGCTGCGGCGTTGGACCGGATGGCGGCGGAGGGGCGGTATGGGCACGCCACCATCCTGCCCGATCATTGACGAGCCCGGGTTTCGATTCCTATCGTCTGACATAGGAATCCAGGGGAAACCAGTGGTGTGCGGCGGAGCGGTGGGAGCGCGCGATGGGCGACGGCACGGGGATCCGGCACGGCGATCAGCACAGCGATCAGCACGGCGGTCAGCGAGGACACGAGCAGGGGATCGAGCGGGCGCGCAAGACGGCGGAAGAGCTGGTCTACGCCTCCGGTTTCGGCAATGAGCACAGCAGTGAGGCCGTGCCCGGCGCACTGCCCATCGGCCGCAACTCCCCCCAGCGCGCACCGCTCGGGCTCTACGCGGAGCAGCTGAGCGGCAGCGCCTTCACCGAGCCGCGCGCCACCAACCGGCGTTCCTGGCTGTACCGCATCCGGCCCTCCGCCGCCCATCCGCCGTTCACCCGGATCGACAGCGGCGCGCTGCGCGGGGCGCCCTTCACCGAGGCCGCGCCCGACCCCAACCGGCTGCGCTGGGACCCGCTGCCGGAGCCGCCGGAGGGCACCGACTTCCTGGCCGGGCTGTGGACGCTGGGCGGCAACGGCGACGCCACCCAGCGCGCGGGCATGGCCATCCACCTCTACGCCGCCAACGCGCCCATGACCGACCGGGTGTTCAGCGACGCGGACGGCGAGCTGCTGATCGTCCCCGAGCGGGGCGGGCTGCTGCTGCACACCGAGTTCGGCCTGCTGCGCGCCGAGCCGGGGCATGTGGCGCTGATCCCGCGCGGGGTGCGGTTCCGGGTGGAGCCGCTGGAGCCGTCCGTGCGCGGCTATGTGTGCGAGAACTACGGCCGCCCCTTCACCCTCCCCGACCTCGGCCCGATCGGCGCCAACGGGCTGGCGAATCCCCGCGACTTCCTCGCCCCGGTCGCGGCGTACGAGGACGTGGAGCGCCCGGTGGAGGTGGTCAACAAGTTCTGCGGCAATCTGTGGGCCGCCACCTACGACCACTCGCCGCTGGACGTGGTCGCCTGGCACGGCACCCATGTGCCGTACGTGTACGACCTGCGCCGCTTCAATGTGCTCGGCACCATCAGCTACGACCACCCGGACCCGTCCATCTTCACGGTGCTCACCTCGCCCTCCGACACCCCAGGCCTCGCGGGCGTGGACTTCGTGGTCTTCGCCCCGCGCTGGCTGGTCGGCGAGGACACCTTCCGGCCGCCGTACTTCCACCGCAATGTGATGAGCGAGTACATGGGGCTGATCGAGGGCGCGTACGACGCGAAGACCGGCGGGGCCGGGGGCTTCGTACCCGGCGGTGGCTCGCTGCACAACATGATGTCCGCGCACGGCCCGGACCATGAGACCTTTGAGCGGGCGAGCGCGGCCGAGCTGGCGCCGCACAAGCTGGACGACGGGCTGGCCTTCATGTTCGAGACGCGCTGGCCGGTCACGGCCACCCGGCAGGCGCTGGAGGCGGACCACCTCCAGGGGCGCTATGACGACGTATGGCAGGGTCTGGAACGCCATTTCCGCCCCTGAACGCCGCCGTTGCCGCTGAACGCCGCCGTCGCCGCTGAGAACGCCGCCGTTGCGGCAACGCCGCCGTTGCCGCCGCCCACCGGAGACCGTGTGACCACCTTCGCCCCCGACTCCCTCGCCCTCAACCGCAAGTTGCCGCTGTGGTACCAGGTGTCGCAGTCGCTGCGGGCCTCGATACTCGGGCGGGCCCCGCACGATCCGCTGCGGCTGCCGACCGAGGACCGGCTCGCCGAGCACTACGGGGTCAGCGTGCTCACCATGCGGCAGGCGCTCAAGGAGCTGGAGACCGAGGGGCTCATCAGCCGCCACCGGCGCCGCGGCACCTTCATCGAGCCGAGCGCCCGGCGGGCCGCGCCGGTGCGGCTGCTGGGGTCGGTGGACGCGATCGTGGCCCAGCAGTCGGGTGAGCGGACGACGGTGCTGGAGCACGGCCCGGCGCCGGTGCCGGCGGAACTCGCGGAGTACTTCCCGGACCTGGACGAGGCGACCGCCTACCGCCGGCTGCGCCGGGACGGCCGCGGCGGCGAGCCCACCAACTGGGCGGAGAACCTGGTCCGCCCCGAGCTGGCCGACCGCATCGACCTCGCGGACCTCACCCGCTGGCCGATGACGAAGGTGCTGCGGGACGCGGTGGGGGTGCGGATCAGCCGGATCACGGACACGGTGGAGGCCCGCCTCGCCGACCCCGAGACCTCCCGGCTGCTCCAGGTCCCGCTGCTCAGCCCGATCCTGCACTACACGGGGGTGACCTACGACGAGAGCGGCCGCGTGGTGGACGTGGCCCGCATCCACTACCGGGGCGACCGCTTCTCGTTCTCGGTGACGGTCGAAGCCGACTAGAGGGTGCCCGACAGTACGCGTACGCCTGCGGCAGGCTGTTCCCCTCCCCGCCCCTTCCCACAACTGGGGCTCCGCCCCAGACCCCGCTCCTCAAACGCCGGAGGGGCTGATTTCAGCCCGTCAGGGGGCACCTCCCAGCGGTAGCTGGGGGAGCTTGAGGACACGCCCGAAGGGCGTCCGGGGTCCAGGGGCGGAGCCCCCCACGCGGCGGAGCCGCATGTCGTCAGGTGTCGGGAAGGGGCGGGGAGGGGAAAGATCCCAGCCGGTCAGCCACCGGAGCGGCGACGGACGACGACGTCGGGTAGCCCCCTGGAACGTCGGGCAGCCCCCTGGAAGGACAGGGCGGCATCGATACCATGCCGGGCGTGGGAGAACGTGAGGCGCCGCCGCTGGGGGACCTGATGCCGTGGTCCGTGGGGCCGCTGCGGCTCGGCCGGACCTGGGTCATGGCACCGGACGCGGCCTCGCTCGGGGCACGCTGGGAGCGGCTGACCCGGGCCGAGGACGAGGCAGCGCGGGCCGCGCTGTTCCGGCCGACCCGCGCCCGTACGGTGCACAGCTCCGTACCGCAGCTGCCCGGCCAGGCCACCTCCACCGCCCGGCTGGCGCGCGAGGACGGGCCGTGCCCCGAGCCGGTACGGATCGCGCACGGGCCCTTCGACCAGCAGTGGCTGATCCCGGATCACCGGCTGATCGACGCCGCCCGCCCCGAGCTGTGGCGGGTGGCGGACGACCGGCAGATCCATGTCATCGAGGCCGCGGGACCGGATCCGGACCCGGTGCTCGCCTTCTCCGCGCTGCTGCCGGACGGCCACTCCCCCGCGGGCCGCCCCGGCCGGATCCGTCCGCTCTACCGCCGCCCCGGCGGGCAGGAGCCCAATCTCGCGCCCGGGCTGCTGGACCACCTCATCACGCGGCTCGGCCGCCCGGTGACCGCGGAGGACTTCCTGGCGTGGACCGCCGCCACGGCGCGCGGCGCGCCCTGCGCCGTACCCCTGACCGCCGACCCCGAGCTGTGGGAAGCGGGCGTGGAGCTGGGCCGCCGTGCGCTGTGGCTGCATACGCGCGGGGCGCACAGTGGTGAACGCCCGCGCATGCCGGGTGGCCGGCGCCCCTATGTCCGTGCCGCGCTTCCGTCGAGCGGGCTGCCGGACTCCCTGGACTACGACCCGGACGAGGAGGCCCTGCTGCTGGGCGAGGGCCGTATCTCCCCCGTCCCCCAGGGCGCATGGGACTTCCAGGCGGGCGGGGTACGGGTGCTGGAGACCTGGTTCGAGCAGCGCACCGCCGCGCGGGAGCCGGGCACGCTGGAGGCGATCGGCCCGGCGGGCTGGCCGTCCGCGTGGACCTCGGAGCTGCTGGAGCTGATCACGGTGCTGGCGCTGCTCGCCGAGCTGCGCCCGGAGCTGCGGGCCCTCGCCGACCGGGTGGCGGACGGCGCGCTGATCGACGCGGCGGAGCTGCGGGGGGCGGGGGTGCTGCCGGTGCCCGGCGCGGCCCGGCGCCCGGCGTCCGTACTGGACCACCACGAGGAGGGCCCGGAGGGGCAGTTCGCGCTGCTCTGAGCGCCCTGCTCTGATCCCGCCTGCCGCCCGCTCCGGGCCTGCCCGGCCTGGTCCTGGCTTCTCCGGGCCCGCCCGCTCGGGGCCTGTCTTCCGTGGGCTCGCCTGCCCTGGGCGTGTGGGGGTGCTTGCCCTGGGCGTGCCTTCTCCGGACCCGCCCGCGCTCAGCCCGCGTCCCTCACGACCGGGCGGACTCCGCAGCCGAGCTACCTCTGGAGCCGGGCGCACCCCTCGGCCACGGCCGCACAGCGGCCATGGCGGCCGGTCGTGGCCTCTCGTCGGCATCCCACGGCGACAGCGGCGTGGGGTGGATCACAGCACGGACTCACCGGCTGGAGCGAACCGGTTGACCCCGTGCCTGCCCGGGATGACGACGAAGACGCCTACGGGCCGGCCGGGTCAGCCGTGGTTGCCGAACAGCGAACGGCGCAACCGGCGCAGCGGCGCGAACAGCGACACCCGCGCACCCCGGTTGTTCTTCGCGCGCGCGTGGTCGCGCGCGGTCAGCTCCTGCATCAGCACCGCCGCGCTCTCCGCCTCCCGCTGCGGGACGGCAGGCCCGCCCATCACCGCGAGATGGCGCTCGAGGCGCGCACTGGACGCACCGCTTCCGCAGTTGATCGCAGGCACTCGCGGCCTGCTCCTTACCGTTATCTGCTCCATGACACTCCCCACCCGTACGAGGGCACCCGCCCCGGGCAGAGTAACCCTACCTCCCCGAGCCGTCACCCACGCATCCCAGGTTCCGGATTCACCACCGAGTCAAGGGTGTTGACGATACCTATCACGCGCAAACAAATTCCCGGGCCGACCAATCCATCCGTTCGCCGGGTCCGAATAGCCGCATGAAGGACTGCTTCCAACAAGCGTGCGAAGGACCTACAGGATGACCGCAATCACCAAGAGCTTGGCCGCGCTGGTCAGCTGCGCACTGGCCGCCGGCGGGCTCACGGCCGCCGGAGTGGCCGTACTGCAGCCCGGGACGGCGCAGGCCTCGAGCCACCGCGAGGCGCCGCTGATCTCCGGTCAGCCGCAGTACGACGCCACGGACGTCTACGCGTTCGTCAGCCCGGACAAGCCGGACACGACCACGATGGTCGTCAATGTGCTGCCGTTCCAGGATCCCGCGGGCGGCCCCAACTTCTACAAGTTCGCCCATGACGCCCGCTACGACCTGCACGTCGACAACGACGGCGACGGCCAGGGCGATCTGCTCTTCCGGTGGACCTTCAAGGACCACCTCAAGAACGGCGACACGTTCCTCTACAACACCGGGCCGGTGAACTCGATCGAGGACGCCACCCTCAACTTCACCCAGACATACGACCTCGAAGTCATCAAGCTGAAGAACCAGAAGGCCGTCGCCCGCGCCAAGCTGGGCAGCGATCTGCCGGTCGCGCCGTCGAACGTCGGCAAGGCGTCCATGCCCGACTACTCCAAGCTCCGCGACCAGTCAGTGCGCAAGATCGGCTACAGCGGGGGCTCGACCGCCTTCGCCGGTCAGGCCGACGACCCGTTCTTCCTCGATCTGCGCGTCTTCGACCTGCTGTACGGCGGCGACATGTCCGAGGTCGGAAACGACACCCTCAAGGGCTACAACGTCCAGTCGATGGCCCTCCAGGTGCCGACGTCGGCGCTGACCGAGTCCAAGGACCAGCCGGTGATCGGCGTCTGGGCCACCACCCACCGCCAGACCGCCGACGGCGACTGGACCCAGGTCTCCCGGCTCGGCAGCCCGCTGGTCAACGAGGTGGTCATCCCGCGCAAGGACAAGGACAAGTTCAACGCCTCGGCGCCGTGGGACGACGGGCAGTTCCTGAAGTTCGTCCAGGACCCCGAACTCCCCAAGCTGATCGAGCAGATCTACAAGATCAAGGCGCCGGACACCCCGCGCGACGACCTGGTGCAGGCGTTCCTCACCGGTGTGCCCAAGCTCAACCAGCCGCCGAACGTCCGCCCCGCCGAGGAACTGCGGCTCAACACCTCCATCGAACCCAGCGGCAGCCCCAAGCGGCTGGGCGTCCTGGACGGTGACAACGCGGGCTTCCCCAACGGCCGCAGGCTCTCCGACGACGTCCTGGACATCGCGCTCCAGGCCATGGAGGGCGAGCTGCTCGGCAAGAAGAACGACCTGGGCGACGCGGTGGACGAGAACGACCAGAAGTTCGGCGGCTCCTTCCCGTATCTGGCGCTGCCCAGCTCCGGTTCGGACGCCAAGGCCGTCTCGAAGAGCGCCGGGCAGTCGCTGCTGAACGGCGGCTCGGGCGTCGGTTCCTCCTCCGACGACAACATGATGCTGGCCGGGTCCGCGGCGGCCGGTGGCGGGGCCGTGTTGCTGCTGGGTCTCGGATTCCTCTGGATGCGGTCGCGCCGGCGGGGTCCGCGCGTGCGCCGGCACTGAACCACGAGTGCCATCGGGCCCGTACCACCGGGCGCGGCCCCGCCGAAACCCGCGCGGCGGCCGCGCCCAGGCTCCTCCTCATCCGTTCGTCCGTCCCGTTCCGCTGGGTTCGCGCTCATCTCGAAAGGCAGCTGTCACCATGGCTCTTCGGCCATTCCTCACCCCTACGGCCCGGACCGCGGCCGTGGTGTTCGCGCTCGCGGCCGGGCTGACCGCCGCCTCGATCGTGATCGACGCCTCGGACGGGCCGGGCGGCTCCGGCGGTGGCCAGGACGCCGCCCGCGCGGTGCACCCGGCCGCCGCGCGGTACGAGCAGCTCAGCGGCGACGGCCTCGCCCGGCAGATCGACGCGATGCAGACCCATCTGCGCGGTGAGCCGAAGGACGCGGAGAGCTGGGCCGGTCTCGGCTCGGCCTATGTCGAACAGGCCAGGACCAGCGGCGACCCCACCCGCTATCCGCAGGCGGACAAGGCGTTCGCCCGGTCCCTGTCCCTCCAGCCGCGCGACAACGACGTGGCGCTCGCCGGGCGCGCCTCGCTCGCGGCCGCCCGCCATGACTTCCGGGGCGCGCTGCGCGACGCCGACAAGGCCCTGAAGGTGAACTCCTACAGCCAGGGGGCGCTGGCCGTGCGGGTGGACGCCCTCGTCGAACTGGGCCGCTACGAGGACGCGTACACGGCCGCCAAGAAGGCCGACGCCCTGCGCCCCGGCATCCCCGTCTTCACCCGCCTCGCCTACGTCCTCGAACTGCGCGGCGACCCGGCCGGGGCGCGCCGGGTGCTGCTGCGCGCCCAGGACTCCGCCACCTCGCCCAGCGATATCGCCTACGTCTCGACGGCGCTCGGCCAACTGGCCTGGAACCAGGGCGAGTACGACACCGCGCGGCGCGCGTACGACACCGCGTTGCGCGCCGTCCCCGGCTATCTCCCGGCGCTGGAGGGGCAGGGCCGCACATCGGTCGCGGAAGGCCGCCAGAAGGCGGGGATCCGCGATCTGGAGGCGGTCGTACGGCGCTATCCGCTGCCCGCCGAGCTCGCGGCGCTGGGCGAGGCGTACGAGGCGCGGGGCGACCGCTCCAAGGCGCGTGGGCAGTACGCGGTGGTCGACACCTGGATCGCGCTCGCACGGGCCAACGGCGTGGCGACCGACCTGGACAGCGCGCTGGTCGCGGCCGACCACGGCGATGTGAAGGAGGCGCTGAAGGCGGCCCGCGCCGAATGGGACCGGCGGCGGACCGTCCACACCGCCGACGCGCTGGCCTGGGCCCTGCACCGCAACGGCAAGGACGAGGAGGCCCTGGAGTACGCCGAGCGCGCCGCCGGACCGGGCTACCGCAACGCGGCGTTCCTCTACCACCGGGGCGTCATCGAGAAGTCCCTCGGCGACGACGGACCGGCGCGCCGCCATCTGAAGGCCGCGCTCGACCTCAACCCGGGCTTCTCCCCCACGGGCGCGCGGGCGGCGAAGGCGGCGCTGAAGGAACTGGAGGCCGCCCGATGACGCCCCCCCGCCCCGCCCCTCCCCGAACCGGAGCCAAGCCCCGGATCCGCCACCTGGCCTCCCGCCTGGGGCTCCGCCCCCACAGCCCCACCGACGGAACCCAGAGCCCTGGGCCGCGGACCCGATGGCGGCTCGCGGCCCCTTCCCCAACCGGAGACCGGCCCCCGGCCTCCCGCCCGGCGCTCCGCCCCCGAAGCCGCGCCGACGAAACCCAGGGCCCTGGGCGACGCGCCCGTTGGCGGCTCGCGGCCGCTTCGCAAACCGAGGGCCGGCCCTCAGCCCCCCGCCCCCGAAAGCGCACCAGCGAAACCGCGAACCCCGGGCGGCGCGCCCGATGGCGGTGGGCGTGCGTTGGGGTGCTGGTGGGGGCCGTTGGGATGGTGGTGTTGCCTGTCGGGAGTGCCGAGGCGCATCCGCTGGGGAACTTCACCGTCAACCGTTACGACGGGCTCGTGGTCACCCCGGGGACGCTGCGGGTCGACCATGTCGAGGACCTCGCCGAGATCCCCGCCGCCCAGGCGAAGCCGGAGATCGACCGCGACGGCGACGACGCGCTGTCCGGGCGGGAGTTGGGGGCGTGGGCGGCGCGGCGGTGCGCGAGCGCGGCGGAGGGGGCGCGGCTGACGGTCGACGGGCGCGAGGTGCCCGTACGCGCCGGGCGTGCCCAGGCCCGTCAGCGCCCCGGCCAGGCCGGGCTGCCGACGCTGCGGGTCGAGTGCCGCCTCACGGCCGCGCTGGGCCACGGCGAACGGGCCACGGTCGCCTATCGCCCGCGCGACATCGGTACGGGCCCCGGCTGGCGGGAGGTGACGGCGCAGGGCGACCGTATGACGCTCACCGATGCCAACGTCCCCAAGACCTCCGCCTCCCACCGGCTGGTCCGCTACCCGGCGGGGCAGCTCTCCTCGCCGTCCGACCAGCGGTCGGCCGCGCTGAAGGTCGAGGCGGGCGGCCCCGCGCTCGCGAGCGCGGCGGAGTCCGACCGGGACGACGCGGTGGGCTCGTCGGTGCTGCCGCGCGGGGTGGACCGGTGGACGCAGGCGCTCACCTCGATGGTGGCGCGCCACGACATCACCTTCGGCTTCGCCCTCACGGCCTTCGCCACCGCCGTTCTGCTGGGCGCGATGCACGCCCTGGCCCCCGGCCACGGCAAGACGATGATGGCGGCGGCCGCCGCGGCGGGCGGGCGCAGCGCGCTGCGCGACGTACTGGCGCTGGGCGCGTCGGTGACGGTCACCCACACCTTGGGTGTGTTCGCGCTGGGGCTGCTGGTCACGGCGGGTTCGGCGGCCGCCCCCTCGGTGATCTCGTGGCTGGGCATCGCGAGCGGTGTGCTGGTGGCGGTGGCCGGGGCGGGACTGCTCCGCAAGGCGCTGCGCCGCCGTCGGCACGTGCACGCCCATCACCACGGCCATGAACACGGCCATGACCACAGCCACGATCACGGCCACGCACCTGACCACGATCACGCACACGGCCACGCGCACCCGCACACCCACGACCACGCGAACGCCCATACGCACACCCACGACCACGGCGACGGTCACACCCACACCCACGAGGTGCGCCCCACCCTGCGCGGCACGCTGCTGCTCGGGTTCGCCGGGGGCATGGTGCCCAGTCCCTCCGCCGTCATCGTGCTCGTCGGCGCGGCCGCGCTGGGCCAGGCGTGGTTCGGCTTCGTGCTGGTCGTGGCGTACGGGCTCGGGCTGGCGCTGACGCTCACGCTGGCCGGGTTCGCCGCGGTGCGCCTGGGCGTGCGGGCCACGGAACGGCTGGCGGCGCGCAAGGGGTCCGGGGGCCGGATCGACCGGCTGTTGGGGGCGGTGCGCCGCGCCTCGCCCGTCGGAACCGCCGCCGTCGTCCTCGCGCTGGGGTGCGGATTGGTGTTGAGGGGGGCGGCAACCACGCTCGGCTGAGGTGTCCGATCCGGGCCGGAAGACGCCGGAAGACGCTCGCGTTCGGCGGCGACAAGGCCCGGACGGACGCCACGACCCGCGAGGAGGCCCCGGCGGACGGGGCCTCCTCCCCTGCGAGTGGTGACGCGCGCGGGTCAGGCGGCTGAGCTGAAGACCGGGAGGTAGCCACCGGACTGGCCGGCGGCGGTGGGGTGGTAGGACTCGTCGATGGGGAGGGTGACGCTGTTCAGCCAGGCGCTGCCGGAGCAGATCTCATGCCCGGTGAAGGTCGTGGTGACGTCGCCGAAGCTGAAGCCGTGGTCGGCCGCGCGCTTGGCGGTGACGGAGTTGAGGAGATCGGCGCCGCTGTTGATCGCGGCGCGCTCGGTCTCGCTGAGGCCCACGATGCAGGAGCCGCCCAGCTTGTAGAACCGCGGGTAGCCGAGGACGACGACATGCGCGGAAGGGGCCTTGGCGCTGATGGCGTTGTAGACCTGGTCCAGCTTGCCGGGCAGGGTGTTCTGGACGAAGTTCTTGGCGTTGTTGACCGCGTTGACGCAGGTGGACTCGGACTGCAGCACACAGGTGGTCATGATGTCGGCGAAGCCCGCGTCATTGCCGCCGATGGAGATGGAGACGAGGCCGGTGCCGGAGTTCACCGGGCCGAGCTGGTTGTTCAGCACATCGCCGGTCCTGGCGCCGGAACAGGCGGTGAAGTTGAAGCTCGAGGGGGCGTGCGAGGCGGCCCAGAGCGCGGGGTACGCCTTGCTGCTGCGCTTACAGCTGCCGCTGGCGCCGTCGTAGCTGCCCGCGCCGACGCCGGATGAGTAGGAGTCGCCCAGCGCCACATAGGCGGGGCCCGCGCTGTTCTCGTTGGCCTGGGCCGCGCCGGCCCCGGTGAGGGCGAGGACGGCACCGACGACGAACGCACCCATCGTCGCCGTGAGTCTGGACAGTTTCATTCGATCTCCCTAGCAGGATCACTGCTGTGCCGATGTGAGGCGCGATAGCCCGAAAAATGGGCAATCGCGTTCGAAACCGTCAGTCACGTCGCGGGGATCGATTGCAGCGATGTGACATGGATATGTCATCCCGCGCAACCGGCCGATCTATGCGGGTAGTTGGCAAAAATCTTTCGATACGTGGCTGATACGTCCATAGGTCGGACGGAATCCGGATGAGTCACCACGCGACACCCGAACACACCGCCCGAAGACCCCGCCGGAAAGCCCCGGCGCACACCGCGCGACCAGCCCTGATGAGGGCTCAACCGGCCGCCCGCCACGGCGCGCGTTCGCGCCCTTTCCCCGTCTTGACGGCATCCGTCGACTGCGCGACATTGAAGCCCGGCATCCGGCGCTTCGGGGGGCAAAGTCGCCAATGCATACCATCACTGACAACAGACCGGCGGGCGGGGATTCGCTGCCGGTGATCGTGAGCGCCGCGGTCGGCATCGCGGCCCTCGGCGCGGCACTCGCGCTGGCCGACGTCCACTCACCGCTGCGGGCACCGTTCACGCTGTTCTTCCTGCTCGCGGCGCCCGCGCTGGCCATAGGCAGCGCCCTGCGCGGGCTGGACGCGCTGATCCGCCCGGTGCTGGCGGTGGCGGGCGCGCTCGCGCTGGATCTGCTGGTGGCGGAGGCGCTGCTGGCGCTGCGGATGTGGTCGGCGCGCGGCGGGGTGGCGGCGGTGGGGGCCGTGAGCCTGCTGATCCTGGTGCCGACGCTCTGCACCCGCCTCGCGCGGCGGCGACGCATGACACGACGTCAGGGCTGAACACGGCGCCGCGGACGGCCGACGACGCATCGTGGCACTTGCAGCGGAGCGCTCAGTGCCCCACAACGGGTGAGAGTATCCGTGAACGCCCCCATTCCGGTGGGCTTCCGTGGAACAGCTCGGTAAACGGCCACAAACCTTGGTGCGCCCTCGCCCTCCGTCCTGGATCATGGGGGCGGGTGCGCTGACCGACGCACCGGGCCCCCCGTTCTCAGGAGGCAGACCCTGCCTACGACACCCGCCGAAAAGTCCCTTCCCATCCGGCTGAACGTCGATGACAGCGATTCGCCGTCGGATGTCGTCGACGCGCTCTTCCTGGGGCGCTTCGCGACCGGCGAGCAGCCGTACGCCCGCAGTCACTCCGTCGACCGGGTGAGGTCGGGCGCGACGCTGCTGCCGCCGTCCGCGACCGTGCTGCGCGCGGCCCGTGACGACGACCGCAGCGCGACGCTCGCCGAGGGCGACGGCTGGACCCTGCTGATCTCCCGGTGGAACCGGGGGGCCGATGTGACCGTGACCGCCGTCGAGGACGACCTGGCCGAGAAGGTGCTGCACCAGGCCGTGGACGGCGCGGAGGACGAGCCGGAGCCGCAGCCGGAGAACGTGGCGATGGGCTTCTGGTACGTCTCGCCGCGGCGCGGCCCGCACCGCACCACGCGGCAGATCTCGGCCGGGACCTGGGAGGAGATCCGCGACAACTACACGGCGCCGGTCGCCGAGGCCATGGACGGGCTGATGAAGGTCACCCCGGACGACATCGCCGGCCGCCTCCTGCTGCTGCACGGCCCGCCCGGCACCGGCAAGACCTCGGCGCTGCGCACCCTGGCCCGCTCCTGGCGGGACTGGTGCCAGGTGGACTGCGTCCTGGACCCGGAGCGGCTGTTCACCGACGTGGGCTATCTGATGGACATCGCGATCGGCGAGGACGACGGCACGGCCAAGGGGCGCTGGCGGCTGCTGCTCCTGGAGGACTGCGACGAGCTGATCCGCGGCGAGGCCAAGCACACCGCGGGTCAGGCGCTCTCCCGGTTGCTGAACCTGACGGACGGTCTGCTCGGCCAGGGCCGCAATGTGCTGGTCGGGGTGACCACCAACGAGGACCTGGAGCGGCTGCATCCGGCGGTGGTCCGGCCCGGCCGGTGCCTGGCCCGGATCGAGGTCGGCAAGCTGACGCGGTCGGAGGCGGTGGACTGGCTCGGTGGGGAGGTCGACGACCGGGAAGGTGTGATCGGGCGGGACGGGGCGACGCTCGCGGAGCTGTACGCGCTGCGGCGCGGCACCCGGCCGCCCGCCGTGCCGTCGCAGTCGGGGGAGTCGAACGCGGGGCTGTACCTCTGAGACGCCGTACGCCGAGGGGGCTGCGCGGCTGCCCGGCTGCGCAGGCGTACGGCTCTTGCAGCCCTATGTCAGCCGTACAGCTCCCCCAGCCCTACGTCAGCCATACAGCTCCCGCAGCCCTACGTCAGCTGCACAGCTCCCCCGCCCTACGTCAGCCGTACAGCTCCCGCAGCCGTACGGACAGGCAGGTCACACAGCCCTCCATCTTCTCGAACTCGCTGATGTCCACCGGCACCGGCTCATAGCCGAGGTCGGCGAACAGCTCGGCGCTGCGCGGCGCGCTCGCCGCCATCAGCAGCTTGCCGCCGCCGAGCAGCACCACATGGGCGCCGGACTCCTCGGGGACGGGGAGGAAGCGGGGGAACGCGGCCGGGTCGTCGACGAGGGGCGGATAGCCGATGACGGTGCCGTCCGGCAGCGCGGTGACCGCCGACTTCAGGTGGAGCACCTTGCTGACCGGTACGGCCACCACCCGCGCGCCCAGCGGCTCCAGCGCGGCGCGCAGCTGGCGGATGCCGTCGCCGTTGGTGCGTCCGCCGCGCCCCACGTAGAGGGTGTCGCCGATCTTCAGGACGTCTCCGCCGTCCAGCGTCCCCGGCTCGCGGATCCGGTTCAGCGAGCAGCCGAGGTCCGTCACGGCCTCCTCGGCGGTCGCGGTCTCGGGCCTGCGGGACTCGGCTCCGGGGCGGCCGATCACCGCGACGTTCCGGTGGACGACCATGGTGTCCTCGACGAACACCCCGTCCGGGCAGTCGTCCAGCGCGGGCAGCTCGACCGTCTCCCAGCCGTGCGCGCGCAGCGCCACGACGTAGACCTCCCACTGCCGCAGTGCCAGCGCGGGGTCGACCGGGGTGCGGTCGATATGGGTGACGAGCCCGTCGGCGAGGCGGGGGCTGGGGCGCCGGACGAGGGCTTTGCGGCTGGTCGTACGGCCGGTCAGGGGGTTGGGCAGCGCGCTGGTCATGGGGGACAGCATGTCAGGCGGAGTCGCCGTAGACCGCGCGCAGGGCGTCCTCGACGGTGGCGAGGGCGGCCGCGCGGTCCAGGCCCAGCCGCCGCGCCCGCTGGGCGTAGGTCTGGGCGGCCTCGGCGGCCCGGCGCAGGGTCGCGTCGCCCGCCGCCGCGATGAAGGTGCCGTGGCGGCCGCGGGTCTCGATCACACCGTCCGCCTCCAGGGCCCGGTACGCCTTGGCGACGGTGTTCGCCGCCAGCCCCAGCTCCTCGGCGAAGCCGCGCACGGTGGGCAGCTTGTAGCCCACGGGAAGCGCGCCGGAGCGGGCCAGCTCGGCGATCCGCTCGCGGATCTGCTCGAAGGGGGCGGTCGCCGCGTCCTGGTCGAGGGTGATCTGCAAGGCCACGTCGGGGCTCCTGGGGCGTGGGGGCGGGACGGTGTTTGTGGCATCCATTGTGTGCCAGGCCGAGGGGCGGCGCATGGCCCCGGTGATCCAGCCCACGAGCCGCGGAAATCGGGGGAAGGTGGTTCGGCCACGAACCGGCGGCGAGGAACCGGCGGCCACGGAGTGGCGCTGGGTAGGGCAGCTCGCGGCGTAACCGCCTCAGCGCGCGTCAGCGCGATTGGCGCAGCCCCGCGATGAGCAGCCCGACGAGGTGGCGCGCGTCGTAGCGCGAGCTGTTGCCGGCCCCCGCGCAGAGGCTGCCGACGCCGCGCATCAGCTCATAGGCGTCCTGGCCGGAGCGGATCTCGCCCGACGCGACCGCGGCGTCGAGCAGCTGCGTGCAGACGGGCAGGAGCCGGTCGATGAAGTACGAGTGCAGGGGGTCGAAGCAGGGGTCGTCGGACTGGAACACGGCGGCGAGGCCGTGCTTGGTGACCAGGAAGTCGACAAAGAGGTCGATCCACTGGCCCAGGGCGGCGTGCGGGGTCTCGCCGCTCGCCAGCAGGGCGGGACCGGCCTCCGCCAGGGCCTCGACCTGGTGCCGGTAGACGGCGACGATGAGGTCGGCTCGGGTCGGGAAGTGGCGGTAGATCGTGGCCGTCCCGACACCGGCCTTGGCCGCGATATCGCGTATCGGCGCTTCCACGCCCGAGCTGACGAACACCGCGGCGGCGGCTTCGAGCAGCGCCTTCTCGTTGCGCCGCGCGTCCGCCCGCTTGGGCCGGGCCGCGCGCTCCGCGTCTCGATCGTTGTCGTTCACCGCACCCTCCCTCCGCGGCCGAGTCTAACGAAACGGGACAACGTCCCATAATCTTTGAGCGTCAGAGCGGGGTCAGCCGGTCGGGCCCCTCGGGGGCGTACGCGATGGGGTCGTCGGGCTCATGCCAGTGGAGGGCGAAGCGGTGCCCCGCGCGATACGCCTCGAGGCCCGCGCGGCAGTACGCCACCATGTCGTCCGGCAACGCGCCCAGCGGGAACCAGCCCAGCTCGGAACACTTCTCGGGCTCCCGATTCACCGGCTCGCGCCCGCCGTCCCCTCGCTCCCCCAGCTCCGCCTCGAAGAACCACCCCGTACGGGCGTCGCCGGTCGGCGCCTTGTGCTGCAGCACAAGCACCGCCCGCACCTCGTCCGGGGCAAGGCTGATCCCGATCTCCTCGGCCGCCTCCCGCACCATCGCGGCACGCACGTCCTCGCCGTCCTCGACATGCCCGGACGGGGCGTGGAGCAGCCCATCCGCATAGCCCGTGTTCGCGCGTCGGGCGAGGAGGACGTCCCCGCCCCGGCGCAGGATCAGATGCACATCGACGATCTCCCGATGCCGCCGAACCGGCGCGAGATCGGCCACCAGGGCATACCGCTCGTCGTGCACGGCCCGCCCCCACAGCGCCGCGTCCGGTGCGAGCTGCTCGACCGACAGCCGCTCCGTCAACGGCCCGACCAGCGCGGACAGCTCGGCGGCGGTCAGCCCGACGGGCTCGGCCTCGCCCCACCGGCCCTCGATCAGCACCAGCCGCCCGCCCGGCCGCAGCAGCCGCACCCAACGCCGCAGCACCGCCCGCTGATCCGGCAGCATCCACAGCAGGTGCCGCACCAGCACGACATCGAACCGCCCCTCCCCCACGGGCGGCTCCGCCGCGTCCCCGACGAGCACACTGGCCCCCGTCCCGGCCAGCTTCGCCCGCGCCAGCTCGACCATGCGCGGCGACCGATCGACCCCCGTCACCCGATGCCCCCACTCGGCCGCGAGCAGCGCGAGGCTCCCCGTGCCGCACCCGAGGTCAAGCACATCCGCGGCCCGCCCGGGCAACCACCCCCGCAACCGCCCGGCCCACGCCTCCCGCACGGCCGGGTCACGCAGCCCATGGTCCGGCTCATCGTCGAAGCCCGCGGCGGCGGCATCCCAGTAAGCGGTGGTCGAGCTCTCTGCACACATACCGCGATGGTCGCACCGACCACTGACAACGCCCCTCTTGCGGATGAGCACACCGCGTTGCCCATGGCGCGAATATCGTGCACGACATGAACGACGCGTTGCACAGCCGCTGGAAGCGGGCGAGCGAGCGGAAGCTTGCCGAGGGGTACCAGGAGTCCGCCGAGGTCGAGCAGGAGCGTCAGGAGCACCGCCTGTCCATGGCACTGGCCAAAGTCGTCTACGACCGCCGTATGGAGCTGGGGCTGTCCCAGACCGAACTGGCCGCCCGTACCGGGTTGACCCAGGCCAAGATCTCCCGGATCGAGGGTTCCGACACGGTGCCCACATTGCCCCTTCTGGCGAAGCTGGCGAAGGGACTGAACGCGTCGTTGAACATCGCCATTGACGAGGCCGACGCACACGTGACGCTCACCGCCCACGAAGCGGCGTAGGCACCGACGTCACCCTGGCGCTCAGGGACTCCGTCGCAGCACGAGCGTGACGAAGCCCAGCGTGCCGCGGTAGCCGGAAAGCCACTGGGAGCGGTGCTCGGCGGCGGCCTTGAAGGCGTCCAGGGCGTCGGGTTCCTCGCGGTGGTCCAGGGCCCAGCGGGACAGGGAGCCGGTCCAGGACCACTCGTAGTCGTCCCACTCCCCGGCCGTGCTGACGTGGCCGTAGACCGGCGTCCAGCCGTCCGCGACGACACGGTCCACGGTGGTCGCGAGATCCGCGTAGTCGTCCCACGTGGCGCCCAGCGCGGAGAGGGCGGCGGCGTCGGGTTCGCGCTCCCAGAAGCCGTCGCCCACCAGGACATGGCCGTCCGGGGTGAGGAGTTCGCGCGCCGCCGCGAGCGTGGGCAGCAGGCCGCCGAAGGCGTGCGCGGCGCCGACGCTCAGCACCACGTCGAAGCGGTGCGCCGAGGCGAAGACCGCGGCGTCCATCTCATGGAGGATCAGCCGGTCCGCGACCTCGGATTCCTCCGCGCCCTCACGTGCCTGCTCCAGGGCCGCGGTGTGGATGTCCACCCCCTCGGCGCGCATCCACGGATAGCGGACCAGCAGCCGCCGCAGCCATTCGCCACCCCCGCAGCCGAGGTCGAGGGCGCGGTCGGCCTCGTCCGCCACCGCCCGGTCGAGCAGTCGGGCCACCGACTCGTCGGCGATCGGGGCGGCGATCGGATGGGCGGCGTGCGCGAGATGGGATCTGCGTTGACGGTCCATCCGCACAGCGTGGCAAGGCCCGACCCGCTCCGCAGCCGGTTTTCCAGGCTTGGTTCTCGCCTCAGCCACCGCTGGGAGGTGCCCCCGCCGGGGCGGCTGGGGGATGCCCGACGGATCGTGACGCCTGATGAGGCGGGCCGCTCCCCTCCCCGCCCCTTCCCCGACAGCATCGATACGCGGCTCCGCCGCACCGGGGGTTCCACCACGCCGGGGGCTCCGCCGCACGGGGGCTCCGCCACGCGGGGGTTCCGCCGCACGGGGGTTCCACCACGCCGGGGGCTCCGCCGCACGGGGGCTCCGCCACGCGGGGGTTCCGCCGCACGGGGGTTCCACCGCACCGGGGGCTCCGCCGCGCCGGGGGGCTCCGCCACGCGGGGGCCACACCCTGCGCGGCCTGCGCTGCGGTGCGTACATCACGCTGACCCACGACGGATGGCGGGTCCTCGGCGAGGGGCGGGGCGGCCGCCGGCCGCACTCCGCTTCGCTGCCCGCCGAGTTGGACGTGGCCGTCGAGGACGACGGCGACGCCAAGGCGCTGCCGCGGCCCCACCTCGGAGGGCGGCGCGCGGCACTGAGCCACTCCGCCGCCGTCTGACCGGTCGCGGGCCCCGCCACGCCGGGGCGGCTCCGCGCCGGGGCGGCCCCGCCGCACGGCAAGCTCCGCCCCCGGTTCCGGGGGTCCGGGGGCGGAGCCCCCGGTAACGGGAAGGGGCGGGGAGGGGAAAGCCCCCGAGCACCCCGCAGCCGCACCGGCAGCGAGCCGCAACCCCCCTTGACGGGCCGCATGTTAGCGGTAACACTCCCCCTCGTGGACTCCTTGGAGCAACCAACGAGCACCCCCTCACCACCACCTCCTCCCCCACTCTTCAGCCGCGCCGCCGTGGCCGCCTCCTGCGTCGGCTTCGTCCTCATCGGCGCGCTCCAGGCGCTCTACGGGCCGTCGATCCCGGCCCTGCGCGACACCTACGGACTGTCGCCGTCGGCGGCCGGGACCGGCCTGAGCGCGCATTTCATCGGCGCGGTGGCGGGTGTCCTCGTCTTCGACCGGCTCTTCGGCCGGATCGGCAACCGCCGGCTGCTGGGCTGGTCCTACCTGCTCATGGCGGGTGGCGCGGCCGGGTTCGCGCTCGCGCCCAGCTGGCCGCTCGCCTTGGGCCTGGCGCTCCTCGCGGGGCTGGGCTTCGGCGGGATCGACTACGGGCTGAACCAGCTGTTCGCCGTCGGCTTCGGGCGCCGTAGCACCGCCATGCTCAACATCCTCAACGCCCACTTCGGCATCGGCGCCGTCCTCGGCCCAGCCCTCATCGGCCTGGTCGGGGCCGCCCACTACCCCGCCGTCTTCCTCGGCTTCGCCGCGCTCACGCTGCCGCTGCTGCTGTGTCTGGCCGGGGTGCGCGACGAGGCCCCGCCGCGCGGCGGCGACACCGGCGTTAGCGAAGACACGGCGGCGGACACCGGCGTACGCCGCCGCGTCCGCGCCCGCAGTCTCGCCACCGTCCTGGGCGCCTTCGTCGTCCTCTACGTCCTCCACGTCGGCATCGAGTCCGGCGTCGGTGGCTGGGAGCCGACCCACCTGGAGGCCATCGGTTACGGGGCGACCGCCGCCGCCTCCGCGACCTCCGCCTTCTGGCTGATGATGACGGTCGGCCGCTTCCTCGTCGCCCCGCTCGCCCTCCGCTGGTCCGCCCAGGCGATCATCGCGGTGAGCTGCGCCGGGATGACGGGGTGTCTGCTGCTGGCCGCGATCCCCGCCGCGGCCCCGTACGCGTACGCGGGCGCCGGGCTGTTCATCGCGCCGATCTTCCCCACCGGGCTGCCCTGGCTGCTCCGGGCGGCGCCGCGCGCCCACCGGGCCGGGGCGCTGGTCATGGCGGCCTCGATGGTCGGCGGGGTCGCCGCACCGCCCGCGCTCGGCAAGGCGATCGAACTCTCGGGCGTCCGCGCCGTACCGCTGATCCTCTGCGCCATCTCCGCGGTGTGCCTGATCACCACCGTATGGCTGATCCGCGCCGCGTCCCCGTCCGTACTCCCTACGTCATCTCCCGTGCCCCTTACACCTCCCGTGCCCCCTACGTCACTCGAACTCCCCACGCCACCCGACGAACCCGCCCCCGCCACCGAAAGGACCTCCTGACCCCCATGCCCGCCGCCCCGCCCGCCCTGACGCTCTCCGACGACGGTTTCCTGCTGCACGGCGAGCCCTTCCGGATCCTCTCCGGCGCCCTCCACTACTTCCGCACCCACCCCGACCAGTGGGCCGACCGGCTGCGCAAGGCGCGGCTGCTGGGGCTCAACACCGTGGAGACCTACGTCCCGTGGAACCTCCACCAGCCCGCCCCCGGCACCCTGGACCTCGACGGGCTGCTCGACCTCCCCCGCTTCCTCGAGCTGGCCCACGCCGAGGGGCTGCGCGTACTGCTGCGCCCCGGGCCGTACATCTGCGCCGAGTGGGAGGGCGGCGGGCTGCCGTCCTGGCTGACCGCGCAGCCCGGTCTGCGCCCGCGCAGCCGCGACCCCCGCTTCACCGCCGCCGTGGACGCGTACCTCGATCTGCTGCTGCCGCCCCTCGCTCCCCATATGGCGGCGCGCGGCGGCCCGGTGATCGCCGTCCAGGTGGAGAACGAGTACGGGGCGTACGGCGACGACACCGCCTATCTCGCGCATCTGGCCGACGCGCTGCGCACCCGTGGCGTCGAGGAGCTGCTGTTCACCTGTGACCAGGCGGACAAGGCGAAGCTGGCGGCCGGAAGCCTGCCCGGAGTGCTCACCACCGGCACCTTCGGCGGCCGGGCCGAGCAGTCGCTGGAGGTGCTGCGCGCCCACCAGGAGAGCGGGCCGCTGATGTGCGCGGAGTTCTGGATCGGCTGGTTCGACCACTGGGGCGAGCCGCACCACGTTCGCTCCGAAGACGACGCGGCGGCGGCCCTGGACACGCTGCTGTCCGCCGGTGCCTCGGTGAACATCTACATGTTCCACGGCGGCACCAACTTCGGCTTCACGGCCGGCGCCAACCACGACCACGCCTACACCCCCGCCGTCACCTCCTACGACTACGACGCGGTGCTCACCGAATGCGGCGACCCGGGCCCCAAGTACGCCGCGTTCCGCGATGTCATCGCCCGCCACGCCGCCGTCCCCGACGAGCCCGTCCCCGGGCCCTCGCCCAAGCTGCCCCCGACCGACGTCACGCTGACCGACTCAGCCAACGCCCTGGTCTGCGCCGAATTCCTGTCCCCCGGCGAGCGGTTCACCGAGCCGCCCACCATGGAGCGGCTGGGCCAGGCGTACGGCTTCGTCCTCTACGGCGCGGAGCTGCCCGCGCTCGGCGACCGCGTCCTGCACTTCACGGGCGGGGTGGGCGACCGGGCGCAGGTCTTCGTCAACGGCGCCCCGGCGGGCGTCCTGGAGCGCGAGCGCCATGAGGACACGCTGCACGTGCGGAGCCCGGAGTACGGGGCCCGGCTGGACGTCCTGGTCGAGAACATGGGCCGGGCGAACTACGGTCCGCGCATCGGCGACCCCAAGGGCATCACCGGCCCGGTCACCCTCGACGGCGAGCCCCTGGAGAACTGGACCTGCCACCCCCTCCCCCTGGACCACCTGCCCGAGCTGCCCTTCCGTGGTACGGACACCCCCGTCGCCGGTCCGTCCTTCCACCGTGGCACCTTTACGGTGGACACCCCCGCCGACGCGTTCCTCGCCCTGCCCGGCTGGACCAAGGGCGTGGCCTGGATCAACGGCTTCAACCTCGGCCGCTACTGGTCGCGCGGCCCGCAGCGCCGCCTCTACGTGCCCGCGCCGGTGCTGCGGCCGGGGACGAACGAGTTGGTCCTGCTGGAACTGCACGCGGCGACGACGCGCACGGTACGGCTGACGGACGAGCCGGACCTGGGCTGGACGGACGAGAACTGATACGGCCGAGGGCCGAGACGTACGAGGACTGAGACGTACGGAGACTGAGACGGCCGAGAACTGAGACGGCCGAGGACCGAGACGGCCGAGGACCGAGACGGACGAGGACCGAGACGGACGAGGGGAGACACAACGGACATGGGCGAGCCGGAGGAGGAAGCGGGCGGACCCCAGCGCGTCCGGCGGCGCCGGGCCACAGCGGGCGGCGGGGCCGTGATGGCCGACGTCGCCCGCCGTGCCGGGGTCTCCGGGCAGACCGTCTCCCGCGTCCTCAACGACCACCCCCGGGTCCGCCCCGAGACCCGCGAACGCGTCCGCGCCGCCATGCGCGAACTGGGCTACCGCCCGACCGCCAGCGCCCGCACCCTGGCCAGCGGCCGGAGCCGCACCCTCGGCGTGATCTCCTTCGACGCGGCCCGCTTCGGCCCGGCCGCCACGCTGGCGGGCATCAACGAGGCCGCGCAGGAGGCCGGTTACCTGGTCAGCACGATCGCGCTCACCGCCGCCGACCAGGAGGCGGTGCGGGGCGCGGTCGACCGGCTGCTCGGCCAGGGCGCGGACGGCATCATCGCGATCGCCCCGCAGCGCTCGGTGGGCGAGGCCCTGGTCGAGGCCGACCACGGCAGGCCCATGGTCACCCTGGACAAGAGCTTCGGCGCCCGCTTCCCCGTCGTCGCGGGCGACTCCGCGTCCGGCGCCCGCCAGGCCACGGAACACCTGCTGCGCCTCGGCCACCGCACGGTCCGCCATATCGCGGGCCCGGTGGGCTGGATCGCCGCCGAGGCCCGGGTGGACGGTTGGCGGGCGGCCCTTAGGGACGCGGGCGCGGAGGCGCACGAGCCCCTGTTCGGCGACTGGAGCGCGGACTCGGGCCACGACCTGGGCCGCCGCATCGCCCACGACCCGGACGTCACGGCGGTGTTCGTCTCCAACGACCAGATGGCGGTGGGCGTCCTCCGCGCCCTCCACGAGGCGGGCCGCCGGGTCCCCGAGGACGTCGGCGTGATCGGCTACGACGACATCCCCGAGGCCGCGCACCTGCTCCCACCGCTCACCACGGTCCGTACGGACTTCGCGGAGATCGGCCGCCGCTGCCTGAGCCTGATGCTGGACCAGCTGGAACGCACCCCCGAGCCGGGGGTGCGGGTGACCATCCCCACCGAGCTGGTCCTGCGCGAGAGCTGTGGCCACCTGTTCCGGGGTGCTGCCCGGCAGGCTCACGGGTAGGGAACTGCTCACCGTTGTGTGTGCTGTCGGGTGCGGTGCAACGCGGCAGGACCTGTCCCGGCCCCGTGGTCGGGAGATCAGGGGCACAGCCCGTCGTCGGGCCGCGGGGACGGTCAGGCTGCCGACGCGAATGCGGTGATGGCGTCGACGAGGTCGGCCGGGGCTTCCAGCGGGATCAGGTGACCGGTGCGGGGGACCACCACGAAGTCGGCTTGGGAGAGGTAGGGCACCAGGTTGTCGCGGAGTACGCCGACGGGCTCCACCTGGTCGTGTTCTCCGGCGACGACGAGAGCGGGCACGCTGACCATGCGCGTGTGCTCGGTGATGTCCTGCGCGATGCCGCGCAGCGGCCACTCGGTGCGGGCGGCGTCGGTGACGGTCCGCGAATCGGTCACGATCTGCGCCTTGACCGGAGCGGGCAGCTCGGTCGCGGTGAGGACGTGATCCCGTGCCCCGGCCACGGACTCGACGGAGTCGTAGGCGTGCGACAGGGCTTCCTGGTACTCGGGAGTGACCTGTGCGGCGGGCTTCGCCGGGCCGGAGCCTTGCCGCGCACTGGAGCATCCCCGACGCCGGCTGGCCCTTCGTCGACACGGCGCGCAGCCATCTCCTCCTCGAAGCATCCGCCCCACCCAGTGACTCCTCGACGGAGCTGCCCGAAATCCTGCTCTCCGCGCTCATCACCCGGCTGCACCCACCGCACGCCGAAGCACGGCTCACACATCCGGTGTTCCGGTTGTTCCGCTCCAGCGTCGAAGCGCACTTCCGGCAACACCACGACGCCGGCTACTACGCCCGTGCGCTGGGATACGCGCCCCGCACCGTCTCACGAGCGGTGCAGCAGGCCACCGGCCGCACCGCGAAGGCGTACATCGTCGAACGGATCACCCTGGAAGCCAAACGGCTCCTCGCACACGACCGCGTCACCGCCGCCCGCTGTGCCGACATACTCGGCTTCCCCGACGCATCCAACTTCTCGGTGTTCTTCCACAAGGCCACAGGCAAACGCCCGGGCGCGTGGCAGGCGACGGTGGCCGCCGAGTGTCTTTGGGCTCTCTCTCCACCGTCGCCGGATACTCGGCCTTCGGTGCCTTCTGGTTCCTCGTCTCCGTCATCGCCCTGAGCATCCGCGGCCGACGCGTGGGGCTGGGGGTGTGACGCGGCGGCGCCGCAGGTCCGCACGGTCTCAGAAACGTGCGTCGAACGTCTCGACTTCACACCGCCCCGCACCACTTTTGCCGATCCTGGCATCACTGGTGATCAACGGGACACCCAGGCTTTCGGCAAGCGCGACGTACTGGGCGTCATAGGCGGACAGGTTGCTCGACAGACCCTTGACCCGCTCCCACAGGATCAGCGTTTCATGCCGGTCGATCGGCAGGTCCCGATACGTCGCCACGGCCTTGCGAAGCTGCTTCTCGGTCAGCTTGGGATCACCACCGCGTCGCCCGCGCGCCAGGCCGAGCAACGCGGACATGATCTCGTAGTCGAGCAGGTGGGGTGCGGCGAGCCGATCCTCCTTCGCGACACGTACACGCACCCCATGCCCGGTGGGCCCCTCGTCCGTCAGGAAGAAGACGAGCGCGGAGCAATCGATGACGATCAACGGCCCGCCCTTGCGTCGTCGATCGCGGCGAGCACGTCCGATGTACTCAGGCTCGCGCCGGCCTCGGCTTCGGCACGGGCCGCGACCTCGGCAAGGGTGGGCCTGGAGGCTTCGCCGACGAGGACGTCCAGCGCATACGCCTGGAGTGACTTGCCAGCCTGCGCGGCGCGGGCCTTCAGCGTGGCGAGGGCGTCGTCCGGCACATCGCGGATGGTCAGAGCAGTCATGCGCTGCATTTTAGCAGCACCGCATGCATAATGCAGCCGCATCACAGGTCCGCGGCGTCGCGGTGGCGTGGGCAGCGGCAGGGTGGGAACTGGCTGGACCGCAGGGGTTCGAGCTTGTCCTTGACCACGACGACCACCCTGCCGAGCTCCTGCGTCACGACCGCGCCGTCCGGCGAGACGCGGTAGACGCGCATCGTCATCCGTGGAGCGGTGGATTCGGTGTGTGAGAACACGTTGACCTGTCTTTCCGGTCGGCCAATTACGTTGAGTGCACACACCGTTGCGTTCCGGCGCATAGGCTGGAAAGAGGCGACACGTCCCAGCCAAGATCGCGGGACAAGAGGGGATGCACGATGCCGTTCCAGCCACGCGAACTGTTTCCCGACCGCTCGGCACGCGACCTCTTCGGCGCGGAGATCCGGCGCCACCGAGAGAAGGCGGACATGTCGCTGCGGCGGCTGTCCGAGGTGCTGAACTACAGCAAGTCACACCTGGCCCGGATCGAGGCGGCGGAGTCCCTGCCGTACGACGACCTTCCGGCGAAGCTGGATGCGTGCTTTGGGACGGATGGCTTGTTCGCGCGGATCTATGCGCTCGCGAAGAACGAGCCGTTCCCGGGCAAGTACCGGCGGGCCGTTGAGGTCGAGAGCCAGGCGATCGTGATTGAGGAGTACGCCTGCGCCACCATCCCCGGGCTGCTCCAGACCGCTGAACTCGCGAGGGAGTCGCTACGGATCGGACACCGCCATGCTCCGGACGCGGAAATCGAGGCGCTGGTCAAGGCTCGCCTAGATCGGCAAACACGGCTGGACCAGCCTCATCCGCCGGAGTGTTGGTTCATCGTGGACGAAGCGGCGTTGCGCCGCCCGCCGGGCGGGCCGGAGGTGATGCAGCGCCAGATGAAGTCCCTGCTTGAGCGCGGGACGCATCCGTACGTAACCCTTCAGGTGCTGCCGTTCAGCGCGGGCCACCATGTGGAAGCGGGCAACTCCCTCGTGCTCTACACGGTGCCGGATGAGCCGATGCTGGCCTACAGGGAAGGCAGCCGCTTCGGGACGATCATCGAGGATAAGGACGTAGTTGCGAAGCTCCGGAAGAACTACGATCTGTTGCGGGCCATGGCCCTCTCGCCCCGTGACTCCGAGGCGATGATCCGAGCCTTGATGAAGGAGTGGGCTTCATGGGGATCACCCCGGACTTGAGCACCCTCGCCTGGCGTAAGAGCAGCTACAGCAACAACGACGGCGGCATCTGCGTCGAGGTCGCCGACAACCTCCCCGGCATCGTCCCCGTACGCGACTCCAAGGACCCCGACGGGCCCGTCCTCATATTCCCGAACGCCTCGTGGAGCGCGTTCATAGCCACCCTCAAGACGGACGGGACCTGATGCCGAGCACGGCCGCATGGCACAAGAGCGGCACTGTTGAGACGCCGGACTGCCTGATCGTGACGGGGATGCCGGGGGCCGGGAAGTCGACGGTGACCAGGCTGGTCGCCGAGCGCCTGCCACGCTCCGCCCGGCTCGACGGCGACTTCGTCAGCAGGCTGATCGTCAGCGGTCGCGTCGGGGCCCTGGGCGAGCCTGCTGACGAGGCAGCGCGGCAAGTGGAGCTGTGCAACCGCAATCTGTGCACGCTGGCGAACAACTTCTCCGATACCGGCTTCACGCCTGTGATCGACTGGGTGATACCCGACCGCAAGCAGCTGGACTTCTTCGTCTCCCTCCTCCCGGCCCGGCAGGTCTTGTTCGTCGTTCTCGCACCGGGCATCGAGGTATGCCGGTACCGCAACACCATCCGGGATCCACAAGAGCGGTTCGACTTCGACGGCTATGAAGGGCTCGATGCCGACATGAAGCGCGAGCTCGGCGATGCGGGCTGGTGGTTCGACACCTCGGCCCTCACTCCCGAGGAGACCGCCGATCGCGTCATCCGGGAGGCTCGCCATCGCGCTCTGGTGAACTGACACACTGAGCGAGCCTGAAGGGTCACCGCAGCAGCAGCTGAAGTCCGCCCAGCACCGTCGCCGCGATGACCAGCCGCTCGAAGAGCCGCTGATTGATCCGGTCCACGCAGGCCTTACCGATGTACGCACCGGGCAGGACGAAGAGCGCCAGCAGCGCGTCCAGGAGCAGGGAGCGGCCGTCGATCAGGCCGAGGCTGACGCTGAAGGGCACCTTGGCGACGTTGACGATCAGGAAGAACCACGCCGAGGTGCCCAGGAAGCCCAGCTTCCGGAAGCCGGCGGAGAGCAGGTAGAGCGACATCACGGGCCCGCCCGCGTTGGCCACCATCGTGGTGAAGCCGCCGAGCACCCCGTACGAACCGGCCTTGAGCCGTGCGCCCGCCCCGTCGGCGGCCGGGACCTCCGGGGCCGCCGCCCGGGCGGTCGCGCGGCGCCGCCACACCGTGACGCCCGCCATCAGCAGCAGGATCGCGCCGATGGAGGTCCGCACCTCCGCGTCCCCGGCCCACAGCATGAACACGGTCCCCACCACGACCCCGACCGCGACCGCCGGGAACAGCCGCAGCAGGGTCCCCCAGTGGGCGTGCCGACGGTAGGTGCCCACGGCGAGCAGGTCGCCGACGATCAGCAGGGGCAGCAGCACACCGGTCGACTCCCGGGCCGGAAGCACCGCCGCGAAGACCGCGAGGCTGACGGTATTGGCGCCGCTGACGGCGGTCTTCGAGAAGCCGACGAGTATGGAGGCCGCCGCGAGCGCGGCGAACTCCCAGAGGGTAACGGTGTACATGCCACGGAATCATTCCAGGCCACCGCAACCCCCGGAGCCAGGGACCTCAGCGCACCCAGCCCTGGAGCGGCTCGGTGTCGAGCGTGACGCCGACCGGCGCGGGCAGCGTGAGCGGCTTGCCGAACGGCACGGTCTTGGTGCTCTCGTACCGGACCCCGTCGGGCTCGCTGAAGACTGTGACCTCACCGGCTTCCCGATCGACCAGCAGATATACGGGGATGCCCGTCTCGGCGTAGGCGCGTGGCTTCTCCACCCGGTCCCTGCGGTCGGGGTCGGAGTCGTACGACGTGACCTCCACGACCATCAGGACGGGATCGGAGTCGGCCCACTCTCCCTGGCCGACGAACGCGTCACTGTGGGCGAGTGTCCCGTCGGGGCGGGCATGGCCGTTGCGGTAGGTCTCGACCTTGAGGCCCTGGTCATGCAGCCACAGGTCGGGATGGGCCTGGATGCAGATCCGCGCCAGCCACTGGATGATCCGCCCATGATCGCCATCCGGCACCGGCGTGACCCCGATCTTCCCTTTGATGAACTCCCACCGCACTCCCTCCGCCACGCGGGCCGCCAGCCGCGCGTACTCCTCGAACTCCTCCGGCAGCATCTGCGGACGATCGTGGGTCGCGGTCATGACCGGGAGCCTCCTTCGGGTGCGGTGCGCTCTCAGCGTAGTCGTTCTCAGGGGCCAGGCGGATCTTTCCCCTCCCCGCCCCTTCCCGATACCAGGGGCTCCGCCCCAGACCCCGGGGTCTGGGGCGGAGCCTCACCTTGCAGCCCTTTCCAGGGGGCACCTCCCAGCGGTAGCTGGGGGAGATTGAGGAGCGGGGCCGGGGGCAGAGCCTCGCCTCCCAGGCCCCTCCGGCCATTGACGAGCAGCACCGCGGACGGAGCCTCGCCTCCCAGCCCCTCCGCGATTGAGGAGTGGGGTCTGGGGCGGAGCCCCCAGTTTCGGGAAGGGGCGGGTAGGGGAACAGCCCGCCGCAAGCGACCCCTGCGGGCGGGTCCGCTGTCGGAGGGGCGGGTGATACTGGCCGCATGAGCAGTCAGGAGTTCGTGCGGGCCGGGGCCGGGCTCGGGCATGGGCTCGGGGGGATGGTGGTGTCCGCCGTCGGGTATCGGTCTCAGGGGATACCGCCCGCGCTGCACCGGGGGCTGCCCTCGCCCTACCTGACGCTGATCTTCTCCCTCGACGGCCCCGTCGTCGGCGGCGTCACGCCCGAGCAGGCACGGGGGCCAGACGCCGCGCGGACCGAGATCGTCGTGGGCGGCCTGCACCAGCGACCGGCCTACATCGTCCAGCCCGGCCGCGAGGCCGGGGTGCAGCTGGCCGTGCATCCGCTGGCGGCGCGCACGCTGCTGGGGCTTCCGGCCGGTGCGCTCGCCTCCGACGACGACCTGGTCACCTCAGGGGCCGACGTGCTGGGCAAGCGGGCCGCCGACATTCGCGAGCGGCTGTGCGAGCAGCAGACGTGGGAGGACCGGTTCGCCACGCTCGGCGCCTATCTGCGGGAGCGCGCGGCCGAGGGCGAGGACGGAACTCCGGTGCGGAGCGAGGTCGCCGAGGCGTGGGCCTGGCTGGCCCGGCATCGGGGGGCCGGGACGCTCACGGGCCTGGCCGAACACGTCTCGCTCAGCCCGCGCCGGCTGACCAGCGTGTTCCAGGCCGAGACGGGGCTGAGCCCCAAGCAGGCGGCCCGGCTGATGCGCTTCCAGCACGCCAGGACCACGGTGGTCCGGGCCGTCGCTGCGGGCCGGGCGCCGGACCTGGCCCGGGTCGCCGCCGACTGCGGCTACTTCGACCATTCCCACCTGGTGCGCGACTTCCGCCAGTACACCGGGGTGAGCCCGACCGCCTGGCTGGCCGAGGAGTGCCGGAATATCCAAGCCGGGGGCCACCTCTACGGCGAAGAGTAGAGCCCATGAACACCGCACCGGACGAAAAGAACCAGCCCAAGCAATCGCGCGAAGCCGCCATCTGGCCCACGCTCCAGGCCCATGACGCCGTCGCCCTGATCGACTTCCTGGTCGACACGGTCGGCTTCCTGCGCACCGCCGTCTACCAGGACGGGAACCGCGTCGCCCATGCCCAGCTCGACTGGCCCGAGGGCGGCGGCATCATGCTCGGCTCGTACGACCCGGAGACCAAGACCTGGTGCCTGGAGCCGGGCACCTTCGGGGCGTACGTCGTCACCGACCACGTCGACGCGCTGTACGAGCGCCTCACGGCGGCCGGGGTGCGGGTGCTCCGGCCGATCGAGGACCAGCCGTACGGCAGCCGTGAGTTCGCCATCGCCGACCCGGAGGGCAACAAGTGGTCCTTCGGCACCTACCGGGGCGAGCCCCGGCCCGCAACCGACTGAGAGCTGTCCGCCCTCATTCCTCCAGGTAGTGGAAGCCCGGCCGGGGGTGCATCAGGAAGTCGTGGTGCGAGATGTTCCACGCGTACGCACCCGCCATCGCGAACGCCACGCGGTCCCCGACCCGTAGCTCCGCGACCGGGATCCGGCCGGCCAGGACGTCCTTGGGGGTGCACAGCTGGCCGACCAGCGTGACCGGCTCGTCCCGTACGGCCGGGCGCGCCCATGGCCGGGTCCACCCGGTGTCCGCGGGGAGCACCTGGAAGGGCTGGTCGTGCTGCTTGGTGGCGGGGGTACGGATGTGGTGGGTGCCGCCGCGCACCACCGCGAACGCCTCGCCGCCGCTGTGCTTGATGTCCAGCACCTCGGTGACGTACCAGCCGCAGTAGACGGTCAGCGCCCTGCCCGGCTCGATCCGCAGGGTCAGATCGGGGTGGCGCGGGGCGAGGTCCGCCATGCCCTGGCCGTAGGCGGCCCAGTCGAAGCGGCGGTCGGGATGGGCGTAGTCCACGCCCATCCCACCGCCGACGTTCACCTCGGTGATCCCCAGGCCGTGGCGTTCGGACAGCTTCCGCGCCCAGTCGGCGATCGCGGCGGCCACGGCGACCTGGGCGGGGGCGTCGAGGCCGCTGGCGAGGTGGGCATGGATGCCGCGCAGCCGGAGGGGGCCGCCCGCGCCGCCCGGGGAGAGCAGGGGGAGGCAGCGCTCGACGGCCTCGGGGTCGAGCCCGAAGGGGCTGGGGCGGCCGCCCATCGCGAGCGCCGCGCCGCCCAGTTCGTCACCGGCCGACGGGAGGTTGACGCGCAGGAGGACGTCCACGGTGTCGATCCCCGCGTCCTCCGCCGCCCCGGCCAGCAGCCGCAGCTCCTGCTCGCTCTCCACATGGAACCGTTCCACGCCCAGCGTCAGCGCCCGCCGCAGCTCCCCCTCGGTCTTGCCCGGCCCGCCGAAGGCCAGCGGCGCCCCGGGCACGGCCGCGCGGACATGCTCCACCTCGCCGCCGGAGGCGACCTCGTAGCCGGTGACGTGGGGCGCGAGGGCCCGGAGGATGGCGGGCGCCGGGTTGGCCTTCGCGGCGTAGTACAGCTCCAGGCCCGGCGGCAGCGCGTCCCGTACGGCTCGCGCGTGCGCGCGGAGCGCGGCCAGGTCGTAGACGTAGGCGGGCAGGTCGTCGCCGGTGAGCTCGGTGGCGAGGGTACGGACGGCGGAGGTGATCAACGGCTGCTCCCAGGGTGCATGACGTGGGCCGCCTCGGACAGCAGGGCGGAGGCGAGCGGACTGGCGATACGGACATAGCCCGCGTGGCGGTCGGCCCGACGGTCCCAGCGGGTGAGGAGGTTGGCCTTGGCGGGCAGCGGCACGCCCGCCACGAGGGCGCGCAGCGCGGGCGGGTGGTCATGGGCCGCCGAGCGCTCGCACAGCACCCGGCGGACCGCCGACCACAGCGCGGGCTCCAGTTCGGGGCAGCGGTCGGCGAGGGCGGCCACCATTTCGGCGATGTGGTTGACCAGCAGGCAGTACACCACCCGGTCCCAGCCGCGCTCCCGCTCGTACGTCAGCGGGCGGGCCACCGCCTCGGGCAGCGCGGCGAGCGCGGCGGTGTGGTGCTCGGGCACCAGCTTGGTGCCCTCCAGATCGCGGAAGAGCACCTGGCGCGGGGTGCCGTCGGCGGGGTCGACGCCGATGACGACGTTCTGGAGGTGGGGTTCGAGGACCACGCCGTGGTCGAAGTAGGCGGCCAGTACGGGCGGTACGAGCAGGTCGAGATACGCCTGCCACCAGGCGGAGAGCCGGTCGGGGCCGGCGTCGGGGAGGAGCCGGGAGATCTGGGCGCCGCTGGTCGGGTACTCATCGGCGACGGCCGCCGCGAGCAGCGCGGTCAGGCCGGGCCGCAGGCGGGCGGCCAGGCCTTCGCGGACGATCACCCCGAAGCCCTCGATCAGCCCACGATCGCCGCCGCTGCCGTCGCGGCCCCCGCCGCCCAGGTCCAGCGTCCGGTACGCGGGTTCGCGCAGCAGCTCGCAGCCGGGGAAGCGGGCGGCGAGGTCGGTGGCGACCGGCTCCAGCAGCCGGGTCAGGGCGACCGCGCCGGACAGCTCGTAGTCGGCGTTCTTGCGCAGGCAGTTGGTGATCCGCACGTTCAGGCTGAACTTGAGGAAGTCCCGGCCGTCGTAGAGCGTACGGACCGACGCGGTGGGCGCGAACTCCGCGCCGCCGGGCCCGAGGTCCAGCACCTCGCCCCGGGCGATGGCCGCCCGCAGCAGCCGGTGCTCGCGCAGCATCGCGTACTGCCAGGGGTGGGCGGGCAGCAGCCGGTAGCCCTCGGGGACGGCGCCCTGCCGGTCCAGCGCGGCGAGCGCCCCGGGCCGCGCGGACTCCTCGCGCACGTACTCCTGGCGTACGGCGAGGTGGTGCAGCGGGAAGCGCGCCCCGGCCTCGGGGGCGAACCGCGACCAGGAGTCGGCGCTGCCGGTGCGGGCCTTGGGGGTGGGATGGAAGCGGTGGCCGAAGAGGAGGGACTGCTCGGAGGCGAGGTAGCGGTCGTGGGCGCTGTCGTCCGCTGTCCTCCGCTCGTCCACGGTGCTCCGATTCTCCAAAGCCTCCGGGGCCTCCAGGGCCCCAAAGGCCTCAAGGGCGGCCGTCATCCCCGCGTGGCTGGAGGCGACTTGGCCCAGGAACTCGTCGTTGTGCACCCCCGTGCGCAGGTGCAGCTCCCGGTGGATCCGCTCGGCCAGCCCGCGCCAGGACACCTCGGCCCACATGCCGTCGCGCTCCTCGCTGACCGGCCCGGTGAAGCGGTGCGCCCCGATGAGGGAGGTGCGCCGCAGCCCGACGCGCAGCAGCACTCCGCAGCGCGGCAGCCTCAGCCGCAGCCATCCATCGGCCACGACGGTCTGGTGCTCCGGCCCCGACACCTCACGGAGCAGACAGTTGAGGAGGGTGTGGGCGGTGGCGTGGTCGGCGGAGGCCACGGTCGTGGCGGGCGAGGAGGTCATGGGCATGGGGCGGCTCCAGCGGGTGCGGAGGAGAGAGGTACGGAGGGAAGTGGGGGGCAAGGTTCCGGGACGGCGGGCCGATTGAGCACGGCGGTCATCTGCCGCTTCCTCGCAGCAGATAGTTGGGCCCGCAGACGTAGTGCTTGTTGATGTCCACGGCGCCCGAGCGCTCCTTGGTGAACAAGGTGCCGGCGGTGACCATCGCCTTGACCGGCAGCCGGTCCGCG
This sequence comes from Streptomyces sp. 5-10, assembly GCF_014712245.1. NCBI lineage: Bacteria > Bacillati > Actinomycetota > Actinomycetes > Kitasatosporales > Streptomycetaceae > Streptomyces > Streptomyces sp. 5-10. Next base: position 150,197 of record NZ_JACVYG010000009.1, read on the forward strand.
TCCAGCACCCGACCGCGCAGCAGCGCGGCGGCCGCGCCGGGCCGGGTGACGGCGAGCCGGTCGACGGCGTCGGTGAGCCGGTCGCGCAGCCGCCGCAGCAGGGTGTCGAGCGGGGCCCGGCCGAGGCGGGCGAGCTCGAAGAGGGGGGCGGCGGCGCAGAGGTGGACGGTGATGGTGGTGAACACATCGGCCACCGGCCCGTCGCCGGACGTCAGGATCCTGCGGTCGTCGAATCCGCACAGGTCGGCGGCCGGTCCTCCGCCGATCATGGCGGCGAGGCGTATCGCGTGGACGCGGGGGCCGTCGTGGTCCTTGATGAGCAGCCGGAGCCGGGGCACCGCACCGCCGTTCGCGCTGCCGTCCTCAAAGACCAGTGAGGTGTTCTGCTGATGGGACTCCAGCGCGATGCCGTAGGCGAAAAGGGTGGTGTGGAAGTCGAAGAGCAGCGTGAGGTAGTCGTCGAGCAGGGCGAGCACGTCCCCGCCGTAGTGGCGCTCGGCGAGCCCGTCGATGACGAGCGTGCCGTCCGGGGCGGGCGCGAGCAGCCCGGCCAGCGGCACGATGGTGGCGTTCTCCAGGCCGGGTGGGTAGCGGCGCACGAGCGTGGCGAGCAGTTCATGTCCCGCGTGGAGGTGGGTGGTCTCGTCGGCGAGCAGCACGGTGGCGCCGAACCTCGGCTCGCGCTCGATCACGGCCTCCACGAGCCGCTGCGCCACCTCGCCGTCGATCAGGGTGCCGGGTTTGACGGACCGCCGGTTGCGCCGCCCCAGGGTGGAGGTGGTGAGGGGCAGCTTGAGGTGGACGAGGGGGTCGTCGGCGAGGTCGTCGGCGACGGCCACGGTCCGCATGGAGAGGGTGGGCCGTACGTCCAGCAGGGGGCGCTCGGCGAGCCGGGCGACGTCGTGGAGCCCGGCGGCGCGGAGGGCGTTCTCCAGCGGGGGGCCGAGGGTGAGCGGATGCACGGGGAGGGCGAGCTGCCCGTCGCTCGGCCCCGGCCCGAACTCCCCGGGCGCAGGCCACCAGTCGGGCAGCCGCGCCGGATCCCCGGACACCGCCTCGCGCGGGAGTACGAGCCAGCGCAGCGGAAAGGTGGGGTGGAACTCGGGTGCGTGCGCCCGTAATTGCTCCTCGCTGAAGACGGACCGCCCCCGGCTGGTCGGGTAGACCGGATGGTCGCGGAAGGCGGCGAGCGTGTCATACGCGAGGGCCCCGGCCATCCCGCCCCACCACTTCCCGTACCGCGCGCCCAACTCGGCGACGACGCGGGGCCGAACGCGGCTGTGCAGCCGCATGGCCTCGAGCGCCTGGCGGCATTCGTCCACGAAGACGTCGTAGAGCGCCCGGTCCTCGTCCGGCACGGCTCCCCGGAGCCGCCCGAGGACGGCGTCGAGGCCGGTGAGCACGGTCCCGGCGGGCCCCTCGGCCGGGCGACCCGACGACCCACCGGGCTCGCCCGATGCCCCGGGCCCGCCCCCGGCGCTCGGCGCCCCGGCGGCGGTCGGACTGGCGGCGGTCGGACTGGCGGAGGTCGGACTGGCGGAGGGAGCGACGGCGGGCTCTCGCCCGACACCCGTCCGCCCGGCGGCGGCCGGTTCCTGCCCGTCGTGCGGGGGCAGGCAGAGCAGCCGGGCCGGGCGGCGGGTGCGGATGTCGCATTGGAAGCCTTCGGGTTCCACCGGCAGCAGCACGCTTTCGCCCCCCTCGAACCCCTCGAACCCCTCAGGCCCCATGTGCGCGATGCGCAGCCAGTCGCCGTCGGCGCGCCGCACCGGGACGGCGCGGCTGCGCAGCTTGTAGGCGTCCTCTCGGAGGAGCGTGTCGAGCACCCGCCCGAGAAGCTCCGCTTCCTCTGTCACACGATCTCCCATCGGTGGGCCGCGAGGAACCGCGCCACCGCCGTGTCGATCCGCCCCTGGTCGGTGCCGGTGGCCCGGAGTACGCCGAGGAAGTCGCGGTTGGTGCGGTGGAGCGGGTGCTCCTCGCCGATCCCGCGCAGCGGCCGGTAGTCCAGCCGTACGCCGTCGCGCTCGGTCACACTGGCCGGAGGGGCGGAGGCGAGCCGCCCGGCGCGGTCGGCCATGACGTACTCCATGCGAACCCTGCCGTCGGTGCGCGCGCCGAGGTCGTCCGGCAGCGGCTCGCCCAGGTGCGTGCGGAGGATGTGCTCGAAGAGGGGGATGCCGAGGAGTTCGGCGAGGACGAGGTCGCACTGGTCGCCTATGGCACGGTAGTTGACCTCGATGAGCCGGGCCCGGTCCCCCTGGACGACGTACTCGGTGTGGCACACGCCGAAGCCGACGCCCAGCGCGCGCAGCTGCGCCAGCACCTGGTCGGTGTGCGGCTGCGGCGGCGGGGCGGGCAGCAGGTGCAGCCGTTCCTCGATGAAGTGCGGGGGCGGCGAGAGCTCGGTGCGGAAGGCGCCGAGGACGTGGAGGGTGCGGCCGTCGCCGAGGGTTTCGAGGGTGCGCAGCTCGCCGTCGAGGAACTCCTCCACGACCAGGGCCGCGCCCGGCCGCCGCTCCCGTATCTCGGCGCAGCGCCGGACGAGTTCGTCCGCGTCGGCGACGAGGACGACATCCTCGCTGGCCACACCCTCGCGCGGTTTGACCACGCAGGGGTAGGGCGCGTCGTCGAGCCCGGCGAGGGTGGCGGGGTCCTGCCCGGTGGCGAGCTCGGCGGCCCAGACGGGGTCGGCGACGTCCGGGCCCGCGGCGGCGAGGGCGCGGCGCAGCTCGGCCTTGTTCTTGGTGCGCAGCGCGGCGCGCCAGTCCTTGCCCGGGAGCCCGAAGTACTGGGCGGCGAGGGCGGCCTGGGCCTGGAGGTGGTCGCTGTTGGTGAAGACGGCGCGGGGGTGGCGGCCGTCGACGGCGGCGATACGGCTGATGACCTCGGCGAAGTCCCGTACGTCACAGGGGACGATGTCGAGGGCGGGGAAGGGGTGCGGGGCCGCGCCGTCGCCTCCCCGTCGGCCATAGGCGCGCTCATGGGCCTCGGGCTGGTCCGTGAGGAGGGTGACCGCCAGGCCGAGCCGGGCCGCCGCGGGGAGGAAGCCCTCGGTGACGGAGTCGGTGGGGTTGAGGGCGAGGAGGTGGAGCCGGGGCGGCCGGGGGGCGGGGGCGGCCGGGGCCGCCGAGGAGCCACGGAGGGCAGGGGAGGAGAACGGCCGTGACGCCGCATCGAGATCATTCTCGTTCACGGCCCGAGATTAGGTTAGGCATGCCTAAGACCGCTAATTCGGCGTTCCGGTCCGCCCGTTTGGCCCTGATTGGCCGTCACGATCGTCAACGCTCGGCGTCAACCGGGCAGCCCGATACGGCGATGCCGAACGCGCCGCGCGGCGAGCCGCTGGTCCGGGTCCTGGGCACGGAGGGCGGCGAGTTCGGCGCCGAGGAGCCGGCCGAGACGCCTGAGGAAGACGTCGGGAGCGTGGGAGGCGTCTCCGATGTGGGGGGCGGGGGCGTCCCGGGCGTCGGATGTGTCCCCAGCGCAGGAGGCGCCCCCGGTACGGGAGGCGTCCCCGGTACGGGAGGCGTCCCCGGTACGGGAGGCATCCCCGGCGCAGGAGGCGTCCCCGGCGCGGGAGGCGTCCCCGGTACGGGAGGCGTCCCCGGTACGGGAGGCATCCCCAGCGCGGGAGGCGTCCCCAACGCGGGAGGCATCCCGTGCGTCGGAGGCGCCCCCAGCGCCGGAGACATCCCCAGCACCGGAAGCGCCCCCAGCGCCGGAGACATCCCCAGCGCCGGAGACGCCCCCAGCGCCGGAAGCGCCCCCAGCGCCGGAGGCTTCCCGTGCGTCGGAGGCGCCCCCAGCGCCGCAGGCATCCTCGGAAGTGTCCTCCTCCACGATGCGGTCGACGATGCCCTGGGCGAGGAGGTCGGCGGAGCGTACGCCCTGGCGGGCGGCGACCTCGTAGGCCCGCTCGGTGGTGCGGTGGAGGATCGCGGACGCGCCCTCGGGCGGCAGCGGCGACAGCCAGGCGTGGCGGGCCGCCACGACCCGGTCGGCGGGCAGCAGCGCGAGCGCGGCGCCACCGGCGCCCTGGCCGAGCAGCAGACAGAGGGTGGGCGCGGGCAGGGTCACCATGTCGGCGAGGCACCGCGCTATCTCCGCCGCGAGCCCGCCCTCCTCGGCCTCGCGGCTGAGCGCGGCGCCCGCGGTGTCGATGACGGTGAGCAGCGGCAGCCCGAGCTCGGCGGCGATCCGCATCCCGCGCCGCGCGGTCCGCAACCCGGCCGGCCCCAGCGCCTGCCCCTCCCCCGGCCCCTCGGCGGTCTCGCCCTTACGGGCACTGCGCCGGTTGTGCCCGAGAACGACGCAGGGCGTCCCGCCGACCCGGGCGAGCGCGAGCAACAACCCGGGATCGTGCTCCCCAGCCCCCGTACCGCTGAGCGGACTCACATCCTCGGCGGCCACCCGCAACAAGTCCCGCACCCCGGGCCGCTCCACCCGCCGAGAGGCCCGTATCGAGGCTTCCGCGGACGGCACGACCGCCCTGCCCCCGGGCGCCCCGATGGCCCCGGTAGGCCCGATGGACCCGGTAGCCCCGGTAGCCCCGGCGGCCCCGGCGGACCCGGCGCCGCCCCGGGCGCCCGTCGACGCAGGCGCCGCGGCCGCATCGGACGCCGCCTGTGTTGCGCCCGACGCGCCGGGGCCGGGCGCGGGCTCGGTGGAGGCCCCGCCTCCACCCCCCGACCGGCCGGAGGCGGGCGAGGGCCCGGCAGCGCCCGCGCAGAGAACCCGCAATACCCGGGCGGCCACGCCCGATAGGCGGCTCAGCGGGAGGACCGCGTCGATCAGGCCGTGGTTCATCAGGTTCTCGGCGTTCTGGACGCCGGGCGGGAACTCCTCCCCGTACAGGGCCTCGTGCACCCGTGGGCCCATGAAGCCGATGAGGGCGCCCGGCTCGGCGGCGGTGACGTGGCCCAGGGAGCCCCAGGAGGCGAGGACGCCGCCGGTGGTGGGGTGGCGGAGGTGGACGAGGTACGGCAGGCCCGCGGCCTTGTGGTCCGTGATCGCCGCGGCCACCTTCACCATCTGCAGGAACGCGACCGTACCCTCCTGCATCCGGGTGCCGCCCGACGCCGGTGCCGCCAGCAGCGGCAGCCGCTCCGCCGTGGCCCGCTCCACGGCCCGTACCAGCCGCTCCCCCGCGGCCACCCCTATCGAACCCGCCAGGAAGCGGAACTCGCACGCGACCAGCGCCACCCTGCGCCCCTCGATACGGCCCTCACCGGTGATGACCGACTCGTCAAGACCGGTGCGCTCCCGTGCCCGCTCCAGGTCGGCCCGGTACTCGGGGTCGTCCGTCGTGATCTCCACCGGTTCGTCCCAGCCGTGCCAGCTGCCGGGGTCGACGATGGCCTCGATCAGCTCACGGGCCGACGGGCGGGAGGCGCTAGAGGCGCCCGAGGCGCGGGGGGAGTTCGTACCGGTCATGTGTGTCACCCTTCCACGCCACCGACCCCTCGCAATCATCGGCGATCACCTCGGGTGGATCACCTCGGGCACCCCGCGACCCGCCCAGTCTCAGCTGCGCCTGAGCTGCTCCTTAACGGCGCCATAAGACCGGCGATGAGGCCCGTGGGCGGGGCTAGCGTGCTGCGCGTCACCCCCCACCGCATCACCCCCCACCGAAGGAGTCCCCGACGATGACCGCTCGTGCGACCGCTCGCCGCAGAACCGCCCGCATCGCCGTGCTCGGCATGGTGCCGCTCGCCCTCACCGCGCTGAGCGCCGACCCGGCCTCCGCACACGGTTCGATGACGAGCCCGGTCAGCCGGGTGTCGGCGTGTTTCGCGGAGGGGCCGGAGAGCCCGGACTCGGCGGCCTGCAAGGCGGCCGTCGCGGCGGGCGGCACCCAGGCGCTCTACGACTGGAACGAGGTCAACATCCCGGACGCCGCCGGGCGCCACAAGCAGATCATCCCGGACGGAAAGCTGTGCAGCGCGGGCCGCGACAAGTACAAGGGCCTGGACCTGCCGCGCGCCGACTGGCCCGCCACCGCCATGACGGCCGGTGAGCACACCTTCACCTACCGGGCCACCGCGCCCCACCGGGGCAGCTTCGAGCTGTACATCACCAAGGACGGCTACGACCCGACGAAGCCCCTGACCTGGGCGGATCTGGAGGCGGAGCCGTTCGCCAAGGTCACCGACCCCACGCTGAAGGACGGGAGTTACGTCTTCTCAGGGAAGGTGCCGGGCAAGTCGGGCCGCCATCTGATCTACAGCGTCTGGCAGCGCTCGGACAGCCCGGAGGCGTTCTACACCTGCTCGGACGTGACCTTCGGCGGAGGCGGGGCCGCGAGCGGGGCCGGGGGCGCGAAGGGGGCGGAGACGGAGGCGGGTTCCGCACCCACCGCCGCCGTGCCCAATGACGCCCAGATAGCGAAGGGCGCCGAGAAGTCCACGGTCGATCACCACGGCCACGGCGGTGACAGCGGCGCCGAGGCCAACCACCAGCCGAAGTCGGCCGAGGCGGCGGACGAGAAGAGCACGGCGGGGAACCACTCCGAGGCCAAGAGCGCCGAGGTCATGGCCGCGAGCACCGGGCCGGAGGGCTCGCAGGACGCGCAGGGCTCGCAAAACGGGAGCGCCGCCGACGGGCAGCGCCTCGCCGAGACCGGGGGCGACGGGTCCACCGGCCCCATGGCCATCGGCGGCGCCGCGGTCCTCGCCACCGGCGCGGCCGTGCTGTTCGCCGTCGCCAACCGCCGCAAGACCGTACGGCGGGGCCGCGGCTGAGGCCCCACGGCCCCGCCGCATGGCATGGGCTTCGCCCCTGGCCCCCGGGTCTGGGGCGAAGCCCCAGCCGAGCCCTGAGCCCCGGGGCCCGGAGCGCAGCCCCAGCCAAGCCCCCTGGCCCCCGGCGGGCCTGAGCCAGAGCCCCAGCCGAGCCCCTGAACCCCGGGACCTGGGGCGAAGTCCCAGCCGAGCCCCTGAACCCCGGGGTCTGGGGCGAAACCCCAGCCAAGCCCCTGGCCCCCAAGACCTGAGGCGAAGCCCCAGCCGAGCCCCTGAACCCCGGACCTGAGGCAGAGCCCCAGCCAAGCCCCTGAACCCCGAGACCGAGGCGAAACCCCAGCCAAGCCCCTAGACCCCGAGACCTGGAGCGGAGCCCCAGCCGAGCTCCTGAACCCCGGGGTCTGGGGCGAAGCCCCAGTTGTGGGAAGGGGCGGGGAGGGGAAAACAGCCCGCCGCAGGCGACACGACCGGCTCGCCTACCTGCCGGCCGTCCGCGCGGACGGTGCGTGCCAGGCAGCGAGGACGGCGTCCGCCGCGGCATGCAGATCCCGGGCGGGCGTGCCGTCGCACACTTGCGTGGAGACGCCGAGCAGGAAGCCGTGGATCATGGCTGTGAAACCGTCCACGTCGGTTTCTTCGGGGAGCTCCCCCGCCGCGACGCCACGGACGACGCACTCTCTGATACGCGCCCGGTCCGTCGCACGGCGCGCCGCGATCGTCCGGCGCACCGCGGCTTCGTCGTCCCCGGGGGCCCGGACGGTACCCGACAGCGCTACGAGGCAGCCGCGCGGGTGGGAGGTGTCGGTCTGCATGTCGATGGATCCGTGCAGCATCCGGGCGACGGCCTCGCGCGGGCTCAGAGCTTCGTCGCCGATGACGTCGGTGACGCTGCCCGGCCCCGCGATGTAGTGCTCCACCGCCCGCTCGAACAGACCCTGTTTCGAACCGAAGGCACCGTACAGACTTGCCGAGGACAGGCCGGTGGCCTCCCGGAGCTGGGCCATCGACGTCGCTTCATAGCCCTGCTCCCAGAACAGCCGCATCGCGGCTTCCAGGACGCCCTCGATGACGAAGGCGCGGGGGCGGCCTGCGGGGGACACGGCATACCTCCTCCATAAAGGAACGATCAGTCCAGTTTAGCGGGCGGGGGCCAGGGGGCGGGGCCGGTGTCAGGAAGCAGCTGGGAGCCGGCGTCAGGAAGCATCCGTCGCGTCGTTCCAGGGGCGCCAGCGGCCGGAGCCGTCGACGGTTCCCAGCTGCTGGTCGGCGAAGTGGACACCGAAGCCGTAGACCCCGTCCCGAGCCAGGTGGTCCACGAGCCGGCGCCGCGACCGTTCGGCCTCGTTCCGGTCGGTGTCGAGAACGACTTCCCAGTCCGGGTGCTGGACCTGGACCGGTGAGTGCATGGCGTCGCCGAAGGCCACGACCTCCCGGCCGTCGCCGGTGTCGAGGATCCAGGCGGTGTGCCCGGGGGTGTGCCCGGGAAGGGACCATGCGCGGATGCCGTCGGCGATCTCGGTCCCGTCGGTCACGACCACGGTGCGTTCCTCCTGGCCCGCCAGTATCGGGCCGGTCCCGGGCGGAACGCTCTCCAGCTCGCCCTTCCCGACCATCCAGCGCGCCTTCGTGAAGAGGCTCCGCGGATCCTCGACCGCGTCGGGCCGGGCCCACCCGGTGTGGTCGCCGTGGAAGTGGGTGAAGGCCACCGTCTCCAGCTCGGCCGGGTCCACGCCGAGGGTCGCCAGTGACTCGGGCAGGTCCCGCACATGGCCGAAGGCGTGCTGGAAGTGCTCCAGGTCCTCGCCCGATATGCGGCCGTGGCCGGCGTCGATGAGCAGGCGGGTGCCGCCCCGCTCGACGAGCAGCGCCCCGCACCCCATGGGCAGGTGGCCCGCCTCGGTCATGTGCGTGTGGTGCGCGTGCCAGTCCTCCTCGGCGGAGGCCGGGTAGACCCGGGTCGGGATCATGTCGACGCCCGCGTCGGGAACGTAGCTCAAGGTGAGTTCGCCCAGGGTTCGGGTCCAGATGGCAGGGAGCCGGATTCCCGAGTCGTCGCCGTCCTCGACGCTTTTCGTCCTGGTGTGCCGCTCATGCGTTGCCACGGTGTCGTGCCTTTCGGGTGCGGGTGTGCCGTACGGGGTGGTGGGTGGTCGGCTCACGGGGCGACCACGCGGATCGGTTCACCGGCGGCGTACGCGAGGATGTCCTCGAGCGCGTCGGAGTAGAAGATGTCGTAGGTGCCCGCGGTGACGTAGCCCAGATGCGGGGTGAGCACCGTGCGCGGGGCCGTGCGCCACGGCGAGTCGGCCGGGAGGGGCTCGGTGGAGTGGACGTCCAGACCGGCTCCGCCGATGGTCCCGGCGTGCAGGGCGGCGAGCAGCGCCTCCTCGTCGACGATGGGCGCGCGCGAGGTGTTGACCAGCAGCGAGTCCGGTCGCATGAGCGCGAGGTCGTCCCGGCCCAGGAGTCCGGTGGTGCGGGCGGAGAGCTTGAGGTGGATCGTCACCACGTCGGACGTGGCCAGCAGTTCCCGCTTGTCGACCGGGGTGACCCCGACGGCACGGGCGTGCTCGGCGTCGAGGTGGGCGCTCCAGGCGACGACGTCCATGCCGAAGGCGAGCCCCACGCGGGCCACATGGGTGCCCACACCGCCGAGCCCGATGACGCCGAGGCGGGCGCCGTGCAGATCGCGCCCGACGGTCCGCTGCCAGGCGCCCTCGCGTACGCCGCGGTCCTCGGCGGGAATGGAGCGGGCAAGGGCGTGGATCAGGCCCCAGGTGAGCTCGGCGGTTGGGATCAGCCCCGCCCCGCGAGTGCCCGACACCACGATCCCGCGCCGCCGGGCCGCGGCCACGTCGATGGCCGCGTTGGCCGGGCCCGTCGTCACCAGCAGGCGCAGGTGCGGCAGCCTGTCGATGACCGCGGCCGGGAACGCGGTGCGCTCGCGCATGGCCACGACGACGTCGAACGGCTCCAGCGCGGCGATCACGTCCTCGGAACCGCCCAGGGGCTCGGTGAAGACCGTGGGTCGCGCGCCGTCCGGCAGGGTGCTCCAGTCGGCGTACCGGCGCGCGACTCCCTGGTAGTCGTCGAGGATCGCCACTCGTCGGATCTCAGGCACAACCAACCTCCTCACGGCCCGCGCCCACCGGGTGCCGCACGGCCGTCGGCGGTTCGGCGGGCGGTTCGGCCGACGATTCGGCGGGCGGTTCGGCGGGGCTGGGGTGGACCAGCTCCAGGATCCAGATGCCGGCCCCGGCCAGTGCGATGACCAGGCCGAGCGCGCTCACGCCGAGCCACCCCACGAGCGGGTACAGCGCCGCGGTCAGCGCCGAGGCGACGGTGGCCCCGGCGAACGCGGACACCATGAGGGCCGTCGTCACGCGGCTTCGAGCGTGCGGGACCCGGCGGTAGATCGCACTCTGGTGGCTGATCAACAGGGCCTGCTGGGCGAGGTTGAGCGCGATGATGCCGACGGTCAGCGCGATCAGGCCGCTCGGCCCGCCCACGCCGGCGACGGCGAGCACGGGCCAGCTGACCGCCAGCAGGACCAGTCCGCCCGTGGTCACCCGACGGCCGTGTCCGCGGTCGGCGAGCCGGCCGGCCTTCGCCGCCGCGGCCGCTCCGACGACCCCGGCCAGGCCGAACAGGCCGATGACGGCGGGGCCGAAGCCGTACGGCGGGCCGGCCAGCAGGAACGAGGACGCGGTCCACAGGACGGTGAAGCAGCCCATGCCGACCGCCGCCAGGGCCATGCGCCTGCGCAGCAGCGATTCGCCGCGCACCAGCGCCGGCACCGAGCGCAGCAGCTGGGGATAGGTGCTGCTCTCCGACCGCGGGACGGGGCGCAGGACCAGGCGCAGGGTGACCGCCAGGGCCGCCATCAGGACCGCGGCGAAGACGAACACCAGCTGCCAGTCACCGATCTGGGCGAGCGCCCCGGCGACGGTACGCGCGATCATGATCCCGATCAGCAGCCCGCTCATCACCGTGCCCACCGCCGACCCGCGCTGGTGGTCCGGCGCCAGCGACGCGGCCATGGGCACCACGATCTGCGCCACCGCGGAGGTCGCCCCGACCACCGCGATCGCGGCGAGCAGCAGCCCGAGCGACGGGGACGCCGCCGCACCGAGGAGCGCGAGGGCGCTCAGGCCCAGCAGCACGGTCACCAGGCGGCGCCGTTCCAGGACGTCCCCCAGGGGCACCAGCAGCGCCAGCGAGAGCGCGTAGCCGATCTGCGAGACGGTGACCACCAGGCCGCCGGCTCCCTGGGACACCCCGAGTGCCCGCGATATCACGGGCAGCAATGGCTGGGCGTAGTAGATGTTCGCCACCGCCGCGCCACACACCACGGCCAGCAGCAGCACCGTCGCCCGGCTCAGGGCCGGAGGGCCGGTGCCGGGCCCGTCAGCGGGCGCTGTGCGGGGGTGGGCCGCGCCGCTCACGACGAATTGTGGATCGTTCATGCCGTAATCCGTACCCCCGGCACCGCGGGAACGTCAACCGATTACGGATCGAACGATCCAAATGTGGGGCAGTTCACCTCCTCACCGGAGGAGGTCCAGGTTGCGAGCGCCGCCGAAGCACGGAAGCCGAACCCCTGCGACCCCCGCCCGCCATCACTCCAGCGGGTCCACCTACGGCGTCTCCTCGGCCAGCGCCGCGTCCAGGGCCGCCGTCAGCCGCCGGACCCGCGCCTGCAGATCCACCGCCTCCTCCAGGCCGAGGCCGCTGGCCTCGATCGCCGCCAGGGGTACACCCTGGGCGCGCTCCTTCAGCGCCGCCCCCTCCGCCGTGAGCCGGACCGTCACCGAGCGCTCGTCGTGCGCGCTGCGCTCGCGCTGGACGAGTCCGGCCGACTGCAGCCGCTTGAGCAGCGGCGAGAGGGTGCCGGAGTCCAGCCGCAGGTGCTCCCCCAGCCGCTTGACCGGCATCTCCCCGTGCTCCCAGAGCACCAGCATGGCCAGGTACTGCGGATAGGTCAGCCCCGTGTCGCGCAGCACCCGGCGGTAGAGGCTGTCGAAGGCGCGGGAGGCGGCGTGCAGGGTGAAGCAGAGCTGCCGGTCGAGCCGGAGCAGTTCGCCGGAGGGCCGCGGCTCGGGGGTGGTGGTGCGGTCGGCTGGGCTGTCGGTGGTGCGGTCGGGCTGGTGCGACATGCCCCCAGCGTACACTTTAGTTGTGCACAACTTAATTGTGTGCTCTACTTCTGCCCGGAGGCGGGGCACCCCGAGCCCCCACCTCCCTCCGACTACCGGAACGACTACCGGAACGACTGCCGGAAAACGAAAGGGATGGTCTTCATGGACGCGCTCTACACCGCGGTGGCCACGGCCAACGGACGCGACGGCCGGGCCGTGAGCTCCGACGGACAGCTCGATCTGCCGCTGGCCATGCCGCCCGCCCTCGGCGGCGACGGCAAGGGCACCAACCCCGAGCAGCTGTTCGCCGCGGGCTACGCCGCCTGCTTCGCCTCCGCGCTCGGCCTCGTCGGCCGCCAGGCCAAGGTCGACGCCAAGGACATCTCCGTCACCGCCGAGGTCGGCATCGGCAAGGACGCGGCGGACGACGGCTTCGGGCTCAAGGTGACGCTGCGCGTCGAGCTGCCGGGCGAGCTCGAGAACGAGACCGGCCGCAAGCTGGTCGAGCAGGCGCACCAGGTGTGCCCGTACTCCAAGGCGACGCGGGGCAACATCGAGGTCGAGCTCGTCGCCGAGTAATCGGACGTCGACCAGCCCGACGGGCGACGCGCCCTGCTCGTACGGACCGAGACAGGGCGCGCCATGACGTGCACTTCATCCACTCGCTGTCAAGCGTCAGTCGTCCGACGCACACGTCGTCGGCGTGGCGTGTTCCGGATCGAGGGCGTTGACGGCCTCGTGGAAGGCCAGACCGTCGGTCAGCCCGATGGTCACGTGCTCGGAGATGTCGGTCGCGCACAGGTCCTGGATCACCACGTTCTTGACGTTCGGACCGGAGAGGAACTGTGCCCGGTAGGGCGTGGCGACCTCGTCGTACTTGGTCGAGATGACGGTGTAGCGCACTCCGGGGACGGTGTCGCCGCCCTCGTTGAGGCGCCGCAGGAAGTCCGAGCCGACCACCTGGTCCATCAGCCCCGGGGCACCCTTGGCGATGATGTCGCCGGCCCCGGGGAAGTAGTCCAGCAGCTTCGTCAGCCCGGACAGGGTGGTGCCGTGGTTGGTGGGGGCGATGCCGACCAGGGCGTTCACCTTCGGCGCGCCACCGAGGAACTTGAGGTAGTAGCGGGGCATCATCCCGCCCTGCGAATGCCCGACCATGTCGACCTTGGCGGCGCCGGTGGCGGCGAGCACCCGGTCCACATAGGCGGACAGCTGCTCGGCGGACTTGTCGATCGGCCCCAGGCCGTGGAACAGCGGGACGAGGGGCAGTTGGCCGTAGTCGAGGGAGAAGACGCAGTAACCGCGCTGGACCAGGTAGGGGGCGAAGCCCAGCCAGTTGTCGACGGAGTTGCCGAAGGTGCCGTGCACCAGGACGACGGGGCGGGGGTGTTGGGCCGATGGCTTGCAGGAGTAGTCGTTCCAGCCGCTGCTCACCGCCTCCGACGCGGTGTCCGTGGCGAGCGCGGCGGTGGGGGTCGCCGCGGTCGCCGCGACCGCGAGGGCCAGGGCGGGTAGTAAGCTGCGGGTCTTGGTCTTCCGGATTCGCCGGATACGCCTCCAGGGCAGCATCACATGAACTCCTCGCTGGTGGGGGAGAGAGTCGCGCTGACGGTGCGCTTGCGCTGCGGCCTGCGATCCGGATCACAAGAGTGGTGCGCTCACTCGAAATTACGCGCGAGTAGCAAAGCCATCCAGCCATCTGTCAGTGAAGGAACGTTTACACGCTTTTCACATGACGGCCAGGAATGCGCCGGGTTACGTGAAGTGGGGAAAACCAGTGGGACTGGTGGGACCCGCGGCGTACGCGACGTCGAGGAAGCTCACACGACGTCGAAGAAACTCACGCGACGTCGAGGAACCCGGCGGGCCGGACCGCGGAGACGCCGAAGCGGGCGCGGGCCCGGTCGGCGGCGGCCTCCAGCCGGCGTGACTTCTCGTCCGCGGGGTCGAACGTCAGCTGATGGGAGGCGAGTCCGGCGTCCGTCAGCCCCTCGACGCGCAGCGCCACGGACCGCACCCGGGCCCGCTGCAGCCCGAGCGCGTCGTGCAGCGCGTACGCGGCGGCGGTCAGCGCCGGGGTGTGGGCGGTCGGCTCGGTCAGGGTGCGGGTGCGGGTGGTCGTGGAGCGGTCGGCGTAGCGGACGGTGAGGCTGATCGCGGCCGCCACCTGCCCGCTCGTCCGCAGCCGGACGCCGAGCCCGTCGGCGAGGGTGAGCAGCGCGCGACGACGGCGTACGGGGTCCAACTCATCGCGGCGGAAGCGGTGTTCGGCGCCCATCGCACGGGCGGGGGCGTTCGGGGTGACCGGCGCCGGGTCGATACCGCGCGCCCAGGCGTGGACGCGGCGCGCGGTCGCCGCGCCGAGGATCCGCTGGAGGGTGGACAGCGGCGCGGCGGCGATCCGGGCGGCGCTGTCCAGCCCGTACGCGCTCAGGGTGCGCGCGGTCGCGGGCCCCACCCCGGGCAGGGCGATGGGCGGCTTGCGGGCCAGGAACGCGGCGACGGCGTCCGGATCGCCGGGAACGGTACGGACGGCCCCGGACTCCTGGGCCCCCTGAGCACCCTGGACCCCCTGAGCACCCTGAGCCCCCTGGTCCTCCTGGGCCTCGTGGGCGGCCATGCGCGCGAGCAGGGGGTTGGCGGCGACGCCGACGGTGCAGTCCACGCCGTACCGGGCCAGCGCCCGGACCCGTACGATCTCGGCCAGCCCCGCCGCGTCCCGCCCGAAGTACCGCAGCGCGCCGCGCACATCCGCGAGCGCGGCATCGGGCGGCAGCGCCTCGACGACCGGCGTCACCTCGCCGAGCAGGGTGAGCAGCCCTTGGTAGACGTCCTCCCCGGGCACGGGGTGGAACCGCACGTACAGCACATGCGGCACGTCCGCCACCCGCGGCACGTCGCCCGCCCGCTCCGGGCCCACGGCCCGGCCGCCGCCCGGCAGGGCCATGCCCATCCGGCGGGTCGGGAAGGGGCGCTGGTCGGGGAAGGAGTGCTGGTCGGAGGTCATCCCGCGCTCCCCGGGCTGGCGTGCCACAGCTTGCGGCCGGTGGCGGCCTGGTCACCCGCGGGCCGGAGGTCGGCCCAGGGGTGCATGGCGTAGCCGGTGGGCATCTCGATGCGGCGACCGGAGTCCGCTTCGGCCGCCTCCGGGCCCGCCCCCGCCAGTTCGGCGGCGACCGCCCCGAGGCCGCCCTCCCTCCTGAGCTGGGCCAGTTCGGCGAGGTTCCACACGGCCGAGCCGACGACGCTGAGGCTGCGCGGGCCGCGCCGCTGGACCACGCCGCGGACGAGCAGCAGCCAGGAGTGGAAGACGGTGTGCGCGCACGCCGCGTGGCTGTCGTCGAAGAAGGCGCAGTCGACCAGCCCCGTACCGTCGTCGAGCGTGGTGAAGATGACCCGGCGCCCGGAGCGGATCGGCGGGGTCTGGGTGGCGGCCTTGGCGCCGGCGACGAGCACGACCTCCCCGTGCGGCGCGTCGCGCAGCCGCTTCGCGGGGATCGCGCCCAGCTCCTCCAGGAAGTCCCGGTGGTCGCCCATCAGATGGCGGGAGACGTCCATGCCGAGGATGCCGAGTTCGGCGCCGAGGCGTTCGTCCGCGTCGAGGTCGGGGAGCCCGGCGGGAGCGGCGGGGCCGGTTTCGGCCAGCGGAAGCTGTCCCTCCGCGTTGCGCCGGGCGGCGCCCCGCTGCTGCCGGTGCAGTTCGGCGATCCGCAGCAGCAGATCGCGGCGGCTCGCGCCGAACGCGTCCAACGCGCCGACCTGGGCCAGCCGTTCGGCGACCGGCCGCCCGGGGTGGGCGCGCAGCCACAGGTCCTGGAGCGAGGAGTACGGCTGTCCAGCCGCGATCCGCTCGGTCTCGGCCTCGCTGATGCCATGGACATCGCTCAGCGCCAGCCGGATACCGACGTCCCCTTTATGACCACTGTCAGGATTATGACGGTTATCACGTTCATGACGACTGTCACGTTCATGACGGCTGTCGCGAGAATCACCAGACGTCAGTTCGATTCGATAGGCGGCCCCCGACCGGTTCACATCCAGCGGCAGGATCGGCACCCCGCGCCGCCGCGCGTCCGCCAGCAGCAGCCGCTTCGGGTACATCCCGGGGTCATGGGTGAGCAGCCCGGCGTAGAAGGCGGCCGGATGGTGCGCCTTGAGCCAGGCGGACTGGTACGTCGGGACCGCGAAGGCGACGGCATGCGCCTTGCAGAAGCCGTACGAGCCGAACGCCTCGACGATCTCCCAGGTGCGCAGCCGCACCTCCGGCGCGTAGCCCCGCTTCTCCGCCTCCGCGTGGAACCAGGCCCGCACCCGCCCCTGTCGCTCGGGGTCGGACAGGGCGCGCCGCGCCTCGTCGGCGAGGTCCCGTTCACATCCGGTCATGATCGACACGATCTTGATGATCTGCTCGTGGAAGACCACCACCCCGTACGTCTCGCGCAGCGCGTCCTCCAGGTCCGGGTGCGGATAGCGCGGGGGCATGCGGCCGTGCCGGGCGTCGATGAAGGGCCGGACCATGTCGGCGGCGACCGGGCCGGGCCGGAAGAGCGATATGTCGACCACGAGGTCATGGAAGGAGGTGGGCTGCAGCCGGCCGAGGAGATCGCGCTGACCGGGCGATTCGATCTGGAAGCAGCCGAGGGTCTCGGTGGAGCGGATCAGGTCGTAGGTGGCCGGATCGCCGGGCCGGACCTGTTCGGGGTCGTCGATGTCCACGACACGCCCGGTGGCCCGCCGGATCTCGGCGACCGCGTGCGCCATCGCGGACTGCATCCGCACTCCGAGGACATCCAGCTTGAGCAGTCCGAGCTCCTCCACGTCGTCCTTGTCGAACTGCGACATGGGGAAGCCCTCGCCGCTGGTCGGCACGATGGGCGTACGGGCCAGCAGCCCGGCGTCCGAGAGCAGCACCCCGCAGGGGTGCATGGCGATGCCACGGGGCAGCCCGTCGAGCGCCTCGACCAGCTCCCAGAACCTGCCGAAACGCATCTGCTCGGCGGTCGCCTCGCGGAGCTCCCGCAGCTCGGGCAGTTCCGCGAGTGCCGCGCGGGCATCGCGGGCGCGGATGTGCGGGAAGGACTTGGCGAGCCGGTCCACCTCGGCCGGGTCCATGCCGAGCGCCGCACCCACGTCCCGTACGGCGTGGCGCACCCGGTAGGTCTCGGGCATCGAGACGGTCGCGACCCGCTCGGACCCGAACCGCTCGAAGATCGCGCGATAGACGTCGAGCCGGCGCGCCGACTCCACATCGATGTCGATATCGGGCAGCGCGGCCCGCCGCACCGACAGGAAGCGCTCCATCAGCAGGCCGTTGGCCACCGGGTCGGCATGGGCGATGCCCAGCAGGTGGTTGACGAACGATCCGGCGCCGGAGCCCCGGGCGGCCACCCGGATGCCCAGCTCCCGGGTGTCGTCGACGACCTGCGCGACGGTGAGGAAGTACGAGGCGAAGCCGAGCCGTTCGATGGTGCGCAGCTCGTCCTCCAGCCGCTCCCAGCGCGCCCGGTCCCGGTCGTATCCCCGCAGCACCATGGCCGCGGCGCAGCGCGACCGCAGCACCCGCTCGGCGCTCCGCCGCCCGGCCCCGACCAGCCGGGGCTCGGGGAAGTGGACGCTGCCCAGGCCGATGTGGTCCTCGGGGTCGACCAGACACCCGGCGGCGGTGCGCCGGGTCTCCTCCAGCAGCCGGTGCGCGGCGTCCCGCCGCATCCCCGCCGCCTCCACGATCCGCTCGGCCGCCCGCGCCATGTCCCGGGGGCCCTTGAGCCAGCGCTCACCGCTGTCGAGCGCCCCGGGGGTGCGCGGGTCGATGGGGACGAGCCGGCGGGCCGCGTCCAGGACGTCGGCGACCGGCCCCTCCCCCGGATCGGCGTAGCGCACGGCGTTGCTCAGCACGGCCGGGACGCCCTGCTCGGCGGCGAAGCCGACGGTACGGGCGGCGAGCCGCAGCGAGCCCGGGCCGGTGCCGGTGCGGCCGTGCCATACGGCCTCCAGCCGCAGCGCGTCGCCGAAGAGTTCGCGCCAGGGGGCGATCAGCCGGGCGGCCCGGTCGGGGCGCCCGGCGGCCAGGGCCCGGCCGACGTCGGAGTCCGGGCCGAGCAGCACGGTCAGCGGGGCGAGCGCGCCGGGGTCGCCCACCAGATCGCGCCAGTGCAGCAGGGGCGGTCCCGCGCCGTTCGTCCGGGCGGTTCCGGGGTGGGCGAGCCCCGCGTGGGCGGCCGAGACCAGCCCGCACAGCGCGGCCCAGCCGGGCGCGCCGTCCCGGGCGAGGAAGACCACCCGGGGCGCGGACTCGTCGATGAACGCCCCGCCGCGCACCGGCGTACGGCGCCGGGCGGTGCGCCCCGGCTCCGGGGCCTCCCTCCGTACGGCGAGGTCCACCCCGAACAGCGGCCGCACCCCCGCGCGCTCACACGCCCGGGCGAACCGCACCGCCCCGGCGAGGCCGTCCCGGTCGGTCAGCGCGATCGCGTCCATGCCGCGCTCGGCGGCACGCTGCGCCAGCCGCTCCGGGTGCGCGGCCCCGTACCGCATGGAGAACCCGGACGCGGTGTGCAGATGCGTGAAGCCTGGCATCCGCACCTCCCGCTGCTCACACCCCCTGACCGACCCCGCATGTCCCACGCCCCACCATAACCCCATTCTCGAACACGCGTGCGAGTCGGCTTCGATGGCGCTTCGAAGACACTTCCCTCTCCACCATAAGCACCTAAAACACCCTTTAATCCCGCGTGTCGCCTTGCGAACGCGGCACGCGGAAGCCGGTGGGTCGCATCGGTAGGCGGGCCACCGGCCCATGCGTATGCTGATCACCATGACGGAGGGATCCCTGCTCGATCTGCTGCTGGAGCAGCGCACCGGCGCGCTCGTCACCCTCAAGCGGGACGGACGGCCGCAGCTGTCCAATGTCGCCTTCACCTATGACCCCGCGACGCGCCTCATCCGGATCTCCGTCACCGACGACCGCGCCAAGACCCGCAATCTGCGCCGCGATCCGCGCGCGAGCTTCTACGTCACCAGCGGGGACCGCTACTCCTATCTGGTGGCCGAGGGCGATGCCGAGCTGACGCCGGTCGCCGCCGACCCCCATGACGCCACCGCCGATGAGCTGGTGGAGGTCTACCGCGCGATCCAGGGCGAGCACCCGGACTGGGAGGAGTTCCGCGCGGCGATGGTGGCCGAGCGGCGACTGGTGGTGCGGTTGCGCGCGGAGCGCGGCTACGGCTGGGGGCGGCAGACCGGGCCCCTGAGCGGAGAGCTGGGCCAGGGCGGCTAGGGCCTGTCGGGCCCCCCGGGGGAGCCGCGGTTTCCGGGCTCCGACCCCACTCCGCCGGTCGGCTTGCCCTGGCAGGTTCTCGCCCTGGCGCGGCAGGCGACAGCCCTCATCCCAGAGACATCACGTACATCACTCGATCCCGCTCACCTGAGCGCTCTTGAATCGATTTGAGCGCCCCGGCACCTCGCTGAGCACGCCATCCCAGAAGCGCGGGACGGCGGACGGGACCCCCTGAGGGGCGCAATGCGCGCGGCGCCGCACACCCGGTCGCCACGCGGCGTTCCGCGCCCGGACATCCATCGCACGCGACAATAAGCCACCGAACGACTACTTGTAGCGACCGGAAGTGCTCGATCGACGTGCGTTCCTGACGCGCACCGCGTAGAACTCCGTCCGGTATCTGCAACGACGAGCAAGGGAGTGTTCGAAATGCGGAAGACCACTGGGGCGATCGGGCTGGGAGCCGCACTGGCCATGAGCGCCGTGCTGGGGATCGGCACGGGTGGCGCGGCACACGCCGAGCCCGCCAAGCCGAAGAGCCTGTACCCGCCGTCCGCGCTGGTCCTGACCGTCGGCTGGGGGGCCGACGCGGCCACGACCGAGGTCCAGCGGGCGGTGACCCTGAGCTGTCGCCCCACCCCCACCGGTACCCACCCGGCCCCCACTCAGGCATGCGCCGAACTCCGCTCCGTGGGCGGCCTGTTCGGTCAGCTGCGGACCGGGGCGGAGCCCGGCCGGGTGTGCACCAAGGAATGGCACCCCATCACCGTCACCGCCGAGGGGATCTGGGACGGCCGCCGGGTGTCGTACGAGCACACCTTCGCGAACAACTGCTTCAAGAGCGCGGCCCCGACGGCGGTCTTCGAGTTCTGACCGGCTGAACGACCGCGTACGCGGCACAGCCGCACCAGCACAACAAAAGGGAAGGCCCCCGGACACCGTCCACGGGTGTCCGGGGGCCTGCTTTCGTTCACGAAGGTCGGTCAGGTCAGCCGATCTCGGCGCCGAACGCCTGCAGCGCCTCCGGCACCGGCTGGAAGAAGGTCTCGCCGCCCGAGGAGCAGTCACCGCTGCCGCCCGAGGTCAGACCCAGCGCCGTGTCGCCCGCGAAGAGCGCGCCGCCGCTGTCGCCGGGCTCGGCGCAGACGTTGGTCTGGATCAGCCCTTCGACCGACCCTTCCTGGTAGTTGACGGTCGCGTTGAGGCCGGTGACCTCGCCGTCGTGCACCTGGGTGGTGGAGCCGCTGCGCGTCACCTTCTGGCCGACGGTGGCGTCACCGGCCTTGGCTATCGCCTGGGTGCTGCCGTTGTAGAGGTCGACCGCGCTCGGGTGGTCGGTGTCCTTGGTGTACTTGACCAGGCCGTAGTCGTTGCCGGGGAACTCGCTGCCCGCGTTGGTCCCGATCTCCCCGCCGCCCTGCGAGTCCGACCAGCTGCTGATGGCCTCGGTGCAGTGACCGGCGGTCAGGAAGTACGGCTCGCCGCCCTTGACGACGTTGAACCCGAGCGAGCAGCGCCCGCCGTCGCCCCAGATGGCGTCGCCACCCGCGATGAAGGTGGAGAACTTCCCGGCCGAGCGCTTCACCTCGACCTTGTCGCCGAGCGCGTCGGCGACCTTGTTGAGGGTGGCCATCCGGGCGCCCTTGACGGAGCTGTCCGCGGTGACGACGACCTTGTTGCTTCTGGGGTCCACCGACCACGAGGTGCCGGGGATGGTGGCCTTCTCCTTCAGCGTCTGACGCGCCTTGCTCAGCTCGGCCAGGGTGTGGGTGACCACCTTGGCCTCGGCCCCGGCCTCCCGGACCTTGTCCACGACGCCCTTGTTGACCACGTTGACGACGAGCTTCTTGGCCTTGGCGTCGTAGTACGAACCCGCCGTGTCGCTCTTGAGCGAGGAGGTGAGCGTGGTGGCGAGCTTTCCGGCGGCGCCGACCGAGAGGGTGTCGGGCTGGGGCTCACCGGGGGCGGCGTTGGCGCTCTGCAGGGTGATGCCCGTGGCGACCAGGGCCGCTATGCCGGCTCCGGCGATGGCGACGCGACGCTTGGGTATGCGGCGGTGCTTCAACTCTCTGCCTTCCAGTGGGGGGTTGGGCCCATCGGCAGTGGGGTGCCAGGGCCCGGAGGGCGTAACGACATGGCGCTTCTCCCCACTCGGGGGCGCGTCCATGCCAATTTGCGCCGCCGAGTATTCCCATCACCACCGGGCACGCACAAGGGCGCGTTCACGTCATGGGCGTGAAATTTACACTGCGGACTCATGTCCGGACATGGCGGTGCCCGCACACCTTCGAGGTGCACGGGCACCGAATCAGATTTCCGGACGAACCGTCAAACCGGGCGGATCACCTCAGAGAATCCCCTCACGGAATCCCTCACGGAATCCCCTCGCGGGGCCCCCTGCCGGGTCACCTCCCACGGCTCATCGCTCGACCGAATGCGGCTCCGGCTCGCGCTCGGTGAGCGTCGGCATCGCCTGCCGAGCGGGCTGGGCGGGCTGCGCGGGTGCGGCCTCCCGCCCCGGCGCGGCGGCCGGACCGGCGGCCGGGGCGCCGCCCTCCGTGCCGCCCTCCGCCCGGGCCGCCGCCGGGATCTCCTGCTGTCCCTTCTCCAGGAAGCGCAGCAGCTCGACCGGGATGGGCAGCACCAGTGTGGAGTTCTTCTCGGCGGCGACCGCCATCACCGTCTGCAGCAGCCGCAGCTGGAGCGCCGAGGGGGTGTCGGCCATCTGGGAGGCGGCCTCGGCCAGCTTCTTCGACGCCTGCAGCTCCGCGTCCGCGTTGATCACCCGGGCGCGGCGCTCGCGGTCGGCCTCCGCCTGGCGGGCCATCGACCGCTTCATGGTCTCCGGCAGCGACACGTCCTTGATCTCCACCCGGTCGATATGGACGCCCCATCCGACGGCCGGGCTGTCGATCATGAGCTCCAGGCCCTGGTTGAGCTTCTCCCGGTTGGAGAGCAGATCGTCCAGATCGCTCTTCCCGATGATCGACCGCAGCGAGGTCTGGGCCATCTGGGAGACGGCGAAGCGGTAGTCCTCCACCGCGACCAGCGCCTCGGCCGCGTCCACGACCTTGAAGTAGACGACGGCGTCGACCCGCACGGTCACATTGTCCCGGGTGATGCCTTCCTGGGCGGGGACGGGCATCGTCACGATCTGCATGTTGACCTTGTTGAGCCGGTCGACGAACGGGGCGATCATGGTGAACCCCGGCCCCCGGATATCCGAGCGGAGCCTCCCGAGCCGGAAGACCACCCCCCGCTCGTACTGCTTGACCACCCGGGCCGCGGCCAGCACGCCTACGGCGCCGAGGCAAGCCAGTACCACTACCAATGTCACGAGCGCATCGACCATCACGGCCACCTGCCGTCCGTATCGCGAACAATGCCCCTCGTGGGGTACTGATGTCCACGATAGTCCGCCCGTCGAACAGTGGGGAGGGCTGTGGAAAACCCCCGTCAGGCCGCCCGGAACGGCCTTCCCCACCGACGCGGAGAGCCCCCGTCCGGCAGCACGGACGGGGGCTCTCGCTCAGCCTGGTGCGGAGTTGATCAGCTCAGGAACGGGGCCGATCAGTAGACGCTCACGCCGTACGCGTTCAGCGCCTCGACGACCGGCTGGAAGAACGTGGTGCCACCGGAGGTGCAGTTGCCGCTGCCGCCGGAGGTGAGGCCGAGGGCGGTGGAGCCGGCGTAGAGCGGGCCGCCGCTGTCGCCGGGCTCGGCGCAGACCGTGGTCTGGATCATGCCGTAGACGACGTCGCCGTTGCCGTAGTTGACCGTGGCGTTCAGCGCGGTGACCCGGCCGCTGTGGATGCCGGTGGTGGAGCCGCGCCGGGTGACCGTCTGGCCCACGGTCGGGTTGGCGGCCGAGGTGATGTCCTGGCTGCCGACGGTGCCCTGGGGGGTGACCGAGCCGCTGTACCGGACCAGACCGTAGTCGTTGGTCGGGAAGCTGGAGCCGGCCGTCGGGCCGATGGTGGTGGTGTGGCCGGAGTTCGACCACCAGGTGCCGGCACCGTCGGTGCAGTGACCGGCGGTGACGAAGTAGTTGGCGCCACTGCTGTTGCGCACGTTGAAGCCGAGGGAGCAGCGCCAGCTACTCGCGTAGATCGCGTCGCCGCCCGCGATCAGCTTCTGAATCTTGCCGGGGGTGCGCTTGACCTCGATCGCGTCGGCGTTCGCGCCGGCGGTGTTCTTGATCTTGGCTATCTCACTCTGGGACACCGTGCTGTCGGCGGTGACCACGAGCTTGTTGGTCCCCTTCTCGACATACCAGGCGGTGCCCGCGACATCGGCCTCGAGGACGGCGCTGCTCGCCGACTTGGCCTCGGCCGCGCTGAAGGTGCGGGCGCCGTCGCTACCGGCGTAGGCGGCGGGGGCGGCCAGTGCCGTTCCGGCCACCAGGGCGGAGGTCGCGGCAATCAGGGCGATACGTCTCGCCTGCTTGCTGTGGGGGGCGTTGCGCTTGATCCTCAACTCTTCCTCCGTGGGAATCGGGGGTCCACTTGGGTGGGCAGGCCCGTGAGGCGCAGTCAATGAGCACGCCGATATGACCGATTCGGCGTGCCCCTGACAAGCGCTTCCGGAAGTATTCGTGGCTCCGGGCGCAGCGCGCAAGAGGACAATTCGGAACAGCCGCCGGGCACACGCCACATAGCCCCGGCGGGTTCAGGCCGCCGGGGCTTGTGCTCCCATCCCCTTGGGTATCCGGTGAGACGGACGCGCGGGCGATCGGGTTCCGCTATGGCGCGGACGTATCGCGCCCCTTTGACGACAGGCCCTGGCCCCGCTCCCCCGGATCGGGAAGTCCCAGGTGGTCGCGGAGTGTCGGACCGGTGTACGCGGTGCGGAACACCCCGCGCTCCTGGAGCGGCGCCACCCGGTCCACGACGTCATCGAGCCCGCCGGGGGTCGGATGGGGCACGAGGATGAAGCCGTCGGCGGCGTCGGAGACGACGAAATTCCAGCGGGTCACGGCTTGGGCAGCCCGGGCGGGTTGATCTCGGACTTCTTCACCGCCTCGCTGGAGAGCCCCCACCGCTTCAGGACCTTGGCGTACGAGCCGTCCTGGATCACGTGGTCCAGGGCCGCGGCATAGGCGTCGACCAGCCCGCTGCCCTTCTTGGTGGTGGCCGCGATCTTGCCCTGCACCTGGTCGCCACCGCCCGAGAACCGGCCGATGATCTGGGTCTGGCCGGCCGAGGCGACGTGGTAGGCGGAGGTGGGGTTCGGGCCGAAGTAGGCGTCGATGCGGCCGGACTGGAGGGCGAGGTAGTAGTCGGTGTCCTTCTGGAAGTACTTGATGTCCACGGGCTTGCGGCCCGCCTTCTCGTTCTGCTTGCTCCAGTCGACCAGGATCTTCTCCTGGTTGGTGCCGGAGGCGACCGAGATGGTCTTGCCCGCCACGTCCTTCGGGCCCTTGACCCGCCAGGAGGTGCCCTTCTTGGCCTCGAAGGCGAGGTCGTCAAGACGGTAGGTGGCGAAGTCGTACTTCTCCTTGCGCTCCTCGGTGACCGTCACATTGGAGAACACGCCGTCGAACTTGGAGCTGTCCAGGCCGACGAAGAGGTTCTCCCAGGAGACCGCCTGGAAGTCGACCTTGAGCCCGAGGGTGTCGGCCACCAGCGTGGCGATGTCGATCTCGGAGCCGATCCGGGTCTTGTCGTCGGTCGCGTAGAAGCCGAGCGGGGCGGAGGCGTCGGCGCTGCCGCCGATGCGCAGGGTGCCGCGCTCACGGATCGCGGCGGGTACCTTCGCCGCGATCGAGTCGACCTTCTTCCCTCTGATGCGGTGCTGGTCCGGGCTGATGTTGATGGCGTTCTTCGAGCCCTTGGAGCCCACCGACTCCTGGACGTCGCCGTCGCCGCAGCCGCCGAGCAGGGCGGAGGCGGTGAACGCGGCGACGGCGGTGACGAGGGTACGGCGGGTCTTCACGGGGGTGCTCCTTGCGTAGGTGGACATCGGTGGTCTGGTGGAGACCTGTGATCTGGTGGGCTTCGGCGAACTCGTGGACATGTGCGAGCTCATGGACATGTGCGAGCTCGTGGACATCGGAGGGCTCGTGGACATCGGCGGGCTCGTGAACATCCGTGGCCTCAGAGGACCTTGGAGAGGAACGCCTTGGTGCGCTCGTGGCGCGGCGCGTCGAGCACCTCGGCGGGTGTGCCCCGCTCGACGATCCGGCCGCCGTCCATGAAGACGACGGTGTCGGCGACCTCCCGCGCGAAGCCGATCTCATGGGTGACGACGATCATCGTGGTGCCCTGGTGGGCCAGGTCCTTGATGACGTCGAGGACCTCGCCGACCAGTTCGGGGTCGAGGGCGGAGGTCGGCTCGTCGAAGAGCAGCAGCTCGGGCTCCAGGGCGAGGGCGCGGGCGATCGCCACCCGCTGCTGCTGGCCGCCGGAGAGCTGCCGGGGGTACGCGGCCGCCTTGTCGGCCAGACCGACCCGGTCGAGCAGCGTCTCGGCCGCGCGCACCGCCTCCTTCCTGGGGCGGCGCAACGCCGAGACCGGCGCCTCGACGACGTTCTCCAGCACCGTCAGATGCGGGAAGAGGTTGAAGTTCTGGAAGACGAAGCCGATCCGGGTGCGCTGCTTGAGGATCTCGCGTTCGCGCAGCTCGTAGAGGCGGTCGCCCTGGCGGCGGTAGCCGACCAGCGAGCCGCCGACGCTGATCCAGCCGCTGTCCACCTTCTCCAGGTGGTTGATGGCGCGCAGCAGGGTGGACTTGCCGGAGCCGGAGGGGCCGAGGACGACGGCCACCTCCCCGGAGCGCACCTCCAGGTCGATGCCGCGCAGCACCTCCAGGGACCCGAAGCTCTTGTGGACGGAGCGGATGTCGACCATGGCGGTCATCGGGTGACTCCCCGCGAGAAGTGGCGCTCGACGTAGTACTGCGCGATCGAGAGCACGGTGGTCAGGATGATGTACCAGACGGTCGCGACCATCAGCAGCGGCACGACCCGGCCGTTGCGGCCGTAGATGACCTGCACCTGGTAGAAGAGCTCGCCGATCGCCATGACGGAGACGATCGAGGTGCCCTTGAAGAGCGAGATGACCTCGTTGGCGGCGTTCGGCAGGATCGACCGCATCGCCTGCGGGAGCACGATCCGGCGCAGCTGCCGCAGCCGGGGGATGCCGAGCGCGGCCGCCGCCTCCAGCTGTCCGCCGTCCACGGCGAGGACGCCGCCGCGCACGATCTCCGCCGCGTAGGCCGCCTGGTGGAGGGCGAGTCCGAGCACCGCCGCGCTCATCGCCCCGACCAGGCCCGCGGTGTCGAAGGAGAAGAAGCCGGGGCCGAAGGGGATGCCGAAGTCCAGCCGCTTGTAGAGATAGGTGAGGTTGAACCAGAACAGCAGCTGGACGATGAGCGGGATGGAGCGGAACGCCCAGATGTAGGTGAAGGCGACCGACTTCAGGAAGGGGCTCTGGGACAGCCGCATGAAGGCGAGGACGATACCGAGGGCGAAGCCGAGCGCGGTGCCGTAGAAGGTGAGCTGGATGGTGATCCAGACCGCCTTGAGGATGGTCCGGGTGGTGAAGAAGTCGGCGAAGACGTCCCACTCCCAGCCGGGGTTGGTGATCAGGCCGTGGGCGAACTGGGCCACCAGGACGGCGGTGGTGACGACGGCGGCCCAGCGCCAGGGGTGGCGTACCGGGACGACCTTGAGGGCGGAGTAGTCCTCGCGTTCGGTGCCGCTTGCGGCGGCCTTGCCGACGGGTGGATCGGACGTCAGGGACATGGAGGGTCCTTCGGAGGGAGCGGAGGGCTGTACGGGGGATGGTTTCCGGGGGGCGCTCGGGCGGTGGAGCTGAGGCGCAGGTGCTCAAGCGGTGGAGCTCGGGCGGTGAGGCTCAGACGGTGGAGCTCGGGCGATGAGGCTCAGACGGCGGAGCTCAAGCGATGAGGCTCAAGCAATGAGGCTCAGACGGTGACGCTCAGGCGGTGGCCGTGGCGCGACAGGACAGCTCGCGCAGACAGAGCAGCAGGGCCCGCGCGGTGGCGTCGTTCTGCCGGAACGCGGGCGCGTTGGTACGGGGCCGGGCGAAGGCGCCCGAGGCGCGGGCGTCGGTGTGCGGGCCGAGCGCGTAGCGGCGCGGATGCGGGCGGCCCGCCCGGTCCAGGATCCGGGCGTCGGCGGGGCTGACGGCGAGCAGTCCGGCCGGGGTGGCGGCGGCGCCGTCGCGGTACAGGGAGCGCAGCAGGGTGTCGCGGGAGCGGTCCACGGTCGGCTCCGGCAGCCGGGCCTCGACCAGCGCACGGGCCTCGACGGTGTGTCCGGGCACACTGGCGGAGCTCGCCCGGAACACCCCGCGCACCGGATCCGGGGTCACGGTCATGTCGGCGCCGAGGAAGCGGACCACTCCGGCGCGGGAGAGCGCGAGCAGTTGCTCAAGCCGTGGCCCCGGCGGACCGGAGGCGAGGAAGCTGAAGAAGCCGTGCCACCAGCCGCCGATGTCGCCGAGCCGGATCAGCTGGCCGTAGACGGAGAGCAGGGCGAGGAAGACGGCCAGGTCGGGGCTGTGCGCGGGGTCGTGGCGGCGGGCGAGGTCGGCCTCGATATGGCCGCGCAGCGCCTGCTGCAGGGCCTCGTGGTCGCCGAACCGCAGCCCGGCCAGGGGGTGGTCGAGGGCGTCGAGGTCGAGCCGGTCGGCCGGGTCGGGGACGGCCGCGGCGACCAGGACGTCCAGGTCGGGGCTGCCGGGCGGGCAGGCGGCGTACTTCTCCTCGAACGCGGACCACTCCCCTGCCACGCGCTCCGGATGGGCGGTGAACAGCCGGTGGTAGTGGGCGAACCCCAGCTCCTTGGCGATCAGCGGCCAGACGTCGCGCCGGAAGTCCGGCCGCCCGGGGCGCGAGAGCAACGCATCGACCTCGGCGGGGCCGAAGAAGCGCGGCACCGGGGGCCGCTCACCGCTCAGCGAGTAGCCGATCTTGGCGTGGTACGGCACGCCGCGCCGCGAACCCGCGTACAGCACGGGCTCGCGGCCGGAGGGCCGGTAGGCCAACTCCCCGTCCGGGCCGCGCTCATAGCGTCCGCCGCGCCCCTCGGTGAGCAGCACCATCAGATCGACGAAGGCGAGGCCGAGGCCGCGTACGATCACCGGCTCGCCGGGGCGCAGCGCGCTCAGGTCGCTGTCGGCGGTGTACTCCGGCGGGAGATGGGTCAGTTGGTGCTCGGCGGCGAACGCGGTGAGCGCCCGCTGCTCGGCGTCGGGTTCGGCGTCGAGGTGGCCGAGGGCGAGGACCACGGCGTCGGCGGTCAGCGGGGCGGTCCGCCCCTCCAGCCACACCTGCTGCCGTCCGTCGCGCGGTCCGGTGACGCGCACGGCTCGGTCCCGGTGCTCATGGACGGTGGTACCGGGCGGCAGGTCGGCCACCGCGCGCTCGTACACCCAGCGCAGATAGGCGCTCTGCAGACGTCTGGTGGCGAAGCTCTGCCCGGTCAGGGCGGCGGCCTCGGCGGCGAGTTCGGGCGGCAGGACGTGTGACGGCTCCGCTCCGCGGACCTCGCGGGCCCACTCGGCGAGGGAGGGACCGGGGCGTATCGGGCCTTCGCGCTCCACCGACTCGTCGGTGAACATGGTGACGTCCTCGGCCATGGAGTTCATCCACAGCAGCGGGGACTGGTCGGGGCGCCAGATGCGGCCGCCGCCGGGCGGATGCGGATCGACCAGGTGCAGCGCGAACGGAGCGCCGTCGCCGTACAGCTCGGGGGCGTTGGCGGCGATGCGCTCGATCAGACCGGTGGCACGCGGGCCCGCGCCGACGATGACGACGGTGGCGGGTGATCGGACGGGTGATCGGACGGGGTGGTCCGGATGCGCGGGATGGTCCGGGTTCGCGGACATGCGGAGGCTCCGTGGGTTCTGAAGTGAACACACGCACGGCCTTCACACACGTCGAGCCCCTCAGCTCGACAACGGCCGGGCCCCTCAGCCCGGCATGCGAGCCTCTCGGCCCGGCATGGGCCCGAGATTAGGACGATCCCATGGTGCGCTGTCAAGACTGTCCGAACTGTGAGCGGTGCGTCTCACCGACGGTTGACGAGGAAGCGGAAGGCTGCTCCACTTGCTCCATGGACTCACGGCAGCGACTGGTCACGCGCGACCACATCGACTTCGGTCGGGTGTGGTCGTCGTCCTGTTCGGGCTGACCGCCCGCCTCAGCTGCCGTAGGGGGACTCGCTTCCCCAGCGCTTCGAGGCTTCGCCCGCGCCCGCCGGATTCCCTCCCCCGGTGCGGCCGCAGCACATCCGCGTCGTCACGCGTCTTCGGCCTTCCCACACACGTCAGTACTTCCCCCCCTCTCCTCACCCCTGTCTCTCCTCACGCCTCAGCCCGTCTTTCGGCTACGGGGTGTCCGGCGGACCACGCGGCGGAGCCGCATATCGATGCCGTCCCCTCCCCGCAGCATCGGGGCCCTGTTTCGGGGGCTGGGGCTGGGGCCCCGGTTCCGGGGCCCGGGGCGAAGCCCCAGTTCCGGGAGTTGAGGCAAGGCCCCGGTTTCGGGGGCCGGGACGAAATCCCAGTCCCGGGAGCTGAGGCGAAGCCCCAGTTCCGGGGGTGGGGCCCCAGCTCTGGGACTCGGGGCGAAGCCCCAGTTCCGGGGGCCGGGGCGGGGCCCCGGTTTCGGGGAGGGGCGGGGAGGGGAGGGGCCCGCCGCAGGCGGTACGCCTCTGGCGGCTAGCAGTCGCAGCCGCAGTCACACCCATCACAGCAGTCGCAGCTGCAGCAGTCGCCACAGTTGCCGCAGCAGTCACAACAGTCGCAGCAGTCATCGCACTTATGGCACAGCCCCTCGCGCGGCTGCCCGGTCCACGGGTCGTGGTACGGGTCGCGGCAGCACACCTGGCAGGTGCAGCACAGCCCGGTCCACACCAGACAGCCCGCGATCAGCCCCCGCCGGCGGCCGTGCGGCGGCTCCGGGGGCGCGCCGCCGGGGCCTCCCGGGTTGATCCACGGTGACTGCGGCGGCCCGTAGGAGGACTCCGGAGCACCCGGGGCACCCGGAGCGCCCGGGGCGCCCGGAGCGCCCGGAGCACCCGCGCCCTGGCCGCCGGTATGCGCACAGCCGGTCGTGCCGAAGGCGCGGTCGACCGCGCGCCCCAGCTCATGGACCAGCAGTACGTGGGCGAGCCGCCCAGAGCCCTTGCCCGCGAATTCGGTGTCCTTGAGCGCCAGCCGCACCCCGTGCACCGCGTCGTCGCACAGCCTGCGGACCTCGGCGAGGTCGGTCCCGGTGGCCGCGATCGGGTTCCAGGCGCCGGTCTCGGCGTCCTCGGCCAGGTCCTCCACCGCGTCCAGCAGATGCGCCAGCCGTCCGAAGAGCCGGCCCGCCTCCTCCAGCGGGGCCCGGTTGCCGGGCCGCCCGGCCAGGACGGCGGTGTGCCCGAAGGCCGCGGCGGTCGCGGTCTCGGTGGGCTCGGTGACGGTCAGCAGGGAGGTGCCGGGGCCCGCGAGGGACTCCAGCTCCTCCTGCCGGCCGACCGCGTCGAGCAGCAGCGCGGTGTCGAAGCCGAGCGCGGCGCCACTGCGCTCCCCCGCCCGGTCCCACCGCCCGGCCACCCGGTGGGCGGCCGCGGCGACCGGCCGCCGGGCCAACGCCCCGTCGCCGTCCGCCACATGGTCCCGTACCTTCGCCGAGGCCAGCACCAGCGAGACGGTGGCCGCAAGGCGCGCCCCCTCGCCCTGGGCGACCGACGCCGTCCGCATCCCGCGCAGCGGACAGGGCCCGGCGGTCCGCCGCCAGCCCTCCGACCGCCCGGCCTGGGCCTCCACCAGCACCGATATCACCAGGCCGTCGTAATTGGTGGCGATGCGGGCGAACTGCCCGTGGTCACCCCTCAACGCGAGGCACAGCCCGCACAAATGCGCCATCCACTCGGTGCGCAGGTTTTCCGACAGCCGATGCCGACAAGGCCGGATAATGCCAAACACCACGATCCCCGTTCACCCGTACGTCCCCGACGTCACCCGTCCGGCAGCGGCGGAGTCTACCCACCGCGCCGTCAGCCCCCATAAGCAGGTGGAACTCTGATATGGCGCCAGCCGTTGTGCACCAGTAACGTCACGAATCCCCTGTGCGGCCGCAATCCACGTGGCAGACCATCCGCATCATGGACGACCATAGAGGGGCGGACAGTACACACCATCAGGGAGAGGAGGCGTCCATGGGATCGGTACGCAAGGCAAGTGCCTGGCTTGGCCTCGTCGACGACAGCGATGACGAGCGCTACTACGACGACGACTACGCCGAGGGGTCCGAGCCCGGCGACTCCTGGATGACCGACCCGCGAGCGCGGGTGGCCGACGAGACCGCGCGGGACCAGGGCACCCGGATCGCCACGGTCACCCCGGACGGATTCCGGGACGCCCGCGGCATCGGCGAGCTCTTCCGGGAGGGCGTACCGGTCATCGTGAACCTCACGACGATGGAGTCCGCCGACGCCAAGCGCGTGGTGGATTTCATGGCCGGGCTGATCTTCGGGCTGCGGGGCTCGATCGACCGCGTGGCCAACCGCGTCTTCCTCCTCACCCCGGCCGACTACCAGATCGTCAGCGGTCAGGCCGGCCACGCCACGGGCTTTTTCAACCAGAGCTAGGCCCGGGGCCGCTCACCGGAAGGCGTCGATTCCGGTGAGCGCCTTGCCCAGCACCAGTTGGTGCATTTCGACGGTGCCCTCATAGGTGAGCACGGACTCCAGATTCGTGGCGTGCCGCATCACCGGATACTCCAGCGAGATCCCGTTGGCGCCCAGAATCGTCCGGGCCGTGCGGCAGATCTCGATCGCCTCCCGCACATTGTTCAGCTTGCCGAAGCTGACCTGCTCGGGGCGGAGCCGCCCCGCCTCCAAGCGCCGCCCCAGATGGTGGGCGAGCAGCACCCCCTTGTGGAGTTCCAGCGCCATATCGGCCAGCTTGGCCTGGGTGAGCTGGAAGCCGCCGATCGGCCGGCCGAACTGCTCCCGCTCGCGCGCGTAGTCCAGCGCCGACTCGAACGCGGAGCGGGCCGCGCCCATCGATCCCCAGATGATGCCGTAGCGGGCGTGGCTCAGACAGCTCAGCGGTCCGCGCAGGCCGGTGACCTCGGGCAGCACCGCGTCGGCCGGCAGCCGCACCTCGTCCAGGACCAGCTCGCTGGTGACCGAGGCGCGCAGCGACCACTTGTGCTTGATGTCGGGGGCCGAGAAGCCGGGCGCGTCGGTGGGGACGACGAAGCCGCGGATGCCCTCGTCGGTGCGGGCCCACACCACGGCGACCCCGGCCACCGAGCCATTGGTGATCCACATCTTGCGGCCGGTGAGCACCCAGTCCGAGCCGTCCCGCTTGGCGTAGGTGCGCATCCCGGCCGGGTCGGAGCCGTGGTCGGGCTCGGTCAGCCCGAAGCAGCCGATGACCTCGCCCGCGGCCATCCGGGGCAGCCACCGCTCCTTCTGCTCCTCGGAGCCGAAGCGGTGGATGGCGTACATGGACAGGGAGCCCTGCACCGAGATCAGGGAGCGGATCCCGGAGTCGGCGGCCTCCAGCTCGAGGCAGGCCAGGCCGTACTGGATCGGACTGGCGCCCGCGCAGCCGTAGCCGGTGAGGGACATCCCGAGCGCGCCGAGGGAGCCGAGCTCCCGGGCCAGTTCGCGGATGCCGGGCACCTCTCCGCGCTCGTACCAGTCGGCGATGTGCGGCAGCACGCGGTCGGCGGCCCACCGCCGCATGGTGTCGCGGACCGCGAGGTCCTCGGGGTCGAGGAGATCGTCGAGCCCCAGCGGGTCGCGCGGATCGAACGACGGCAGGGTGCCAGCGGACATGGGTGGCGGCCTCCGGTGGATGCGGTTCCGGGTACGCCGGGCGCGTACCGGCCGCCGGGGCGCGTCCTCCCGCCCGGCGGCCGGGATGATCAGCCCGGCCGGTCCGACGCTACGACCGGGTAACCCCTGGCGTCCAGACCTGCTCGCGCCGGGTCATCGGGTCATCGGGGGCCGGCCAGCGATCGAGCAGGACGAGGCCGGGCCTCACACGGCAGGGCCTCGCCCCACGGAAGGAGCCTCACCCCACGGAAGGGACCCCGCCCCACGGAAGGAGCCTCACCCCACGGCAGGGACCCCGCCCCACGGAAGGGGCCTCACCCCACGGAAGGGACCCCGCCCCACGGAAGGGACCCCGCCCCACGGAAGGGACCCCGCCCCACGGAAGGAGCCTCACCCCACGGCAGGGACCCCGCCCCACGGGAGGGGCCTCGCCCCTGGATCCCGGGGTCTGGGGCGGAGCCCCAGTTGTGGGAAGGGGCGGGGAGGGGAAAGAACCGAGAACCGGCGGACACCCCATAGAACCCAGCCCAGCCCGGACCGGACCAGCCCGGACCGGCCCGAGTCGGTCAGGACTCTGCGGCGACGGTGGCGCGGTCGAGGCGTGCCGGAGCGTCCGTGCCGTCCGACTCCTGCTGGTCCAGGCCCTGCTGGTCCGCCCGGCCCCGCTGATCCGCCGGGCCCTGCTGATCCGCCGGGCCCTGCTGGTCCGCCGGGCCCTGGGTGGGCTCCTCGTCGTCGGCGGCGCACTCCATGACCTTGGGCAGCCGCAGCGCGGCCAGCGCGCCGAGCAGCAGCAGCCCGGCGCTGACCGCGAGCGTGACGTGCAGACCGTGGACGAAGGCGGCGCGGGAGGCCGAGCGCAGGGCCTCCCCGGCGTGGCCGCCGAGCCGGTCGGAGACCTTGTACGCCGCGCCCAGCGACTGGCTCGCGTCGGAGCTGGCGGAGGCGGGGACGCCGGGCACCGAGGAGACGCCGGGCTTGTAGGCGGCGTTCATGACGCTGCCGAGGAGGGCGATGCCGATCCCGGCACCGAGCTGGTAGGAGGTCTCGCCGATGGCGGCCGCGCCGCCCGCGGAGCCGGCCGACGCCTCGTTGAGCATCGACTCGTACGCGCTGAAGAGCGTGGTCTCCAGGCCGAAGCCCAGGACGATGAAGCCGCCGACGAGCACGGCGGGCCGGTCCGACTGGCCCATGGCGGTCAGCGAGAGCACGGCGAGGGCGGTGAGTGCGAAGCCGACCGCGACCATGACCCGCGGGCCGAGCCACTGAAGCATCCGGGACCCTACGAGCCCGGCGGCCATGGCGGCGAAGGTGAGCGGCAGCAGCCGCAGACCCGTCTCGAGCGGGGTGAGCCCGAGCACGAGCTGGAGGTACTGGGCGGCTATGAGCTCCAGGCCGACGAGCGCCAGCAGGGCGAGCACGATACAGCCGACGGAGATCGAGAAGGCGGGCCGGGCGAACAGCTTGAGGTCCACCAGCGGATGCGTACGGCGGCGCTGGCGGCGGACGAAGAGCACCAGCAGCACCACCCCGACCAGCACCGGGGCGGCGGTCACGGCGTCCAGCGGCCCCGCGCCGCTGCCCACCCGCTTGACGCCGAGGACGACGCAGAACAGGCCGCAGGCGGCCATGACCGCGCCCAGCACGTCCCAGGGGCCGTTCTTGTCGCCGGTGGACTCCGGCAGCAGCCAGCGGCCGACGGGCAGCGCCACGATCATCAGGGGCAGGTTGACCAGGAAGACCGAGCCCCACCAGAAGTTCTCCACCAGGAAGCCGCCGAGCAGCGGGCCGACGGCCGCGCCGACGGCGGCGACCGCGCTCCAGATGCCTATCGCCAGCGCCCGCTCCCGGCGGTCCGGGAAGACCTGGCGCAGGATCGACAGGGTGGCGGGCATGATCATCGCGCCGCCGACGCCCAGCAGGGCGCGGGCCACGATGAGGATCTGGGGGTTGGGGGCGAAGGCGGCGATCGCGGAGGCGGCGCCGAAGAGCCCGTAGCCGAGCAGCAGGACGCGCCGTCTGCCGACGCGGTCGCCGAGGGTGCCGAAGAGGATCAGCAGCGAGGCGCAGACCAGTGGGTAGACGTCCACGATCCACAGCAGTTCGATCGCGCCGGGGCGCAGATCCTCGGTCACGGCCGGGACCGCGACATGGAGCACGGTCGCGTCCACGGCGACGAGCAGCAGGCTGACGCAGAGCACGAGGAGCACGACCCAGCGGTTCGCCCCGCCGCTCGCCTCGGTGCCGCGCCATTGCCGGGGAACGCCCGCCGTCCGCCGATTGCCGGCCGTGGTCGTCCCGGACATGTACGCACCTCCCTGGGTCTTGCGCTCGCGGTCCGCCGTCGTGAGGGCGGTACGTCACGTCGTAGGGACGTCCGGGTGGCCCCGGTGGCGAAGGCGCGAGTGAGAGGTCAGGGTACGCGAGTCCCCGCGCGAGCCGTGTGCCGCAGGTCATGTTGGGACCGGACCGCGGATGGTTACGGAGGCGTACGTTCCAGACTTCCCCTTTTGTCCCCCTGGCCTTCTGCCGTCCCTCCTGTGCCCTCCCGGCGTCCCACCGGCGTTCCGCCCCCCGTCCCTCCCTCGTCCCACCCTCGTCCTCCTGGTGACCGTCTTCCGTTCGCCCTCCGTTGCCGTCCGCGGTTGCCGTCCGCCGTTGCCGTCCGCCGTTGCCGCGCCGCAGTTGTCCACAGCCTCCGTGGCCGCTCCGCGCAGGGTTGTCCACAGGCCCGGCGGGCGGTCCGGATCATCCTTGATAATCGTCGCCGTGACTGATCTCGCCCAGGCTGGCACCGCGCCGCTCAGCGACGACGGCCGGCCGGGCCGCGCCGCTGGTCGCGCGCTGCGCCGGGCCGCTCCGGCACTGCTCGCGTACGCGGGGACGCGCCTGCTCGGGCTGGTGGTCCTCGCGATCTGGGGAGCCTTCGCGGACAAGAGCCCGCACCAGCTGCTCTCCGCGCGCTGGGACTCGCTGTGGTACACCCGCATCGCCGAGGAGGGGTACGGCTACACGCTCCATCTGCCCGACGGCGCGGTCCACTCCAACCTGGCGTTCTTCCCGCTGCTCCCGGCGCTGGAGCGAGTGATATCGGCCATAGCCCCGCTGGACGCGGCCGACGCGGGTCTGCTGGTGAGCTCGGTCACGTCCCTGTTCGCCGCATGGGGGATCTTCGCGATCGGGGACCTGCTGTACGGACGGCGGGTGGGCGTCACGCTGGCCGTGCTGTGGGGTGTGCTGCCGGTCGGGATCGTGCAGTCGATGGCGTACTCGGAGTCGCTCTTCACGGCGCTGGCCGCCTGGGGGGTCTACGCGGCGCTCACCCGGCGGTGGCTGTGGGCGGGGCTGTGCGCGGCGCTCGCGGGGCTCACCCGGCCGGTGGGGGCGGCGGTCGTCGCGGCGGTCTGGGTGGCCGCCGCGGTGGAGCTGCTGCCGGGCGGTCACCGGCACCAGGCGTGGCGCACACAGAGGGGGCTGCTCGCGGGCGTCGTGTTGGCGCCGCTGGGCTGGCTGGGCTATGTGGTGTGGGTCGCCCTCCGCACCGGAAGCGTCACCGGCTACTTCGACGTGCAGAACGGCTGGGGAAACGGCTTCGACGGCGGTCTGGCCTTCGCGCGCTTCATCGGGGGGCTGCTGATCGAGCCGCCCTTCGTGAGCGGGCTCGGGCTGCTGCTCGGCGTCGGGGCGCTGCTCTGGCTCGCCGTGCGCTGTGTGCGGCAGCGCCAGCCGCTGCCGCTGCTGGCCTACGGCGGGGCGGTGCTCGTCCTGGCGCTGGCCGCGAAGGGGTACTTCGGCTCCAAGCCCCGGCTGCTGATACCGGCCTTCCCGCTGCTGCTGCCGATCGCGGTCGCCCTGGCCCGGCTGCGCCCGGCGCGCACCGCGCTGGTCCTGGGGTCGGTGGGGCTCGCGTCGGCGGTGTACGGGGCCTTCTGGCTGCACGGCTCCGGACCGCCCTGATCCGGCCACCGCTCCGGCCACCGCTCCGGCCACCGCCGCGATCCGGCCACCCCGACCGGCCCGTCAGGACCACGTCGACGATCACTCCCGGCCACCCGGCGACGCCAGGGGAAACTTCGGGGAACGCTTTGACTAATAGGCGATAAACACGCCCTGTAAGAATTCCATAAAGTCCCTGAGACACGCCCATTGGAAGGCCGGGAGCGGAAAAGCCCCGGGGCCTCGTACATTCCTTGGAAAGGCGCGGCCAAAAGGCGCGGACGAGACGCACTCCACATCACATCGTCATCACAAAGCGACCTGATCGACTGAACCCGCCTGTCACGCAATGTAACGTCGATTAGGTGCGTACCGAAGACAGGCTCCCCGCGACCGAGGAGCGAAGGCCCGATCTCGCGCGACCGCGCATGACCCGAACACGCTTCTGGCTGCTCGGGACCACGCTGGCGGTCTACGCGGCGACCGTGATCGGCGTGCTCACCACCTCATGGCTGGTGAAGCTCGACTGGCAGGTCATGCTCTTCCGGCCCTACAAGCAGTGGCCCGAGTTCCACACCTTCCTGGACTACTTCGTGGTCATGGGCCAGCGCGGGCCCACCGCCGTGGCCGTCGCCGCCTGGCTCGGGTGGTGCTGCTACCGGCAGCGCACCCTGCGCCCGCTGCTGGTGCTGGGCACCTCCCTGCTGCTGCTGAACGCCACCGTGGGCGCGGTGAAGATCGGTTTCGGCCGGCTCGGTCCGCACTACGCGACCACCGTCGGATCCAACGAGATGTGGCGCACCGGCGATATATTTCCTTCGGGTCACACCGCGAACGCCGTGGTCACCTGGGGTGTGCTGGCCTATCTGGCGACCACCCCGGTGGCCCGCAGGGTCGCCTCGCTGATCGCCGCGGGCTTCGCCTTCGGCGTCGGCATGACCACCGTCTACCTCGGCACCCACTGGCTGAGCGATGTGGTGCTGGGCTGGGCCGCCGGGGTGCTGGTGCTGCTGGCGCTGCCCTGGCTGGAGCCCGCCATGGCCCGCGCCGAGGTGCTGCTGCTGACCCTGTGGCGCCGGTTGCGCGAGCGCCGCACGCCCGTGCCGGTGCCGTCCGGGCGGCCGGTCGCCGGGACCCCGCTGGCCACCCCGCGCGCCGCCCGCGACGACGAGCTGCCCGCCCGCGAGACCGTGGCCGTGGTCCGGCCCGGCACCGCCACCGGCCGGGGCCCCGACGGGCGGCCCCTCCACCCGGTCCGCCAGCACACGGTGCGCTCCGAGCGCACCCCGGTCACCCCGGTCGGCAGCCGCCGGCCGCCGCACGCCGACCGGGTGCCGCGTGCCACGGCGCCCTTCGGCCCGTCCGGCGCCTCCCGGGGCCGGACGGCCACGGGAGGCTGAGCCCCCACCGGGCCGCGGGGCGGTACGCACCCCTTCCCCACACCGACCGGTCGCACCACGGCCCCGGAACGCTCGGGCGAGAGCGTTCCGGGGCCGTCGTCGTCCCCGCGCCGGGCGCACCGGCCCATCGGCGCACCGGCACCGACCCAGACCGGTCAGCCGACCGGTCAGCCCGTCGGCCGCACTCGGTCGACCGGCCCCGGTCAGCCGCGCCAGCAGCGCTTCACCGTGCCCTCGTCCACCTCGAAGTCGATCCGCCCCCGCAGGTACTCCATGGTGATGATCGCGCCCGGCGGAAGCGTCCGTACGGTGCTCCAGCCGCGTGCGCGCGCCCGCTCCTCGGCGGTGCCCGCATCGAGGCCCACATAGCTGTCGAGGTCGTCGTCGGGTTCGGCCGGAAGGTTCGGTACAGGTCCCATGAGAGCCACCGTAGGCGGCTCCCTACGGGTGGCAAACCCAGAGTTGTCATGGACCGCCATGGGACTACCACCGCCCCATGCCTCTCACGGCCGCCATTCGTCACACTTGTGTCACAGAAAACACGCCCGGGTTTGTGAGCGACTTCATCACTCTTCCGGGGCTTGTGTTGACGCCTCGAAGACGATTGCGAGTTTCCGTCGATATCCCGCGCCAAACGGCCGGCTCCGGTATGGGCGGCGGGTGCGCGGGCGAGATCTGCCGAATAATTCCCGAGGCGACCGGAAATGCACGGCCCGGACCCCTTCGGAGCACACAATTCCACCACAAATCGCCGGGGGCCGAAGGCCGAGGTTTACACCCACCCGGGCGCGGTACCCGCCGCCACCGGAGCCAACATGACTGACAGATCCGATGAGACCCCCGAGAAGACGGCGGCCGGCGGTCCGAGCCCGCTGGCGCTCCTGCGCGCCGCCCGTGAACAACTCGTCGAGCTGACGGGCCTGCACCCCGAGTCCCTCCCCCGTCTGGAGCGGACCGACGACGGGTGGCTGCTGGAGGCCGAGGTGACGGAGCTGGCCCGGGTGCCGGAGACGATGAGCCTGATGGCCCTGTACGAGGTGACCCTCGACCCGGACGGCCTG
Source organism: Streptomyces sp. 5-10 (assembly GCF_014712245.1). Lineage (NCBI taxonomy): Bacteria > Bacillati > Actinomycetota > Actinomycetes > Kitasatosporales > Streptomycetaceae > Streptomyces > Streptomyces sp. 5-10. Next base: position 189,558 of record NZ_JACVYG010000009.1, read on the forward strand.
CTGACCGGCTACCGACGTCTCCGCCGCTATGAGCGCGGCCGGAGCGACCGCCGCTGACGCCGGTGGGGCACCGGACGCCACCGGACACGAGAGGAACACACCCGACATGACCACTGTTGTCCCGGCACAGCAATCCAGGGGCGGGGGCGGCACCAGCGGCCTGTACGACGTCCTGGAACTCATACTCGACCGAGGGCTGGTGATCGACGCGTTCATCCGAGTCTCCCTGGTCGGCATCGAAATACTCAAGATCGACGTTCGGGTCGTGGTCGCGAGCGTCGACACCTATCTGCGGTTCGCCGAGGCGTGCAACCGCCTCGACCTGGAGTCGGGCCCGAACAAGTCCCCCGGGCTGCCCGAGGTCGTCGAGGGCATCACCGAGAACGGCTCGCGGGCCAAGACCAAGGGCGCCCTCTCCGGCGCCGGGGACACCGTCTCCAAGGCCGCCCAGACCGTGGCCGACGCGATCCGGCCGTCGGAGGAGGAAGCGGAGGAGGAGCCGCGCCGGCGCCGTCCGGCCCGTAAGGCGGCACCACGGAAGTCCGAGGAGTCCTCATGACCACGTATGTCTACGGCATCGCGCGGGGCGAGGTCCCGGACCTGGGCGATCGACTGCTGGGCATCGGCGACCCCCCGCTGCCGGTCCGGGCGCTGAACGAGGGCGAGCTGGCCGCGATCGTCAGCGACTGCCCGCCGGAGCTCAAGCCCCGGCGCCGCGATCTGCTGGCCCACCAGCATGTGCTGGCCGAGGTCAGCGGCTCCCGCGCGGTGCTGCCGATGCGCTTCGGCAGCGTCTCCTCCAGCGACGACGACGTCCGCAGCGTGCTGGCCGAGCACGCCGACCGCTACCAGGACCAGCTGAACCGGCTGACCGACCGGGTGGAGTACAACGTCAAGGCCGTGCACGACGAGGACTCGGTGCTCCACCAGGTGCTCGCCGAGGAGCCGGAGCTGCGGATGATGGCGGAGGCCAACCGGGCGGCGGGCGGCGGCACCTACGAGGACCGGGTGCGCTTCGGCGAGCTGATGGCGGGCGCGGTACGGGCCCGTGAGGTGCGGGACGCGAAGCTGGTGGAGGAGGCGCTGGCGCCGACCGCCGAGGAGGTGCGGCCCGGTCCGGAGAGCGGCGGCTGGTTCGTGAGCCTGTCGCTGCTGCTGGGCAAGGACGCTGCCGATCCGCTGCTGTCGGCGGCCGCCGATCTGGAGCGGTCCCACCCCTGGCTGAAGCTGCGGATCAACGGTCCGCTGCCGCCGTACAGCTTCGTCGAGTCCTGATGCTGATGATCGGCTGGGTGCTGAGGCAGGTCGTCGCCGCGGCGGAGCAGGAGTACTACGACCCGGCCAACATCCAGCGCGCCCTGGCCGAGCTGGAGACCCAGCTCGACCAGGGCCTCATCGACGAGACGGAATTCGAGCGGCAGGAGGACGTGCTGCTCGACCGGTTGGAGGAGGCGCGCCAGTGGGCGAACGGGACTCTGTGACCACCCGGGGCGGTGTGGCCCCGACGGCCGGCGCCTATGGCTCACCGGCGTCGTCGCTCGGCTCCTCGGGGTCGTACGGCCTGGCCGGACGGGGTGAGGGCGGGGCGAACCTCGCCGACATCCTGGAGCGGGTGCTCGACAAGGGCGTGGTGATCGCGGGCGATATCCGCATCAACCTGCTCGACATCGAACTTCTCACGATCAAGCTGCGGCTGATCGTGGCCTCGGTCGACAAGGCGAAGGAGATGGGCATCGACTGGTGGGAGCACGACCCCTCGCTCTCCTCGCGCGCCCGGACCGGGGTGGACGGCGGCGAGCGGGCCGAGGTCACCCACCGGGAGAACGCCGAGGTCACCAGTCGGAACGGCAGCGAGAACACCGAGGTGACCAGCGGCGAGAACCGGGAGACGGCCGAATGACCGATGGACTGCGGTACGCCTACGCGGTCGTGTGCGACACCGGCGCGCCGGAGGCCGCCCTGGACACCCTCACCGCCCTGGAGGGGGTGACCGGCGTCGCGGGTGAACCGGTGTACGCCGTACGCCATCTGGGGCTCGCCGTGCTGGCGGGCGCCGTACCGGCCGAGGACTTCGACGAGGGCCCGCTGCGGGAGCGGCTGGAGGACATGGCCTGGCTGGAGAAGATGGCCCGGGCCCATCAGCGGGTGGTCGACACCGCCGGTGCCGAGTCCTGTGTCATACCGGTCCGGCTGGCCACCGTGTGCCACGGCGACGAGGGGCTGCGGCGGATGCTCGCCACCGGGCGGGAGCGGTTCGCCTCGGCGCTGGACCGGCTGGAGGGCCGGGTCGAATGGGGCGTCAAGGCGTATGCCACCCAGCAGCCCGCCGCCGAGGAGTCCACCGCCGGGGCCGGGGCCGCGGAGGCACCGAGCGCCCCGAACTCCCCGGGCGCCATGTCCGGCCGTGACTATCTGCGCCGCCGCAAGGCCCAGCGGCAGGCCGCCGAGCGGCGCTGGGGCGATACGGAGGAGGGCGCGCGGCTGGTGCACGACACCCTCAGCGGGCTGGCCGAGCGGTCCCGGCTGCATCCGCCGCAGGACCCCAAACTGTCGGGGATCTCCGACCGCAATGTACTGAACGCCGCGTATCTGGTGCGGCGCGAGGACAGCGCCGACTTCGCCGAGCGGGTCGGTGAGCTGGCCGGGCGGACGCCCGCGCTGCGGCTGGAGCTGACCGGCCCCTGGGCGCCGTACTCCTTCACCGCCATGGACGAGACCTCCGGCGCGGAAATGGACGAGACCTCCGGCGCGGAAGGGGAGACCGAGAGCGCGGGGGCGGACGGATGACGATCGCCCCCGAAGGCCCCCTGGCCCATCAGCAGATCGCCCTGGTGGACGTGTTGGACCGGCTGCTGGCGGGCGGGGTGGTGATCACCGGTGATCTGACCTTGCGGATCGCCGACGTCGACCTGGTCCGCATCGATCTGCGCGCGCTCATCAGCTCGGTCAACGCCAATGTGCCGTCTCCCTGGGAGGAACCGTGAGCCACAAGCTGGAGCTGGACCAGGACACCGTCGAGCGCGATCTGATGAAGCTGGTGCTCACCGTCGTGGAGCTGCTGCGCCAGCTCATGGAGCGGCAGGCACTGCGCCGGGTGGACCAGGGCGATCTGACGGAGGACCAGGAGGAGCGGATCGGGCTGACGCTGATGCTCCTGGAGGACCGGATGGGCACGCTCTGCGACCGCTACGGCATCGCGCCCTCCGATCTCAATCTGGACCTTGGGCCACTCGGTCCGCTGCTGCCCCCGAGGGAGTGACGCTCGGGGCAGCTCCCCGGATCACGGCACCCACCGGGTGATCATGGCGATACCCGCCCAGGACACGGAGGAGTCCCGATGGCGACACAGACCGCGCGGGCCGCCGGTCCGGTACGGGAGACGCGGCAGGGCAGTGTGCTGGTGGACTGGCTCACCACCACCGACCACAAGAAGATCGGGCATCTGTATCTGATCTCGTCGTTCGGCTTCTTCCTGGTCGGCGGCGTGCTGGCGCTGGTGATGCGCGCCGAGCTGGCCCGTCCGGGCCTGCAGATCGTCTCGCAGGAGGACTTCAACCAGGCGTTCACCCTGCATGGCACGATCATGCTGCTGCTGTTCGCGACCCCGGCGTTCGCGGGGTTCGCCAACGAGATCATGCCGCTGCAGATCGGGGCGCCCGATGTGGCGTTCCCGCGTCTGAACATGCTGTCGTACTGGCTGTATCTGTTCGGCGGGCTGATCGTGGTGGCCGGGCTGCTGGTGCCGGGCGGCGCCGCGGACTACGGCTGGACCGCCTACGCCCCGCTCAACAGCCCGATCCGCTCCCCCGGCATCGGCGCCGATATGTGGATCATGGGGCTGGCGCTGTCGGGGTTCGGGACGATCCTGGGCGCGGTGAACTTCCTGACCACCATCATGGCGATGCGCGCACCGGGCATGACGATGTTCCGGATGCCGATCTTCACCTGGAACACCCTCTTCACCTCGATCATGATCCTCATGGCGTTCCCGGTGCTGGCGGCGGCGCTGCTGGCGCTGGAGGCGGACCGGCGGTTCGGGGCGGTGGTCTTCGACCCCCGGTACGGCGGGCCGCTGCTGTGGCAGCACCTCTTCTGGTTCTTCGGCCATCCCGAGGTCTACATCATCGCACTGCCGTTCTTCGGCATCATCAGCGAGATCATCCCGGTCTTCTCGCGCAAGCCGATCTTCGGCTATGTGACGCTGATCGGCGCGACCATGGCCATCACCGGGCTGTCGATGGTCGTCTGGGCCCACCACATGTTCGCCACCGGATCGGTTCTGCTGCCCTTCTTCTCCCTGATGTCGTTTCTGATCGCGGTGCCGACCGGGGTGAAGTTCTTCAACTGGATCGGCACCATGCTGGGCGGCTCGGTGTCCCTGGAGGCGCCGATGCTGTGGGCGGTCGGGTTCCTGGTGAGCTTCCTCTTCGGCGGGCTCACCGGCGTCATCCTGGCCTCACCGCCGCTGGACTTCCATGTCACGGACACCTACTTCGTCGTGGGCCACTTCCACTACGTGGTCTTCGGGACGGTCGTCTTCGCGATGTTCGCCGGGTTCTACTTCTGGTGGCCCAAGTTCACCGGGAAGCTGCTGGAGGAGCGGCTGGCCAAGATCCACTTCTGGACGCTGTTCACCGGCTTCCACACCACCTTCCTGGTGCAGCACTGGCTGGGCGTGGAGGGGATGCCGCGCCGCTACGCCGACTATCTGGCGGCGGACGGCTTCACCGCGCTCAACACCATCTCGACGGTCGGCTCCTTCCTGCTGGGCATGTCGACCCTGCCGTTCCTCTACAACGTCTGGAAGACGGCCAAGTACGGGAAGAAGGTGGAGGTCGACGACCCGTGGGGGTTCGGCCGCTCCCTGGAGTGGGCGACCTCCTGTCCCCCGCCCCGGCACAACTTCACCACGCTGCCCAGGATCCGCTCCGAGTCGCCGGCCTTCGATCTGAACCACCCCGAGGTGGCGAGCCTGACGCGGCAGAAGGACCAGCCGCTGAAGTCGCGGGGCTCGGTCAGCCCAGGGCCCGATCCAGCCGATTCCTGAGCTCCCGGATGTGGTCGATCAGCTCCACCGGCTCGCGCACCTCGAAGTCGAAGCCGCTCAGCGCGATGTGGATCACCAGCCCCTCGAGGCTGTGGGCGCCGGTGTGCAGCAGACAGCTGTGCTCGTCCACGGCCTCCAGCACCCCCACCGTGGGTGTGAAGCGCTCGGCCGCCCGCTCGGCGGGCACCCGCAGCAGCACGGTGGCCCGCTGGGCGTAGACCGAGGTGGTGATCCCCCGGGCCACATAGGCGGCGATGTCGTCGGCGGGCGGGCGGCGCGGGGTGAAGCGGGGGCCGTGCGGCGGGGTCGGGGTGATCCGGTCGACCCGGTACGTACGCCAGTCGGCGCGTTCCACATCCCAGGCGACCAGGTACCAGCGGCGCTGCGCGGCGACCAGCCGGTGGGGTTCGGCGGTGCGGCGGGTGACCGCACCGCCGTGGTCGCGGTACTCGAAGCGCAGCTGATGGCAGTCCCGGCAGGCGGCGGCCAGCTCGGTCAGCACCCCGGGGTCCACCCCGGGGCCGCCGCTCCAGCCGGACAGCGGCACGGTGAAGGCGGTCAGCGCGCCCACCCGGCGGCGCAGCCGGTCCGGCAGCACCTGCTCCAGCTTGGCCAGGGCCCGCACCGAGGTCTCCTCGATGCCCTCGACCCCGCCGCCCGTCGCCTGGCGCAGCCGCACCGCGACCGCCACCGCCTCCTCGTCGTCCAGCAGCAGCGGCGGCAGCTGGGCGCCCGCGCCCAGCTGATAGCCACCGCCGGTGCCCGGCGCGGAGTGCACCGGGTAGCCGAGCTCGCGCAGCCGGTCGACATCGCGGCGCACGGTGCGCGGGGTGACCCCGAGCCGGTCGGCGAGGTCGGCGCCGGACCATTCGCGGTGGGCCTGCAGCAGGGAGAGCAGGCGGAGCAGTCGGGCCGAGGTCTCCAGCATGCGGCCGAGTCTGCCACCGATCGAGGACAGCCTTCGTCCTCAAGGCCAAGGCTGTCCTCAGCTCACCAGGCTGCCCTCGGTCCTCATGGCTGTCCCCGGCTCACCAGGCTGTCCTCGGTTCGCCCTCAGGCTCCCGGGCTCAGGCGAGCGCCTCGATCCGCACCGCGAGATCGTTGTCCCGGGTGTAGTACGGCCGCGCCAGTGCCTCCCCGTGCGGACCGGCCACCGTGCGCGGCGGATAGGTGAAGATCTCCTTCTTGTCCGCGACATCGTCCAGGATCCGGGCGAGCCGCGCCGGGGCCATGGTCCGGTCCGCCGGGCGCAGCCACAGGTCCCAGACGTCCGCGCCGCCGCTCCAGGTGCGCGCGAGCTCGGCGTAGGGGAGCGTGAAGGAGAAGTCCGAGCCCTCCACCTCGAGCGGTGCCGTGCGCACCGGGGCCTCGCCCCCGCGGCAGCGGGCCTCGACCACCGCGTCGGCCAGCCACTCGGACGGGTACGCGACGCGGTAGAGCCGCCCCCGCACCGCCATCGTGTCGTCCTCCAGCCGGATCTCCCCGGCCTCGGCGTGGGGCGCCCGCCGCCAGCTGCGCAGGGAGAGATTGCCGTGCTTGGTGGCGTACGGGATGCGGACGGACAGCGGGGAGGTGCTCGGCCCGGGACGGCGGTCCACGAGCGAGCGCAGATCGTTCAGGCCCGGGGCGAGCCGCCGCGGCTCGGCGTCCCGGTAGGCCACATGGACGTCCCAGCGGCCCTCGGGCAGGGCGACGTTGCTGGGCAGGGCGGCCTGGAGCCGGCCGTCCGCGGTGGGGCCCAGCGGCAGCCGGACCTCCCCGTCGGGGGCGTCGGCCGCGCCCCGGCGGAGCAGCACCAGCGCACCGCTCCAGTCGTCGTGGCCGCCCGGCGTGGGGCGGGCCCAGTCGGCGATGTGGAAGGTGAGCCCACCGGCGGAGTCCGCCACGCAGTCGGCGCGGGCGGGGGCGGCCTCGGCGGCCTCGATCATTCTGTCCTCCTCGACGTGCTGCGTTGCCTGTGCTGGTGCACTCATGCGACACGCACCTTCCGCAGGGAGTCCTTGGCGGCGAACGCGCCACCGATCAGGGAGCCGCGGGCGCGGTGCAGGGAGCCCCGCAGGCCGCTGCGGCCGATCAGCTCGGAGAACAGCGTCTCGTAGCGCCCGGCAACCCGCGAGGGGTCGAAGCGGGCCGAGTCCTTCAGCGCCGCCTGCCCCATCTGCTGGCGCAGCTCGTCGTTGTTGATGAGGTCGAGCAGCGCGGCGGCTATGGCGTCGATGTCGCCGGTGGGGACGAGACGGCCGTCCACACCGTTGTCGATGATCTCCGCGGGCCCGTGCGGGCAGTCGGTGGACACCACGGGAAGGCCGCAGCGCATGGCCTCCACGATGGTCATGCCGAACGACTCAAGGCTGGAGGTGACGGCGGCTATGGAGCCCTTGGCCCACTCGGGGTCGAGCGGATTGGCCGGGCCCATCAGGAAGACGTTGTTGTAGAGGCCGAGCCGGTCGATGAGGGCGCGCAGCTTGGCGTGCTGGGCGCCGCCGCCGTAGATCCGCAGCCGCCAGTCGGGGCGGGCCTCGCTGACCTTCGCGAACGCGCGGATCAGCAGGTCGTAGCGTTTCACCGGGGCCAGTCGGCCGGCCGCGACCACCCACTTGCCGGTGCCGTCGGCGGGCTCCAGACCGGGCGCGGGCACGCTGTTGGGGACCGCCTCGACCCGCACACCGGGCAGCCGCATCTGGCCGCGGTAGGTCTGGGCGTCGGCCTCGGTCACGGTGGTCACCGCGTCCAGCCGGGGGTAGACGGCGCGCAGGGCCCGCTTCAGCCCCTTGGAGTGGGTGCTGAGCGTCAGATGCTCCTGGCCGACCCGTACCGGACCGCGACGGGCCTCCCGGGCGATGTGGACATTGAGCCCGGGCCGGGTTCCGACAACGATATCGGCCTCGAGCGAGCGCAGATGATCCGCGATACGGCGGTCGGTGAGCGCGCTGTACTGCTTGTAGCGGCCCTCGGTCACGGGGAAGACCTGCGCCGGGCGGCTGTGGTCCGGGTCGCCGCCGTCGTAGGACGGGCTGCTCTTCCGGAGGTCCACGAGATGGCTGAGCCGCACCTGCGGACCGGGGTCGAAGATCGGCTGGTCGCGGTGGCGGAAGACCGACACGATCTCCACATCGTGCTGCTCCCCCAGGGTGCGGGCGAGGTTGTACGTGGTCCGGATCGTCCCGCCGATCCCGTACGCGTTGTGAATAAGGAAAGAGATGTGCATCCGGCCCCGTATCCCACTGCTTCCCCGCGGACGGGTGTGTCGTCCGCCTACCACGATGTAAGACGGTGAAAAGTGGCACAGGGTTGGGTTTCATCACCTTCTTGTGCTCCAACAGATGTGAAATCGGTAGGGAGTCGGGGGAACTTTTCGGCCCGACGTCGCATCAGACCGCCGGGTGGCCGGGCGCGTGACCCCCACCCCGCATGGCCCGTTGTCTACGTATGGGCCGGGAACCACCCGGCGCACCCACCGAGACCGAGGAGCCACCCGTGCCGCGCATGCTCGACGTCAGCGATGACGTACGCGCCGAGATCGGCGACGAAGAAGCCGACCGGCTGCTCGCCGGGGACAACGCCCCGGGCGCTTACGACTGCACGTCCTGCCGCACCCCCGGCAACACCGAGCAGGAGCGCACCAGCACCGTGCTCTTCGTGGGGCAGGAGACGGCGGTGCTGGCCTTCGCGCACGCCACCTGCGTGCCCTCCCAGGTCGTCCCGGTCTCGGAAGACCAGTTGCGGGGTGCGGTGCGGTCCATCACGGGTGAGGACACCGCGCCGCCGACCGCCGAGGCGTCCCACGCGCCGCCCGTGCCGGCCGCGTCGCATGCTTCCACGTCGCACTTCCCCGGCCCGGCGGCTCCAGGCCCGGCCCCGGCCCCGGCCCCGTCGCCCGCCCCGGCCGCGTCGCCGGTGTCGCCGGTCGCCGTGGCGCACGCCCCGGCCCCGTCCGACCACGCGCCGGTGCCGCAGCAGGCGGTGCTCGGTGTGACCAGCGGGGTGGTGCTGGTCGGTCAGGAGGCGTGCGCGGCGCTGGTGGTCGAGCCGACCGCGCCGATCGTCCGCCCCGGTTCGGTCGGCCACGGCGATGAATTCCTCCAGCTCCTCAGCGAGCAGGGGTTCGCCCCGGTGGTCGATCTGGGCCGGCCGCCCGCGCCCAACCCCGGCTGGTCGGTGCTGCTGGCCATGGGACGGCTGCACGCGGTGCTGATGCCGGCGCCGGGCGGCGGCCGCCCGGTGGCCTGGTGGCAGGCGCACAGCCCGATGCCGCTGAGCGAGGGCTGGCGCAGCGCCGTCGGCCGCTCCCAGAAGGTGCTGGTCTACGCCGCGGCCGCGGGCACGATCGGCACCCAGCCGCGCGAGGACCAGCTGCGCGCGGCGCTGGACCGGGCCGCCGCGCGCGGCGCCCTGGTCGGCGCTTCGATGCCGCTCGCGGGCACATGACCGCCATGGCCGCCGCCGTCCCGGACTTCCCCCCGGACCTTTCCCCGGACCTCACCGAGCCTTGGTGGGCAGCCCATTCGCCACCGATGCCGCATCCGACGGGCGGCCGGGTCGTTGGCACATACGTGCACGCATACGACCTCTCCTACCGTTCCCCCTCATACGGCTGCATTCCGGCCATGCGCCCCGCGCTGGAGGCAGCGCACGATCCCTGGCGCCACTCCGCCACGCCGATCTACGACGCGTTGTACGCGGAGTACCGCAGGCTGTTCCGGGCGCTGCCCGGTGACCGCTCGGACGAGGAGAACATGGAGTTCGTGGCGTTCGCCGCCATCGGCCAGCCCCGGGGCCTCGTCGGCGGCTACGGCCGCCCGGACGGCCACGGCGGGGCCTGGCACACCGACGAGCTGTACTACCGCGGCTATGTCCCCGCGCTCCCGCCCGGCCGGGGCGAGGAGCGGGGGCACACGTACTGACGCGGTGCCGGGGGCCGGGGCGGCGTGAGCCCCCCGGCGCGGCCGCCGCTGCTTGTCACGGCCGCGCGCTGTCGCTACCTCTCACGGCCGCGCCGCCGCCACGTCTCGCGGTCGCGCCGCCGCTACTTCTTGCGGCCGCGCTTCTCGCGCACCCGCACCGAGATCTGCAGCGGCGTCCCCTCGAAGCCGAACTCCTCGCGCAGCCGCCGCTCGATGAAGCGGCGGTAGCCCGCCTCCAGGAAGCCCGAGGCGAAGAGCACGAACCGCGGCGGCCGGGTCCCGGCCTGCGTCCCGAAGAGGATCCGCGGCTGCTTGCCGCCCCGGATCGGATGCGGATGGGAGGAGACGATCTCGCCGAGGAAGGAGTTCAGCCGCCCGGTCGGGATCCGGGTCTCCCAGCCGGCCAGCGCCGTCTCGATCGCCGGGACCAGCTTCTCCATGTGGCGGCCGGTGCGGGCCGAGACATTGACCCGCGGCGCCCACTGGATCTGCCCCAGCTCCGTCTCGATCTCGCGCTCGAGGTAGTAGCGGCGCTCCTCGTCCAGGGTGTCCCACTTGTTGTACGCGATGACGAGCGCGCGCCCGGCCTCGACGGCCATCGAGATGATCCGCTGGTCCTGGACGCTGATGGACTCGCTGGCGTCGATCAGCACGACCGCGACCTCCGCCTTCTCCACGGCGGCCGCGGTGCGCAGCGAGGCGTAGTAGTCGGCGCCCTCCTGGAGGTGGACCCGGCGGCGGATACCGGCGGTGTCGACGAACTTCCAGGTGGTGCCGCCCAGTTCGATCATCTCGTCGACCGGGTCACGGGTGGTGCCCGCCATCTCGTTGACGACCACCCGCTCCTCGCCCGCGACCTTGTTGAGCAGCGAGGACTTGCCCACGTTCGGGCGGCCGATCAGGGCGATCCGGCGCGGTCCGCCGAGCGTGGCCCCGAAGGTCTGGGCCGGGGCCTCGGGCAGCGCCTCCAGGACCGCGTCGAGCATGTCGCCGGTGCCGCGGCCGTGCAGCGCGGACACCGCGTACGGCTCGCCGAGGCCGAGCGACCACAGCATCGCGGCATCGGCCTCGCCGCTGGGCCCGTCGACCTTGTTGGCGCACAGCACCACGGGCTTCCCGGCCCGGCGCAGCAGCTTGACCACGGCCTCGTCGGTGTCGGTGGCGCCCACGGTGGCGTCCACGACGAAGACCACCGCGTCGGCGGCCTCGATCGCGAACTCGGCCTGGGCCGCCACGGACGCGTCGATGCCGAGCACGTCCTGCTCCCAGCCGCCGGTGTCGACCACCTTGAAGCGGCGGCCGGACCACTCGGCCTCGTAGGTCACCCGGTCGCGGGTGACGCCGGGGCGGTCCTCCACGACCGCCTCCCGGCGGCCGAGGATCCGGTTCACCAGGGTGGACTTGCCGACGTTGGGGCGGCCGACGACGGCCAGCACCGGCAGCGGGCCATGCCCCGCCTCGGCGAGGTCGCCCTCGACCTCCGCCAGGTCGAAGCCCTCTTGCGCGGCGAGCTCCATGAACTCCGCGTACTCGGCGTCGCCAAGCTCCCCGTGCTCGTCGCCGCCGCTGTGGATCTGGTCGTTCATGAAGATTTCCTCGTCGTCCCTCAATGCCGCGGCCGCCCCTGAGGGCTCGCGGGTCTCATGTCTGATCTGGGCGGCCGGTGAGCCGCCTGGCGGTGCCCAGATGCGCGCCCAGCCGCTTCTGGATGCGCTCGGTGGCCTGGTCCAGGGCCGCCCGCGTCCGCCTGCCGCTGCCGTCCCCCGCCTCGAAGGGGTCGCCGAACACCACGTCGATCCTGCTGCGCAGCCGGGGCAGCGGCCTGGACCGGCCGTCGTCGCGCGGGGTGGCGGTGCCGAACACCGCCACCGGCACGATCGGCGCGCCGGAGCGCACCGCGAAGTACGCGAGCCCCGAGCGCAGCGAGGCGAAGTCGCCCTCGCCCCTGGTGCCCTCCGGGAAGATCCCCAGCACCCCGCCGCGCTCCAGCACCCCCAGGGCCTGGCCGATCGCGGTGCGGTCGGCGCTCGTACGGTCCACCTTCACCTGCCCGATACCGCGCAGGAACGGGTCCAGCGGGCCTACGAACGCCTCCTTCTTGACCAGGAAGTGCACCGGCCGCGGCGAGGTCCCGATCAGCATCGGGCCGTCGATGTTGTGGGAGTGGTTCCCCGCGAGGATGACGGGCCCGGCGGACGGGATCCGCCACGCGCCCAGCACCCGCGGCCGCCACAGCCCGTACATCAGACCGATGCCGATCCGGCGCGCCACGGCGGCCCCGGAGGGGCTGGGCAGGGTCCCGTCGGTGGCGCTCACGCGACCGTCCGCTTCTCCTCGACGAGGGTGACCACGCACTCGATGACCTGGTCGAGGGTGAGCTCGGAGGTGTCCACCTCGACCGCGTCGTCCGCCTTGGCCAGCGGCGAGGTCTTGCGCCCGGAGTCCAGGGCGTCCCGCTTGGCCAGCGCGGCCTGGGTGGCGGCCAGGTCGGCGGCCTCCTTGCCCTTCAGCTCACCGCTGCGGCGGGCCGCCCGGACCTCCGGGGAGGCGGTCAGGAAGATCTTGAGGTCGGCGTCCGGGAGGACCGTGGTGCCGATGTCCCGGCCCTCGACCACGATGCCGCGCGGCGCCTCGGCGGCGATGGTCCGCTGGAGCTCGGTGATCACGGCCCGCACCTCGGGCACCGCGCTGACCGCGCTGACCCGCGAGGTGACCTCCTGGGTGCGGATCGGCCCGGAGACATCGGTGCCGTCGACGGTGATCGTCGGGTTGGCCGGGTCGGTGCCGGAGACGATGGCGGGCTTGCCGGCGGCGTCGGCCACGGCCACCGCGTCCTCGACGTCGATGCCGTTGGCCACCATCCACCAGGTGATCGCCCGGTACTGGGCGCCGGTGTCCAGGTAGCCCAGGCCCAGCTTGGCGGCGACGGCCTTCGAGGTACTGGACTTGCCCGTGCCTGCGGGGCCGTCGATCGCGACAATCACTGCTGCCGGGGCGGTCCGGGCGGCGGTTTCCACGGTGACAGACACCTTTCGTGTGCACGGGGCTGAGTTGAACGGGCCATGTGAGCCTCGGACAAGGTTACTGGCTTCCTCCGGGCGGCTTCGCACCGCTGGGGGACGGCCCCGGGGCCGGGCCGGGGGCGGTCCGCTCCGCCGCTACTGCCGGATGGACCATCCCCGCTCCCGCAGGGCCTGGGTGAGCCCCGGGGCCGCCGAGGGCTCGACCACCAGCTGGATCAGACCGGCCTGCTGCCCGGTGGCGTGCTCGATCCGGACGTCCTCGATGTTGACGCCCGCCCGGCCCGCGTCGGCGAAGATCCGGGCCAGCTCGCCCGGCTGGTCGCCGATGAGCACCGTCACGGTCTCATAGACGGCCGAGGCGGCGCCGTGCTTGCCCGGCACCCGCTCGCGCCCGGCGTTGCCCCGGCGCAGCACGTCCTCGATCCCGGCCGCGCCGCCGCCGCGCTTGGCCTCGTCGGCGGACTCGAGCGCGCGCAGCGCCCGTACCGTCTCGTCCAGGTCGGCGGCGACGGCGGCGAGCACATCGGCCACCGGGCCGGGGTTGGCGGAGAGGATGTCGATCCACATGGCGGGGTCGGAGGCCGCGATCCGGGTGACGTCGCGGATGCCCTGCCCGCACAGCCGCACCGCCGTCTCATCGGCGTCCTGGAGCCGCGCGGCGACCATGCTGGACAGCAGGTGGGGGGTGTGCGAGACGAGCGCCACCGCCCGGTCGTGGGCCTCGTCCTCCATCACCACGGGCACCGCCCGGCACAGCGCGACCAGCTCGAGCGCGAGGTTGAGCACCTCGGTGTCGGTGTCGCCGGTGGGCGTGAGCACCCAGGGCCGCCCCTCGAAGAGGTCGGCGGTGGCGGCCAGCGGCCCGGAGCGCTCCCGGCCCGCCATCGGATGCGTGCCGATGTAGCGGGTCAGATCGCAGCCGAGGGCCTGAAGCTCACGGCGCGGGCCGCCCTTGACGCTCGCGACGTCCAGGACGCCGCGGGCCAGCCCGCGGCGCAGCACATCGGCCACCGTCGCCGCCACGTGCGCCGGGGGCACGGCGACGATCGCCAGGTCCACGGGCCCCTCGGGCTGGCCTTGGGTCCCGGCGCCGCGCGCCTCGGCGGTGCGCGCCTGGGCCTCGTCGTGGTCGGAGAGGTGCACCTGGACGCCACGGCCGGCCAGGGCCAGCGCGGCGGAGGTGCCGATCAGGCCGGTGCCGATGACGAGGGCGGTTCTCATTGGGCGATGTCCTTGCGGAGGGAGGCGGCGGCGCCGAGGTAGACATGGGCGACGTCGGACTTGGGCAGGGAGGTCTCGACATGCGCCAGGATGCGGACGACGCGGGGCATGGCCCCTTGTATGTCCAGCTCCTGGGCGCAGATCAGCGGTACGTCGGTGATGCCCAGCTTGCGGGCGGCGACCGCCGGGAAGTCGCTGTGCAGATCGGGGGTGGCCGTGAACCACACGCTGATCAGGTCGTCGGGATCGAGGGCGTTCCGCTCCAGGATGGCGGTCAGCAGCGCGGAGACCCGCTCATGCATGTGCTCCGGCTCGTCCCGGTCCAGCTGGACGGCCCCGCGGACCGCTCGTACCGCCACGTCTCGCTCCCCTGTGCGCGCTGTGCCTGTCGTGCGTCGGGCGCGGCCGCGTCATTCGGCCGCACTCCCGATCAGCGTAACGAGCGGGTCGGACAGGCTCCCGGCGCGACCGCTGGGCGAGACGCGGCGGCGGACCTCGTCAGCGGCCCCGGGCCCCTGTCAGAGCTCGACCTCGCGCATGAGCATGCCGACCTCGGTGTTGGTCAGTCGGCGCAGCCAGCCGGACTTCTGGTCGCCGAGCGCGATCGGGCCGAAGGCCGTCCGCACCAGCTTGTCGACCGGGAAGCCGGCCTCGGCGAGCATCCGCCGCACGATGTGCTTGCGGCCCTCGTGCAGGCTCACCTCGACCAGATAGTTCTTGCCGGTGTTCTGCACCACCCGGAAGTGGTCGGCGCGGGCGTAGCCGTCCTCCAGCTGGATGCCGCTCTTGAGCCGCTTGCCCAGGTCGCGCGGGAGCGGGCCCTGGATGGCGGCCAGATAGGTCTTCCGCACGCCGTAGCGGGGGTGGGTGAGGCGGTGGGCCAGCTCACCGTGGTTGGTGAGCAGGATGATGCCCTCGGTCTCGGTGTCGAGGCGGCCGACGTGGAAGAGCCGGGTCTCGCGGTTGGTCACGTAGTCGCCCAGGCACTGGCGGCCATCGGGGTCCTCCATGGTGGAGACGACACCGGCGGGCTTGTTCAGCGCGAAGAAGAGGTACGACTGGGTGGCCACGGTCAGCCCGTCGACCTTGATCTCGTCCTTCTCGGGGTCGACGCGCAGCCCCTGCTCGGTCACGATCTTGCCGTTGACCTCGACCCGGGCCTGGTCGATCAGGTCCTCACAGGCGCGGCGCGAGCCCATGCCGGCGCGGGCCAGGACCTTCTGCAGCCGCTCGCCCTCCGGCTCGCCGAAGGTCTTGGGCATCTTGACCCGCGGCTTGTCGTGGCGGGCACGGTTGCGCTCCTCTATCTGCGCCTCGTACTCGCGCGGACGGGCCGGGCCCGGCTTGCGGCCACGGCCGCCGCCACCGCCCTTGGGGCCGCCGCCCTGGGAGCCGCCCGTCCTGGGGCCGCCTTGGGAGCCCTGGGAGCCCTTGGGGCCGCCCTGGGAGCCCTTGGGGCCCGCTTTGGGGCCCGCCTTGGGGCCGCCGCCCACGTCGTAGCGGCGCTCTTCGGGGCGGGGGCGGCCGGCGCGCTGCTGCTGCTCGTCGCGCCTGTTCCCCGCGCCCCGGTAGTTCTTGCCGCCGCTACCGCTGCCCCTGCTGTTCCTGCCGCTGCTTCGCATCAAGTTTCCGTCTGAGAGTGGCCGCTGCCGGCTCGGTGTTCTACGTCGTCGTGCGTTCTGCGTCGTCCTGCGCGTCATCGCCGTCAATGGCGTCCGGATCGAACGACGGCACGCCCTCCTGGGACTCGTCCTCGACCGCGTCCGCCTCGGGGAGGAACGGCGCGAGCTCCGGGAGCTCGTCGAGCCCCCGCAGGCCCATCCGCTCCAGGAAGTAGTTCGTCGTCCTGTACAGGATCGCACCTGTTTCGGGTTCCGTGCCCGCCTCCTCGACCAGGCCCCGCTGGAGGAGGGTCCGCATCACGCCATCGCAGTTGACGCCGCGGACGGCCGAGACGCGGGAACGGCTGACCGGCTGACGGTACGCGACCACCGCGAGGGTTTCCAAAGCGGCCTGGGTGAGCCGGGCCTGCTGGCCGTCCAGGACGAACCCCTCGACGGCGGCGGCGTAGGCCGGGCGCGTGTAGTAGCGCCAGCCGCCCGCGACCAGCCGCAGCTCGAAGCCCCGGCCCTGGGTCGCGTACTCGTCGGCCAGCTCGCGCAGCGCGTCCGCGACGGCGCGGCGCGGCCGCTGGAGGACCTTGGCGAGGTGTTCTTCGGTGGCGGGCTCGTCGACGACCATGAGGACGGCCTCCAGGGCGGGCTTGAGGTCCAGCTCGGCGACCTCGGAGAGCCCGGCGGGTGTCGGCTGCTCGCTCAACTCGGTACCTCCTCCTTCTGCTTCTCGGGCGTGGCCGTCTCCTTCTCGGGCTCCTTACGGGGCTTGGCCTCCTGGTCGAACTCGTCGGTGACCAGTGGCCGCTGCCCCGCCTCGCCCGTCCAGCGGACCATGAGCGCCCCGAGCGCCTCCGGCTGGTCCAGGAGGACCGCGCGCTCGCGGTAGAGCTCCAGGAGCGCCAGGAAGCGCGCGACGACCGTAAGGACGTCGGGAGCGTCCTCGGTGAGCGCGGCGAAGGTGGCCTCCCCCAGCTCCCGCAGCCGCGCGACCACCACCTCGGCCTGCTCCCGGACGCTGACCAGCGGGGTGTGGATGTGGTCGACGTAGACCTGAGGCTTGGGCTTGGGCTGCATCGCCTTGACGGCCAGCTTGGCGAAGCCCTCGGGGCCGATGCTGATGACGACGTCGGGAAGCAGCTCGGCGTGGTGCGGCTCCAGGCCGACGGTACGGGGGTGACGGGCGGCCTCGGCGGCCAGCCGGTCGTTGAAGATGTCCGCGATCTGTTTGTACGCGCGGTACTGGAGCAGCCGGGCGAAGAGCAGATCGCGCGCCTCCAGCAGCGCCAGGTCCGCCTCGTCCTCGACCTCGGCGGCGGGCAGCAGCCGGGCCGCCTTGAGGTCCAGCAGGGTCGCCGCGACGACGAGGAACTCGGTGGTCTGGTCGAGGTCCCAGTCCGGCCCCATGGCGCGGATGTGGGCCATGAACTCGTCGGTGACCTTGGACAGGGCCACTTCGGTGACGT
Organism: Streptomyces sp. 5-10; assembly: GCF_014712245.1. Taxonomy (NCBI): domain Bacteria; kingdom Bacillati; phylum Actinomycetota; class Actinomycetes; order Kitasatosporales; family Streptomycetaceae; genus Streptomyces; species Streptomyces sp. 5-10. Next base: position 206,832 of record NZ_JACVYG010000009.1, read on the forward strand.
CCAGCTTGTGCTTGGAGATCAGCTGGAGGAGGAGGTCGAAGGGCCCCTCGAAGTTGTCCAGCCGCACGGTGAACCGATTGCCACCGTCCTCGACCGGACCGCTCCCGTCACTCGCGGCGGGCCCGCCGCTCGCCTCGGCCCCACCGCTCGCGTCAGCCTCGCTGCTCGCCGCCCCGGCCGCCTCGCCGCCGTGTCCGCCCGCGGGGGCCACCCCGTCGAGGTCGGCCCGTGCGTGCACCGGCTCCGGCTCGTCCGCCGACGCTCCCTTACGGCCGCTACGGCCGCGCCCACCGCCCGCGCCCCGCCGCGCGTCCGGGGCAGCGGCCTCGGTGGTCGCCGGGAACGGCTCGGGCTCGGCGTCCGGCGCCGTGAGTTCCTCCGAGGCGGCCTCGCGCGCCTCGGGGTAGGCGAAGGGCTCGGCGGTGGCCTCGGACGCCGCCTGGGCGCCGTCCAGCGGCTCTCCGGCCGCCGGAGGCGAGGTGGGCTCGGCCAGCGCCGTGGCGGGGGCGGCCTCCGGCGCCGTGGCAGGGGCGGGCTCGCCGCCCGGTGCGGGGCGCTGCTCCTCTTCGGCGGTGTCCGTCCGCGGGGCCGGGGCGCCCGGGGCGGCGGGTGGCGCGTCGCGAGCCCGCGTGGGCGCGGTGGACCGGTCCGGACCCGTCCCGGGTGGCGCGGCGCCCGGGCCCCGGCCGAGGGTGCGGCGAGAGGGGCGGGGCGGCGGGGCGGGGGTGTCGTTCGTCGGCATCGCGGTCCAGGGTGCTCAGGGCCGGGCGGGGCAGCCCGTACGACCGGGCAGGCTATCGCCCGGCCCGGTCAACGGCCGCGGAGGCGGCGCACCAGGATGCTCGCGTCGCCGCGCGACTCGAGGTCGGCGAGGACGACCGCGACCGCCTCGCGGACGATCCGGCCGCGGTCGACGGCGAGCCCGTGCTCGCCACGGAGCACCAGACGCGCGTGCTCGAGGTCCATCAGCTCCTCGGCGGAGACATAGACCGTGATCTTCTCGTCGTGGCGCTCGCGCCCGCTGGGCCTGCGGTTCGCCGTACGGGCGCGGCGGCGGGCCGGGCCGTTCTGCTCGGCCGCGGCCGCGGCCGAACCGCCCTGGGCCTGGCGGCCCTTGGGCCGGTCCCCGGCGGCGGGGCGCCGCTCGCCGACCGCGTCCTGGGAGGCCGTCTCCCGTCCCGTGTGTTCGCCCGAGCCGGACTGCTCGTCGTCCGCGCACCGCTCCTGCCCTTCGCGCGGCTCGGCGCCCGCGTCGGGTTCGGCGGCGGGCGGCGGCACCCGGGGGGCCTCGCCGTTCGCCTGGCGGCGCCCGGCGGCGGGAGAGGAGGACTGGAGGCCCATCCCTCCCGTGGTGCGGAACAGTTCGTCGGCTCCCGGCAGACTCACTCGGCGTGACACCGGGCGAGCACCTCCCTGGCGAGCTGGCGATAGGCGGCGGCACCGACGGAGTTGGACGCGTACGTGGTGATCGGCTCGCCCGCGACCGTGGTCTCGGGGAAGCGGACCGTACGGCCGATGACCGTGTGGTAGACGTGATCGTCGAACGCCTCGACCACGCGGGCGAGGACCTCACGGCTGTGCACGGTGCGCGAGTCGTACATCGTGGCGAGGATGCCGTCCAGCTCCAGGTCGGGGTTGAGCCGCTCCTGGACCTTCTCGATCGTCTCCGTGAGCAACGCCACACCGCGCAGCGCGAAGAACTCACACTCCAGCGGCACGATCACCTTGTGCGCGGCGGTCAGCGCGTTGACGGTGAGCAGACCGAGCGAGGGCTGGCAGTCGATGACGATGTAGTCGTAGTCGGCCATCAGCGGCTTGAGCGCGCGCTGGAGGGTCGACTCCCGGGCGACCTCGCTCACCAGCTGCACCTCGGCGGCCGACAAGTCGATATTGCTGGGCAGCAGGTCCATGTTGGGCACGGCCGTCTTCAGCAGCACCTCGTCGGCCGACATACCCCGCTCCATGAGCAGGTTGTAGACCGTAAGGTCGAGCTCCATCGGGTTGACCCCGAGGCCGACCGACAGGGCGCCCTGCGGGTCGAAGTCGACGAGCAGGACCCGGCGGCCGTACTCGGCCAGGGCGGCGCCCAGGTTGATGGTGGAGGTGGTCTTGCCGACCCCGCCCTTCTGGTTGCACATCGCGATGATCTTCGCGGGACCGTGGTCGGTCAGCGGCCCGGGGATCGGGAAGTACGGCAGCGGACGCCCGGTGGGACCGATCCGCTCGCGGCGCTGACGGGCAGCGTCGGGCGCGAGCGTGGCCGCGTATTCGGGGTCTGGCTCGTACTCCGCGTCCGGGTCGTAGAAGTGCCCGTCGGGGAGGTCGTCGTAGTCGGCGAAGCGGGCGGGATCCGTGCCCCCCTGGTCGCCGGCCATGGCGTTCACGTGATGGCCGTCCATGCTGTGGCTCTGGTGGGCTGTCGTCGGGCTCTGGTGGGTTGCGAAGGTACGGACAGCGACGGAGCCGACAGCCTCGAGCCCCGAGGGACCCTGGCCCCGCGCAGCCGATCCTGGTTGACCACCCCCGGGAGAAAATGTCGACTCATTCACAAGTCGTCCTACCTCCTTGGTGACCAGGAAATTTCTCTATAGGTCAGCGTGACACCATGCCGACGGTTGGCGACTCTATGGCGTGTCACCGGTCCGCAGCAACACAATCCACCGGACACGGCACGATGTGTCGGCAATCGAACACCCCGATGTCAAGGGCGTGTGAACGGTGCCGCGGAGATTTCACCACCGCATAAAGCGTCTGAATAGTTACATTTAGGGCGAGTTGGCCGAGCCGTGGTCCACCCTCGATACGGGGCACAGCGGACACACCTTCGGCCGGGCCTCGTCCTTCGACAAGACCCGGCCGGATGCCCGGTGTTGACATGTGGTTGACGGTCCGGGTTGACCGTCCGGCAACCGGAGTTAACGGGCCCCCGGCGGCCGGGGCCGGTGAACTCCGGGTGTCTTTCAGCCGATCAGCGAACCCAGTTCGACGACGGGCAGCTCATGGGCCTCGGCGACCGGGCCGTAGACGACCTGGCCCTCATGGGTGTTGAGCCCCTTGGCCAGCGCGGCGTCCCGGCGCAGCGCGTCCCGCCAGCCGCGGTTGGCCAGCTCCACGATGTACGGGAGCGTGGCGTTGGTGAGCGCGTGGGTGGAGGTGTTCGGCACCGCGCCGGGCATGTTGGCCACGCAGTAGAAGACCGAGTTGTGGACCTCGAAGGTCGGCTCGGCGTGGGTGGTGGGACGGGAGTCCTCGAAGCAGCCGCCCTGGTCGATCGCGATGTCGACAAGGACACTTCCCGGCTTCATCCGGGACACCAGCTCGTTGGTGACCAGCTTGGGCGCCTTGGCGCCCGGGATGAGCACCGCGCCGATGACCAGGTCGGCCTCGAGGACGGCCTTCTCCAGCTCATAGGCGTTGGAGGCGATGGTCCGCACCCGGTTGCCGAAGATCCGGTCGGCCTCGCGGAGCTTGTTGATGTCCTTGTCGAGCAGGGTGACGTGGAAGCCCATGCCGATGGCGATCTGGGCGGCGTTCCACCCGGAGACGCCGCCGCCGATGACAACGGCCCGCCCGGCGGCCACCCCCGGCACCCCGCCGGGCAGCACACCGCGGCCGCCGGCCGAGCGCATCAGGTGGTACGCGCCGACCTGCGGCGCGATCCGGCCCGCGACCTCGGACATCGGCGCGAGCAGCGGCAGGGCGCGGTTCGCGGTCTCGACCGTCTCGTAGGCGATGGCGGTGGTGCCGGACTCCAGCAGCGCGTCGGTGCAGGCCCGGGAGGCGGCCAGGTGCAGATAGGTGAAGAGCGTCTGGCCCTTGCGCAGCCGGTGGTATTCCTCCGCGATGGGCTCCTTGACCTTCAGCAGCAGGTCGGCCGTGGCCCAGACCTCGTCGGCGGTGCCGAGGACGCGCGCGCCGGCGGCGGTGTACTCCTCGTCCGTGATGGACGAGCCGAGGCCCGCACTCCGCTCGATGACGACCTCATGGCCGCCTCGGACCAGCTCGTGCACACCGGCGGGGGTGATGGCCACACGGAACTCGTTGTTCTTGACCTCGCGGGGGATGCCGACCTTCACGTCGATCACGGTCCTTGAATGGGGGAAATGGAACATATCGCCATAGCCGGTCATAGGCCGATACACCATCGACCATAGACAGGCAAACCGGAACGCGCGTCCGCATGCCGGAGACGACCGCAACAATCGCGGTACAGGCAGTCTAATGAAGGACGTCGCGCTGTCTAGCCTTGCAATGCATCAATCTTTTGGGAGACCACTACTGATTTCGTAGGTCGGCAGGGTGTCAGTCCCCACTCTGAGATGACGGACCGGTGTCCTCCGCCTCGCCCGCCTCGATCCTCCGGGCGGTGCGCCGCAGGGACCGCGCCACCGCGGGATCCCCGCCGAGCCGGTCCATCGCGTCCGCCGCATGGCGCGCCAGCTCCGCGTGCAGCCCGGTGTCACCGCAGGTCCGGGCGGCCGCGGCGGTCTCCGCCCAGGTGCGCAGCGCCTCCCTCGGCCGCCCCGAGCGCTCCTGGGCGTCCGCGGTGCCGCTGAGCGCCCGCGCGTACCCCGGCCGGTCGCCCGCCCGGCGGCAGGCGGCCGCGGCGGCCCGCCAGTCGCGCAGCGCCTCGCCCCACTGCCCGGCGTAGCCGTGGACCGTGCCCAGCCGTGCGTACAGCCGGGCCGCCGCGGGCGTGTCGCGGCGGCTCAGCCGCAGCTCCAGGGCGCGTCCGTACCAGTCGGCCGCCCGGTGCCAGTCCTCCAGCTCCTGGTAGGTGCCGCCGATCGACTCCAGCGCACGGCCGGTCGTATACGGATCGCCCGAGGCGCGGGCGGCCTCCAGGGCGCTCTTGTAGCGGGCGAGGGCCTTGTCCACCCGGCCCGCCCCGCCGTCCAGATCGCCGAGGTTCAGCAGCGCGGCCGCCCGCTCCACCGGCAGATCGCGGCGCCGGGCCACGTCCAGCACCAGCTGATGCAGCCCGTACAGCTCCACCGCCGCGCCCTCGAAGCCCCGGTGGGCGGTCAGGGCGTGGGTCAGCGCGGCCACCAACCGCCGGGCCAGGGTGTCGAGTTGACCGGTCTCCACGGCCATCCGGGCGGCCTCGATCAGCGTGGGCAGCCGCTCCTCCAGCCAGCCGCCCGCCTCCGCCGACGACGAAAACCGCAGCGGCTTCGGCATCCCGGCCAGCTTCTTCCGGCCCGGCGAACCGGCGGGCTCGGCGGCCAGCCGGCAGGCGTGCAGCTGCCGTACGGCGCGCTCCAGCATCCGCGCCCGCGCCAGCTCCACCTCCGCCGGGCGCTCCTCGGCCGCCAGCCGCTCCCGCAGCAGCGGATCGAGACAGCCGGGCACCAGATAGCGGCCCGTGCCGCGCGGGCGCAGCATCCCGTACGCGGCGAAGCCCTCCAGCGCCGCCTCGCCGTCCGCCACCGAGCAGCCGGCCAGCGCGGAGGCGATCTGGGCGTCGGCCCATCCGCCGGGCGCCAGCACCAGCAGCCGCAGCATCCGGGCGGCGGCCGACGGCAGCGCGGCGTAGGCCAGCCGGAAGGCGCGGATCAGCGGGCGGGCGCCGTGGTCGAGGTCGCCCTCGTCCGGCGGCAGTTCGCGCAGCCGGGCCAGGGCGTCGGCGACCGACGCCTGGGGGCGGGCCGCGAGCCAGCCGCCGACCAGGACGAGCGCGGCGGGCTGGCCCGCGCACTCCTCGACCAGGGACTGCGCGGCCACCGGATCGCAGGTGATCCGGGTGGGGCCGGTGTACTGCGCCAGCAGCCCGACCGCCGCGCTCACATCCAGCCCGCCCACCGTGCACGGCCGCACATCCGGCACCCCGGTCAGCGGCCCGCGCGAGACGGCGACCACCAGGCAGTCGGGCTCGTCGGGCAGCAGCGCGTCCACCTGCTCGGCCCCGGCCACGTCGTCGAGCAGCAGCAGCACCCGCTTGCCGTCGAGCGCCGCGCGCAGCGCCTCGCTCAGATCGTCCTCGTCCGCGCCCGGCGGGGCGCTCACGCCGAGCCGTCCCAGCAGCTCACGGGCGGTGCGCTCGGTGGGCACGGGGTCGCCGGCCGAGGTGGTCAGCCGGGCGCTCAGCACTCCGTCGGGGTAGTCGTCGGCGAGCCGCCGGGCGAGCTCCTCGGCCAGCGCCGTACGGCCCCAGCCGGGGCGGCCCGCGATCAGCAGCACCCGGCTGCGGGCGGCCTTGCGGCCGGCGAGGGTGTCCAGGCCCGCGCGCTCGATATCGGCCCGCAGTGAGAGCAGCTCCCGCCGCCGCCCGGCGAAACCCCGCCCCACGGAGGCGGCCGCCGCGAACAGCACGGCCCGGGTCGCCCCGCTCCACACCCCGCCGTCCCCGGCGTCCGCGGCGGGGCGCCGTTGCCGCGGCGGGGTGTCGGAGGAGGAGGCCCCACCTTCCGGCGGACGGCCGGGAGTGGGTTCCGTCGAACGGCCGGGACCGGATTCCGTTGAGCGGCCGGGAGTGGGTTCCGTTGAGCGGCCGGGAGTGGATTCCGCGGGACGGCCGGGAGCGGACGAAGCGGATGAAGCGGACGCGGCGGGCGGCGGCTGCCGCTTCCCTGGGGCCGCCGGCTCCCCATCGGTGTCGACCGCCTGCTCCACCACCGGCCCACTCCCGTCCACCTGCGCGTACGAGCCCCTACGGCTCACTATGAGCGTAGTTCACTCCGCGTCAGGTACCCGGCACTCGCGGCCCACAGCACGGACCGAAAATCACTCCATCGGATCTTCACCGAGGCCGAGCGGGGCCATCCGCCCCATCGGTGGCTCAGGCGTCGAAGGGCCGGGCCGGCCAGGAGGCGTCGGCGGGCCGGAGGGCGTCGATGCCGTCGCCGGAGAGCGCGGCGTGCAGCGCCAGCGCGCCGACCGCGAGGCAGTTGTTGTGCAGCTCGCCCGCGAGGGCCCCGCGCACCAGCTCCGCCAGGGACACCCGGGCGAGCTCCATGTCGGCCTCCTCCTCGGAGACCTCGAACCGCTCGCCCTCGGCCACGGAGATCTCCCGGGCCAGGAAGATCCGCACCGCCTCGTCACAGCCGCCGGGCGAGGTGTAGACGTCGATGAGGACCCGCCAGTCCTCGGCCTTGACGTGCGCCTCCTCGTACAGCTCCCGCTGGGCGGCGTGCAGCGGGTTCTCACCGGGGACGTCCAGGAGACCGGCCGGGATCTCCCACAGCCGCTGGCGGACCGGGTGCCGGTACTGCCGCAGCACGATCACGCGGTCGTCCCTGTCCAGGGCGAGGACGGCCACGGAGCCGGGGTGGACCTGGTAGTCGCGCTTGACCCGACTCCCGTCGGGCATCTCCACCTCGTCCGTGCGCACGCTCGTCTTGTTGCCGGTGAACGGCGTGGCGGTGGCGGTGACCGGCCATTCCTCGGGGGTGTCCTGGATGCGCATGCTTGCCTCAGCGTCCTTTCCGCGTGCGGTTGACGGGGCGGTGGGCCGCGCCGGCCGCCCGCCCCTGCCAACCGTAACGGTCAGGCGCCGACGCCCCCCGTCTGAGCTGCCACCTGTCGCTCGACCGCCGCCTTCACCAGGCCCACGAAGAGCGGGTGCGGACGGGTCGGGCGGGAGCGCAGCTCGGGGTGGGCCTGGGTGCCGACCAGATAGGGGTGGACCTCGCGCGGATACTCCACGTACTCCACCAGCTTGTTGTCCGGGGAGGTGCCGGAGAAGACGATCCCGGCCTTCTTCTCCAGCTCACCGCGGTAGGAGTTGTTGACCTCGTAGCGGTGGCGGTGGCGCTCCTCGACATACGGCTGGTTGTCGTAGACCTCGCGGACGATCGAGCCCTCGGCCAGCTTGGCCGGGTACATGCCCAGCCGCATGGTGCCGCCCATGTCGCCCTCGCCCGCGACGATGTCGAGCTGCTCGGCCATGGTGGAGATCACCGGGTCGGTGGTGGCGGGCTCGAACTCGGTGGAGTTGGCGCCCTCGATGCCCGCGAGGTTGCGCGCGGCCTCGATGACGATGCACTGGAGTCCCAGGCAGAGGCCCAGCACCGGGATCTTGTTCTCCCGGGCGTAGGTGATCGCGCCGACCTTACCGATGACGCCGCGGTCGCCGAAGCCGCCGGGGATGCAGACCGCGTCCACGCCGTCGAGCTGCTCCCGGGCGCCGGCCGCCGTCTTGCAGTCGTCCGAGGTGACCCACTTGATCTTCACGCGGGCGTTGTTGGCGAAGCCGCCGGCGCGCAGCGCCTCGGTGACGGAGAGATAGGCGTCGGGCAGGTCGATGTACTTGCCGACGAGCGCCACGGTGACCTCGTGGTCGGGCTCGTGGACCCGCTTCAGCAGGTCGTCCCACTGGGTCCAGTCCACGTCGCGGAAGGGCAGGTCCAGCTTGCGGACGACATAGGCGTCCAGGCCCTCGGAGTGCAGCACCTTGGGGATGTCGTAGATCGACTTGGCGTCGATGGCGGCGACCACGGCGGCGTCGTCCACGTCACACATCAGCGAGACCTTGCGCTTGATGGAGGTGGGGACCTCGCGGTCGGCTCGCAGCACGATCGCGTCCGGCTGGATGCCGATGTTACGCAGCGCGGCCACCGAGTGCTGGGTGGGCTTGGTCTTCAGCTCGCCGGACGGGCCGATGTAGGGCAGCAGGGAGATGTGCACCACGAACACGTTGTCCCTGCCGACCTCATGCCGGACCTGGCGGACGGCCTCCAGGAAGGGCAGCGACTCGATGTCGCCGACGGTGCCGCCGACCTCGGTGATGACGACGTCCACGTCGTCGGTGGCCATGCGCCGGATGCGGTGCTTGATCTCGTTGGTGATGTGCGGGATGACCTGCACCGTGTCCCCGAGGTACTCACCGCGCCGCTCCTTGGCGATTACGGTGGAGTAGACCTGTCCGGTGGTCACATTGGCCGAGCCGTCGAGGTCGACGTCGAGGAAGCGCTCGTAGTGGCCGATGTCCAGATCGGTCTCGGCGCCGTCGTTGGTGACGAACACCTCGCCGTGCTGGAAGGGGTTCATCGTGCCCGGGTCGACATTCAGATACGGATCGAGCTTCTGCATGGTGACGCGCAGACCGCGCGCCTTCAGCAGCGCCCCCAGACTGGAGGCGGTGAGACCCTTGCCGAGTGAGGAGGCGACACCCCCGGTGACGAAGAGGTGCTTGGTCGTCATGGGCTTAGCGGCAATGGCCAAGAGGGGGCTCCCGTGGTCGCGTCGTGAGGGTGCGTACGGCAGCCGCTCCGGGGTCCGGGGGCGCCGCCGCTGAGGTTCGGGGGTTTTGTGCCCGCCGCTCCACGGGCTACCAGGGTATCAGCGCCCCGGAGCGGTCGCTGCTGACCTGGTTCCCGCGTTCGGTCTGCGCAACCGCCCGAACACCATGCGTGACCTGGCCACCCGATCGGCCGTGAGATGGGAGCCACGATGTGGACTGGCTCAAGCGGATCACCGTTGTCCGTCGTATCCTCATCGGACGCACGCATGCGAGCCACCCCGGCACGGCACCACCAGCACGCCCCCGGAACAAGAGCTCGTCAGAATTTTCCGAGACCGTAAGCAACGCCCTCCGGGGCGATACGGCCGTTCGAATGGGGAATGCACGTGGCCGGGCGTATCGAGGATTACGCACTGATTGGTGATATGCAGACGGCCGCCCTCGTCTGCAGAGATGGGACCGTCGACTGGCTTTGCCTGCCGCGGTTCGACTCCCATGCCGTCTTCGCCGGTCTGCTGGGCACTGAGGAACACGGCTTCTGGCGGCTGGGGCCCGCCGCCCCCGCGGGGAGCCGGCCGCCCGCCGCGGACCGCCGCCGCTACCGCGGCGACTCGCTGGTCCTGGAATCGGAGTGGGACACTCCGCGCGGCACGGTCCGTGTGATCGACTTCATGCCGCCCCGTGACGGCGCCCCGCAACTGGTGCGGATCGTCGAGGGGGTCAGCGGCCGGGTGCCGATGCGCTCGGCGCTGCGGATGCGGTTCTCCTACGGCTGGGTCGTGCCGTGGGTGCACCGGGTGGACACCCGTACCGTCGCCGTCGCAGGGCCGGACTCGGTGTGGCTGGACACCGAGGCCGACACCTACGGCAAGGACCTCACCACCTACTCCGACTTCACGGTGGGCCCCGGCGACCGGATCGCCTTCACCATCAGCTGGCAGCCCTCGCACAACGAGCCGCCCGCCCTGCCCGAGCCGGAGGCCGCGCTGGAGGCCACCGAGGCGTTCTGGCGGGAGTGGGTCGAGCACTGCACCTACCACGGCCCCTACCGGGACGCGGTGGTCCGCTCGCTGATCACGCTCAAGGCGCTGACCTACGCACCCACCGGCGGCATCGTCGCGGCGCCCACCACCTCCCTGCCCGAGGAGATCGGCGGCGTCCGGAACTGGGACTACCGCTTCACCTGGCTGCGGGACGCGGCGATCACCCTCTCCTCGCTGCTGCGCACCGGCTACCGCGAGGAGGCACGCGCGTGGCGCGAATGGCTGCTCCGCGCGGTCGCGGGCGACCCGGAGAACCTCCAGATCATGTACGGCATCGCGGGCGAGCGGGAGTTGGCCGAGGCCGAGCTGACCTGGCTGCCCGGCTATGAGAACTCCCAGCCGGTCCGGGTCGGCAACGGCGCGGCGGGCCAGCTCCAGCTGGACGTCTACGGCGAGGTCACCGAGGCGCTGCACCTGGCCCATATGACGGGTCTGGCGCGCAACGACTACGCGAGCGTGCTCCAGCTGAAGCTGATCGGCTACCTGGAGGACCACTGGGACGAGCCGGACGAGGGCATCTGGGAGGTGCGCGGGCCGCGCCGCCACTTCGTGCACTCCAAGGTGATGGCCTGGGTCGCGGTCGACCGCACCGTCAAGCTGATCGAATCCGGCGATGTGGACGGGCCGTTGGAGCGCTGGCGGGAGCTGCGCGACGAGATCCACCGGGACGTCTGCGAGCGGGGCTACGACGCCGAGCGGAACACCTTCACCCAGTCCTACGGCTCCAAGGAGCTGGACGCCTCGCTGCTGCTCATCCCGCAGATGGGCTTCCTGCCGCCGGACGACAAGCGGGTCATCGGCACCATCGAGGCGATCCAGCGGGAGCTGTCGACCGAGGACGGCTTCGTGATGCGCTACCCCACCGCGGGCGAGGACGCCGGGGTGGACGGTCTCGAGGGCGACGAAGGGGCCTTCCTGGCCTGCTCGTTCTGGCTCGCCGACGACCTGGCGATGATCGGCCGGGTGGACGAGGCCCGCAGGCTCTTCGAGAAGCTGCTCGCGCTCCGCAACGACCTCGGGCTGCTGGCCGAGGAGTGGGATCCGCGCAACCAGCGCCAGGTGGGCAACTTCCCGCAGGCGTTCAGCCATGTGCCGCTGATCGACACCGCGCTGCGGCTGACCGCGTCCGGCGCGTACGGAGGCTGACCCCGGCCCGGGCCCTGGGGCCCGGGCACTCCTCGTCTCCGGGCTCGGCCCGGGCCTCGCCGTTCGGCCCCCGGCCTGCTGTTCGGCCCCCGGCCTGCTGTTCGGCGCGCCAACCGCGAGGCCGGGCCACTGGGCGAGCCCGGGCGCTGGGCGAGCCCGGGCGGGTCGACGCGGGGCATCGGGCGAGCGGCTCAGCAGGCCGGAGGAAGGCCGCTATGGTTCGGCAGCGCCCCGAAGGGGCGCGGGGCCGTGTCGATATGCGGCTCCGCCGCGCGGGCGCGACCAGCCACGACGGCGCCGCGGACGGCCGACGACGCATCGCGGCACTTCCAGCGGAGCGCTGAGGCAGTGTCCGACGTGTCCGACGAGTCTTGGCGCCCGCGGCGGGCCGTTCCCCTCCCCGCCCCTTCCCGCCCCTTCCCGCAGCATCGATATGCGGCTCCGCCGCGTGGTGGGGCTCCGCCCCAGACCCGGGAGGGCGGCTTCGGGGTTTCGGGGTTCAGGGGCGAAGCCCCCGCTACGCGCCGGACACCCGTAGCGTGGCGGCATGGAACCAGAGGGAACGATCACCGTCGCGCGGGCCCTCGGCCTTCCCGCCCTGCGCCGCGGGCTCCCCGAGGTGGTCTCCGGGCAGGAGCTGCTGGACCGCCCGGTGCGCTGGGTGCACGCGGGTGAGGCGCCGAACATCGCCGCGCTGCTCAAGGGCGGTGAGCTGCTGCTGACCACCGGTCTCGGGGTCGGGCCGCGCCCCGCCGAGCAGCGCGCCTTCGTCCGCCGGCTCGCCGAGCGGGGTATCGCGGCGCTGGTGGTGGAGCTGGGGGCCCGGTTCCGCACCCTGCCGGGGCCGGTCGTGGACACCGCGCGCTCATGCGGACTGCCGCTGGTGCAGCTCCATCGCGAGGTGCCGTTCGTGACGGTCACCGAGGAGATCCACACCGAGATCGTCAATGAGCACTACGCCCTGCTGCGCCAGGCCGATGTGGTGCACCGGCAGGCCACCGAGGTGCTGCTGCGCGGCGGCGGGGTGCCGGAGATCCTGCGCCACTTCGCCGCCTTCGCGGCCAATCCGGTCTTCCTGGAGACCCCCGACGGGCAGTTGCTGTACGCGGCGGGCCCTGGCGGTACGCCCCCGGCGGGCGCGGCCGATCCGCTCCAGGTGTGGGAGGGGCTGCGGGCGCCGCGCGCGGCCGAGCGGCCCGAGCCGCAGGCGGGCAGCGTGATCGCGGACATCCCGGGCGGCGGGCCCGGCCCCGGCGCCGTACGGGCGCGGCTGACCGTCCTTCCGGTGGCCGGGCCGCTGGGCCCGGTGCACCGGATCGCCGCCGAGCGGACGGCGGATCTGCTGGCGGTGGTGCTGCTGCGGGCGCGCCAGGAGGAGGAGCTGGCGGCGCGCGGGCGCGGGGACTTCCTCACCGATCTCGCCGAGGGCCGGATCGAGGCGTCGGACGCCCCGGCCCAGGCCCGGGTGCTGGGTTTCCGGCCGGGCCCGGGCGGGCCGCTGCTGCCGGTGGTGATGCGGCTGGTGGAGGATCCGCGGCCGCTGGCCGGGGGCGGGGAGAGCTGGGCGGCGCTGGCCCACGCCCTACAGGAGGAGTTGGCCGGGGCCGGGGTGCCGGTGCTGCTCGGCGTACGGCTTCCGGAGGGGCGCGTTCCGCTGCTGGCGGGGCTGCGTGCCGCGACCGAGCGGGGCGCGGTGGCCGAACGGATCGCGACGGCGCTGCGGGCCGGGGTGGAGCGGGCCTGGCCGGACCGGGCCGGCGCCCGGCCGCCGGTGGTGATCGCCGGGCTCGCGGTCGGCTGGGACGCGGCCGGAGCCGAGCTGCGGCACGCGGCGGAGGCGGCGAACGCGGCGTGCGGTGCGCCGCCCGAGCGGGGCTGGTACGACGTACGGAGCCTGGATGTCGACCTGTTGCTGTGGCGACTGCGCGAGCACGGCGATCTGGCCGCCTTCGTGGACCGGGTGATCGGTCCACTGCTGGCCCACGACCGCACCGCCCGCCCGCCGCTGGTGCCGACGCTGGAGACGTATCTGCGGCATGCGGGACGCAAGGCGGAGACGGCCCGCGCACTGCACCTCAACCGCCAGACGCTGTACGACCGGCTGGCCCGGATCGCGTCGCTGCTGGGCAGCGATCTGGAGGATCCTCAAACGGTGCTCGCCCTGGGGGTGGCCCTCCAGGCCCGCCGCCATGTGCGGTGACGCGGCGGCGGGCCGCCCCGCCCGGCGTCCCCCCGTGTCGCCGGGCGGGGAGTGGCTCCCTCGCCGTCCGCCGCGCAGCCCTCGCCGTGCGCCGCGAACACCTCCCCGCCCGGCCGCCCATGCCGAACCGCACCTGCACCCCACCCGGCCCGACGGATCTTCCCCCTCCCCGCCCCTTCCCGCAGCATCGATATGCGCCCCCACCGCACGGCAGGGGCCCCGCCCCGGCCCCCGGGGCCTGGGGCGAAGCCCCGGCGGAGTCTGAGGCGAAGTCCCACTGGGGCCTGGGGCGAAGTCCCGCTGGGGCCTGAGCACAGCCCCGGCGAGGTCTGGAGCACAGCCCCAGTAGGGCCTGGGGCACAGCCCTGGCGGGGTCTGAGGCACAGCCCCGGCGGAGTCTGGGGCGCGCAGCCCCGGCGGTCTGGGGCACAGCCCCACTGGGGCCTGAGGCACAGCCTCGCTGGGATCTGAAGGCAACACAGCCCCGGCGAGGTCTGGAGCACAGCCCCAGTGGGGCCTTGGGGCACAGTCCCGGCGGGATGCTGGAGCGAAGCCCCGGCGGCCTGGGGCACAACCCCAGTAGGGCCCGAGGCACAACCCCACTGAGGTCTGGGGCACAGCCTCAGCGGGGTCTGGGCGCAGCCCCGGCGGTGCCTGGGGCACGGCCCCAGTAGTGCCTGGGGCACAACCCCGGCGGGACCTGGGGCGCAGCCCCAGTAGGTCCTGGGGCACAACCCCACTGGAGCCCGAGGCACAACCCCGGCGGGATCTGGAGCACAGCCCCAGTGGGGCCTTGGGGCACAGTCCCGGCGGGATGCTGGAGCGAAGCCCCGGCGGCCTGGGGCACAACCCCAGTAGGGCCCGAGGCACAACCCCACTGAGGTCTGGGGCACAGCCTCAGCGGGGTCTGGGCGCAGCCCCGGCGGTGCCTGGGGCACGGCCCCAGTAGTGCCTGGGGCACAACCCCGGCGGGACCTGGGGCGCAGCCCCAGTAGGTCCTGGGGCACAACCCCACTGGAGCCCGAGGCACAACCCCGGCGGGATCTGGAGCACAGCCCCAGTGGGGCCTTGGGGCACAGTCCCGGCGGGATGCTGGAGCGAAGCCCCGGCGGCCTGGGGCACAACCCCAGTAGGGCCCGAGGCACAACCCCGGCGGGGTCTGGAGCACAGCCCCGGCGAGGCCTGGGGCGCAGCCCCAGTAGGTCCTGGGGCACAACCCCACTGGAGCCTGAGGCACAGTCCCACTGAGGTCTGGGGCACAGCCCCAGTGGGGCCCGGGGCGCAGCCCCGGCGGGGTCTGGGGCGCAGCCCCAGATTCGGGAAGGGGCGGGGAGGGGAACAGCCCGCCGCAGGCGTCACGCCCCGTCGGACACCCCTAGAACGGAGTCAGCGTGAGCGTGATCCCCTTCGGAGCGGTGTCCTGGATGTAGGACGCGAACTCGGCCACATCGTCGAAGGCGAAACCGTACGCCTTACCGTCCACGGTCGCCGCATGCATGGCCTTGGCGTAGTGGTTGGTGACGTCCCCACCGTAGAAGGCGGCCGGGTCCGTGGTCGGCTGGGCATCGGCGTTGTGCAGCGTGGTGCGGTTGAAGCCCGCGCCGAGGATCGCCGCGACCGGGCCTGTGGTCCCGTCGTTGGGCGCGGCCAGGGCGCCGTCGCAGAACAGCACGTCCTTGGTAGAGGGCTTGTCGAAGGAGACCGAGGCCGGGCCGGTGAAGGAGAACTTCCCGCCGCTCACCCGGCCGGTGAAGGTGCCCGCGTTGGTGGTGACCTTGAGGTCCTTCGATCCGTAGGCGTCCCAGACCTGGTCGATGTACGACGCGAAGTAGTCCTCCGCGAACACCCCCGCGCCCATGCCATGACCGGGAGCGATCACCCGCAGATTGTCGCCGACGATCAGCTTCTTGAAGGCGTCGACGCCGGCGAGGTCGGAGAAGACCTTGGCGCGGGCGCCGTCCTTGAGGGTGCCGGTCGTCTGGTCCTGGGCGCCGGTGAGGTGGATCGAGAGCGGGACGCTGAACATGTCCACCATGGTGGTGTTGCAGAACATCCCCGAGGAGTTGTACGTGAACTCCGCGCAGTCGTGCATGATGTCGTAGTTCGGGTCGCCGGACACCCAGCCCGCCGGGTACTGCAGCGCGGCCTTGCCCGCCCCGTCCTCGACCACCTTGAGCTTGAGCTTGGAGCCCAGCGCCACATAGATCCGGCCGGACATCTGAGGCAGGTTCAGCTTGGTGTCACCGCTTCCGGCCAGCGGGATCGCGTAGTCGGTGAAGCCGTCCGAGCCGTTGTCGGAGAGCGCGACGGGGGCGATGTTGCCGTCCGGGGTGACGTGGACCTGACGGTCGCCCTCGTTGCCGACGATGTAGAGCCATACCGACCCGTTGTCGTACTGCCCCGTCTTGTTCACGACGGTCAGGGGCAGGGAGGCGGCGGCCTTCGCGCTCGGCGCGGCGCCCGCGCGGCCGCCGGCGACGGCGAGACCGGTTCCCGCCGCGGCGGCGGAGGCGGCGATTCCACCCAGCAGCTTCCTGCGACTGATCATGATGATGGTGCTCCTCGGCGTAGTGGGGGTTGCCGGGAAAATGGCGTGGGGGATGACGAGACGCGCGCATTGAGAGCGCTCTCTGTTCCTCTGCCCAGCACCCTGCCGATCAACGACCGGGCCCGTCAACCCCTTCACGCAGAAAGGTCTGCACCAATTCATCGTAGACGCTGAGGACATGGGCGACGGTGTCGTCCTCCGTCGGCCAGCCCGCCGTCCGCGCCCGCCCCGCCGCGGCGAGCTCCACCCGGCGCACCGGATCGGCGAGCAGCCCGGTCACGGCGTCGGCCAGGGCCTCGGGGTCGCCGTACGGGACGAGTTCGGCCGCCTCCCCCACCAGCTCCGGCACCCCGCCGACCGCCGTGGCCACTAGGGGCACCCCCGCGTGCAGCGCCTCCTGGGCCAGCAGCGACCGCGCCTCCCAGCGGCTGGAGAGCACGGCGACATCGGCCGCGGAGAGCAGCTGCGGCACATCCTCGCGGCGGCCGAGCAGCCGCACCGGCAGCCCCTCGGTGTCGATCCGGCGCTGGAGCACCGCACGGTCCGGCCCCTCCCCCGCCACCACCAGCAGCGGCCGCGGATCCAGCACGCGCCAGCGCCGCGCCGCGTCCAGCAGCGGGCCGTGTCCGGCCATTGCCTCCAGCCGCCCCGCCGTGACCAGCAACGGCCGCTCCACCACGCCCAGTTCGGCCCGCGCCTTCTGGCGGCGGCCGTCGGCGGTCTCCGGCGGCCGGCGCGGGGCGGGCACCGCGACCGGGGCCAGCCGGGCGTCACGCGCACCGCGGGCCCGGGCCCGGTCCACCAGATCCGAGGAGGCCCCGAGCACGATCGCGGCGGCCCGCGCCACCCGACGCTCCATCAGCCGGACCAGACGGGCCCGGGCGCCCTCGGCGTCCACGCGGGTGTGCCAGGTGACGATCAGGGGTACGTTCCGGCCGCGCAGCGCCACGGCGGCCAGCAGCCCCGAGCGCAGCCCATGGGCGTGCACCAGGGCCGCTCCCAGGGTGGCCCTGCGCAGCGACGCCATGCTTCCGGCGTCCGTCAGGGCGTCGAGCCCGGTGAACCGCGCTCCCGTCTGGGTGAAGCCGTAGCCCCGCTCGGCGCTCCAGGGCCCACAGACGGTCACCCGCAGCCCGCGCGCCACCAGCCCGGCCGACAGCGACCGCACATGCACCCCACTGCCCGAACTCCCGGCGCCCAGCACCTGGACGGCGTGCAGCGACGACTGCGCGTGCGGCGGGACCGGGGTGCTGCTCACGGTACTGCTCACGCGGGCGGAGCTCCTGAGACGGTGTCGGGGCGATGGGGGGGGGGACGGTGCGGACGCGCTCCGCCCAAGAATGCCAGCACTCGCCGGACCCTCGTCGCAACGCTCCCGGGTGACGCCTGCCCCGAACTCGCCCGCGCGTCCGCGGTACCACCCGTTCGGGTGAAGGATCGGTGGAGCGTCGCGCGCGGGTTCGGGGGAAGCGTCGCGCGCGGGATCGCGTGGAGCGTCGCGTGAAGGGCTGCGTGAATCGCGTGAAGGGCTGCGTGAAGCCTCGTATTAAGCCTCGCGTGAAGGGCTGCGTGAAGCCTCGGGTAAAGGGTCAGCGTCCCGCGCGGGCCGCCTCCAGGAGCTCTTCCGCATGCGCCCGCGCGAGTTCGGAGTCCTCCTGCCCCGCGAGCATCCGCGACAGCTCCCGTACGCGGTCCTCGCCCTCCATGGCCTTCACGCCGCTTCGGGTCACCGACCCGTCGTTGGTCTTCTCGACCACCAGGTGCCGGTCGGCGAAGGCCGCGACCTGCGGCAGATGGGTGACCACCACGACCTGTGCGGAGCGGGCGAGCTTGGCCAGCCGGCGGCCCACCTCGACCGCCGCCTTACCGCCGACGCCCGCGTCCACCTCGTCGAAGAGATACGTCGGTACGGGGTCGGAGCCCGCGAAGACGACCTCGACCGCGAGCATCACCCGGGACAGCTCACCGCCGGAGGCGCCCTTGGCGATCGGCCGGGGCGGGGCGCCCGGATGGGGCGCGAGCAGCAGCTCGACCTCGTCGGCGCCGTGCGGCCCGAAGGCCACCGGGCGGCCGCCCACCTCGATGCCGTCCCCCTCCGTCTCGGTCTGGCGGATGGCGAACGTGACCCGGGCGTGCGGCATCGCCAGGGAGGCCAACTCGGCGGTGACCGCCTCCGCGAACCGCCCCGCCGCCTCCGTACGGGCGTCGGTGAGCGTCTGCGCCAGCTCGCCCAGCTCGGCGCGGAGCGCGTCGTGCTCAGCGGTCAGCTCGCCGATGCGGTCGTCGTCGCCGTCGAGTTCGGCCAGCCGTGCGGCGCCCTGCTCGGCCCAGGCCAGCACGTCCGCGATGGTCTCGCCGTACTTACGGGTGAGCTGGGACAGCGCGGCGCGGCGCTCCTCGACGGCCGCCAGGCGGATCGGGTCGGCGTCCAGGTTGTCGGCGTACCCCGCGAGGTCCCCGGCCACATCGGACAGCAGGATGCCCACTTCGCCGATCCGGTCGGCGAGCCCGGCGAGGGCCTGGTCATGGGAGCGCACGGCCTCCACGGCGCGGTGGGCGCCCGCGACCAGGGTGGCCGCGTCCACGCCCTCCGGGTCCTCCGGGTTCCCGGCGAGGGCGGCGTGCGCGACGGCGGCGGCGGACGCCAGGGCCTCGGCGTGCCCCAGCCGTTCGGCCTCGGCCGCCAGTTCCTCGTCCTCCCCGGGCCGGGGCTCGGCGGCCGCGACCTCCTCGAGGCCGAAGCGCAGCAGATCCGCCTCCTGGGCCCGCTCGCGGGCCCGTGTGGTCAGCTCCTCCAGCTCGGCCGAGACGGCACGCAGCCGACGGTAGGCCGCCGCGTACTTCTCCAGGGGCCCGGCCACCGCGGCGCCCGCGTACCGGTCCAGCGCCTGCCGCTGCCGGGCGGGCCGCAGCAGGCCCTGCTGATCGGTCTGGCCGTGCACGGCCACGAGATCGTCGGCCAGCTCGCCCAGCAGGCCCACGGGGACCGAGCGGCCGCCCACGTGGGCGCGGGACCGCCCTTCGGCGGAGAGCGTACGGCTGATCAGCAGCACCCCGTCGTCGAGCTCGGCCCCCGCTTCCTCGGCCCTTACGGCCGCCGCCGAGCGGGCGTCGACCGTAAGGCGGCCCTCGACGACCGCCGCCTTGGCCCCGATCCGCACCAGGGCGGCGTCGGCGCGGCCGCCCAGCAGCAGCCCGAGGCTGGTGACGACCATGGTCTTGCCCGCGCCGGTCTCACCGGTCACCGCGGTGAAGCCGGGCGACAGCTCGACGACCGCGTCGTCGATGACGCCCAGGGCACGTATCCGCATCTCCTCCAGCACGTGCAAGACCATACGAGGTTTGGTCGGTGCGATGCGACGAAGGGGCGCCACTTATGGGGTCCACCCGCACATCTGCCCGGTGCGGGGTGGGGGCGCCTCCGGCGGAGAGCCCCCACCCCGCCCCTTCCCGAAACGTCGGGGCTCCTCCCCGAACCCCGCTCCTCAAGCGCCGGAGGGGCTAGAAACATGGGCTCCGCCCGGGACCCGCTACTCGAACACCGGAGGGCCTGGAGCATGGGGCCCCTGACCGCACACCCCGGCGGCAGCCGAACTACTGGGTGTCCGGCGGCCCCACAGCGGCTCCGCCCCCGGACCCCGGGGCCTGGGGCACAGCCCCGGGGTCCGGGATCTGAGGCGCAGCCCCGGCCCCGGGATCTGGAGAGAGCCCCGGCCCTCCGGGATCTGAGGGGGCGACCCCACCCCCGGGACCCAGGGCACAACCCCACTCCCCGGCACCCAGGACACAACCCCGCCCCCAGGGCCTGGGGCACAACCCACCCCCGGGGCCCGGGGCACAGCCCTGATCCCCCGGAGCCTGACGCGCAGCCCCCGCCGCCCAGGGCACAACCCCAACCCCCGGGACCCGGGACACAACCCCACCCCCCCCGGGGCCCGGGGCACAGCCCCGACCCGGAATCTGAGGCGCAGCCCCAACCCCCGGCACCCAAGGCACAACCCCAACCCCCGGGACCCGGGACACAACCCCACCCCCCCCGGGACCCGGGACACAACCCCAACCCCCCCGGGGCCCGGGGCACAGCCCCGACCCGGAATCTGAGGCGCAGCCCCAACCCCCGGCACCCAAGGCACAACCCCAACCCCCGGCGCCCGGGCGCGGCCCCGNCGGAATCTGAGGCGCAGCCCCAACCCCCGGCACCCAAGGCACAACCCCAACCCCCGGCGCCCGGGCGCGGCCCCGGTCCTCCGGGGTCTGGGGCGGAGCCCCGGGTTCGGGAAGGGGCGGGGAGGGGAACAGGCCGCCGCGGGCGGCGAGGCCTGGCGGACAGCCGCTAGTGCGGCGCGCCCCGCCACCCCGCCACCGGCAGGGCGAACTTGGCGACCAAGCGGTCCGTGAACGACGCATGGTGGAGTCGGGCCAGCCGAACCGGTACCGCCCCCCGCCGCACCTCGACCCGCGCCCCCGCCGGGAGCTCCACCGTGCGGCGGCCGTCGCACCACAGCACCCCGTGCGGGGTCTGCGGCTGCACCTCGACCGCGAGCACCGACTTCGGCGAGGTCACCAGCGGCTTGGCGAACAGCGCGTGGGCACTGATCGGCACCATCAGCAGCGCCTCCACCTCGGGCCACACCACCGGCCCGCCCGCCGAGAAGGCGTAGGCCGTCGAGCCGGTCGGGGTCGCGCAGACCACGCCGTCGCCGCCGAACCGCGAGACCGGGCGGTTGTCGACCTCCGTGACCACTTCGAGCAGCCGCTCACGCGCGGCCTTCTCGACCGACGCCTCGTTCAGCGCCCAGTCCGTGTGCACGATGTGCCCGTCGTTGCGGACCAGCACATCGATCGTCATCCGCTCCTCGACCTCGTACTGCCGGGTCACCACCCGGTCCACGACCTTGTCGAGGTCGTCCCGCTCGGCCTCGGCCAGGAACCCCACCCGGCCGAGGTTCACGCCGAGCATCGGCACGCCCGAGACCCGGGCGAACTCGGCCCCGCGCAGCAGGGTTCCGTCCCCGCCGAGGACGACCAGCAGCTCACAGCCGTCCAGCACGTCACGGTCCGCGTCGACGCGCTCGACAGCGGGGGGCAGCGGCAGGTCCGCCGCCTCGGCAGCGAGCACCCGCACCCCGATCCCGCTGCGCAGCAGCCCATGGACGACCAGTTCGGCGCTGCGGATGGCCGCCGGGCGGCCGGTGTGCGCGAGGAGGAAGACAGTACGGTCCGCCGTCGCCTCGGCCGCCGGCGTCATCGGCTCGATCGCCGGTGCCGCCACCGCGTCCCCGGCTCCGGGCTCGGGCACTGCTTCCTTCTGCTGCGCTGCTTCTGAAGTGGTCAACTGGGCCCCTCCGCCACTGCACGGTCAACATCCGCCGGGTCCAGTGCCGGCGCCCCGGCGCGCATCCACAAAAAGTACTCGACGTTACCCGACGGCCCCGGGAGCGGGCTGGCCGTTACGCCCAGCACACCCAGTCCCAGTTCCGCCGCCCGCCCGGCCACCGTGCGCACCGCCTCGGCGCGCAGTTCGGCGCTGCGGACCACTCCCCCGCTGCCCAGCCGCTCCTTGCCGACCTCGAACTGTGGTTTGACCATCAGCACCAGATCGGCGTCGGGCGCCGCGCACCGCACGAGGGCGGGCAGGACGAGCCCGAGCGGAATGAAGGAGAGATCACCGACCACCAGGTCCACAGGTTTCCCCCCAATCCGCTCAAGTGTCAGCTCGCGTACGTTTGTACGGTCATAAACACTGACGCGTTCATCGCTCTGCAGCGACCAGGCGAGCTGCCCGTAGCCGACGTCCACGGCGAGCACCTGAGCGGCGCCCGCGCGCAGCAGGACGTCCGTGAAGCCTCCGGTGGACGCGCCCGCGTCCAGCGCCCGCCGCCCGGCGACCTTCAGCCCGGCCCCGGCTCCCGTGGCCGGGCGGACCCCGGGGTCCTGCCCCGCGCCCGCGCCCTTCCGGTACTCCTCGCTGAAGGCGTACAGCGCGCCCGCCAGCTTGTGGCCACCGCGCGAGACATAGTCCGGATCGCTGTCGTCCGCGATCACGACGACGGCCGCGCTGGTCTCCACCTGGGTGGCCGGTTTGGTCGCCACCGCCCCGCCGACGGTGACCCGGCCCGCGGCGATCAGCTGGCTGGCATGCTCACGCGAACGCGCCAGCTTGCGGCGCACCAGCTCCGCGTCGAGTCGTACGCGTCGTGGACGGGTCACTGCCACGGGTGGTTCAGCTCCTGAGGTCGTTTACGTAGCGGACGGGGGCCGCGGGCCGGGCGGCGGTGGTCCGGGCCGCCGGTCGAGTGCGGTCAGCGTGTCGCGCAGGCCCTGGTGGACATCCTCGTACACCTCCAGGTGTCCGCTCGTTCCGAGGTGGTCGGCGTCGGCCAGCCGGGCCAGCCGGGCGTCCACCTCGGCGACGCCGGTGGGCGTACGGTCCACGCCGAGCGGGGCCGGATCGGCGGGGCCGGGCGGCTCCGGCACGGGCTCGGGCACCGGCTCCGGCACGACGTCCTCGGCCCGCGCGGGCACCGGCTCCGGCGCGGCGTCCCCAGCCCCCTCGGCGTCCTCGGCCCCCTCGGGCACCGGCTCCGGAGCGGCCTCCTGGACCCCCTCGGTCGCCCGACCGGG
Organism: Streptomyces sp. 5-10; assembly: GCF_014712245.1. Taxonomy (NCBI): domain Bacteria; kingdom Bacillati; phylum Actinomycetota; class Actinomycetes; order Kitasatosporales; family Streptomycetaceae; genus Streptomyces; species Streptomyces sp. 5-10. Next base: position 229,574 of record NZ_JACVYG010000009.1, read on the forward strand.
CTGTGGGCCGGGCCACCCGGCCGGCATCGGCTCGCTCATGGCCCCGACGCTACCGCGAATCCTTCGTTCTCCGACGTACGAGACCTGGGGTAACGTCGTCCGCGATGGCGACCTTGGAACAGTGCCGCAGCGCACTCGACAAACTGGCGGAGAACCTCGCGACCGCGAATGGGGACCTTCGCAGCGCTGCCGCGCTCGATCGCTCGGTCAGCTGCTGGATCACCGACCTGGACACCACTTTCGTCGGCCGTCTCGTGGACAGCCGGATCGAGGATGTGACGACCGAGCCGGGCCCCCCGGCCGAGCGTGCGCAGATCCGGCTGGCGATGACCGGCGACGACCTGGTGGCCCTGGTCGACGGCGAGCTGCACTTCGCACGGGCGTGGGGCAGCGGACGGATCAAGCTCGAGGCCGGGCTGCGCGACCTGCTGCGGCTGCGGAAGCTGATCTAGGGCAGGCACCCCGCCCCGAGCCCTGCCCCGCTCCGGACCCCGCCCCGGCCCGGGCGCCCCCGCCCCGAGCCGCCCCTCAGGACTCGTTCACCGCGGCGGTCGCCAGAGGCGCCTCCGCCCGCGCCGTACGGGACCGGCGGGCGGCCGGGATGACCAGCGGCGTCCCCGTCTCCGGGTCGTCGATCACCTGGCAGCGCAGTCCGAAGACCCGCTCCACCAGCTCCGCCGTGACCACGTCCCCCGGCGCCCCCTCCGCGACGACCTCCCCGCCCCGCATCGCGATCAGATGGGTGGCGTAGCGGGCGGCGTGGTTCAGGTCGTGGAGCACGGCGACGAGGGTGCGGCCCTGCTCCTCGTGGAGCTGGGCGCACAGGTCCAGCACATCGATCTGGTGCTGGATGTCCAGATAGGTCGTGGGCTCGTCGAGGAGCAGCAGCGGGGTCTGCTGGGCGATGGCCATCGCGATCCACACCCGCTGCCGCTGACCGCCGGACAATTCGTCGACATAGCGATCCGCGAGCTCCGCCACCCCGGTCGCCGCCATCGATTCGTCGACGATCCGCTCGTCCGTCTCCGACCACTGCCGCAGCAGCCCCTGGTGCGGATAGCGGCCTCGGGCGACCAGGTCGGCGACGGTGATCCCGTCCGGGGCGATCGAGGACTGGGGCAGCAGCCCGAGGGTGCGGGCGACCTTCTTGGCGGGCAGCGAGCCGATCGACTGCCCGTCCAGCAGCACCGATCCGGCCGCCGGCTTGAGCATCCGGGACAGGGCGCGCAGCAGGGTCGACTTCCCGCAGGCGTTCGGCCCGACGATGACCGTGAACGAGTGGTCGGGGATGGTCACGGACAGTTCCTCGGCGACCGTGCGCCGGTCGTAGGCGAGGGTCAGCCCCTCCGCCATGAGCCGCTGCCGCTGGTCCGGGGCGCCACTCGTGCGGGAAGCCACGGTCTGCCGGGTGTCCTTGTCCATGTCGTCTTCCGTCCGGGTCGTGTCCACAGTTTCCGTCCGGGTCATGTCCTCAGTCGTCACATCGGTCGTCATATCCGCCCCGCCCTGCGCTCGGTCACCAGCAGCCACAGCAGATAGGCACCGCCCAGCATCCCGGTGAGCACCCCCACCGGCAGCTGATCGGCCCCGAAGGCGCGCTGGGCGGCCCAGTCGGCGGTGACCAGCAGCGCGGCGCCCATCCAGGCCGCGGGGAGCAGGTTCGGACCCGGCGAGCGGGTGAGCCTGCGGGCCAGCTGCGGGGCGATGAGCGCCACGAAGGCGACGGGCCCGGCGGCGGCCGTGGCGGACGCGACCAGCAGCACGGCCGCGCCCATCAGCACCATCCGCGTCCGCTCCACCCGCACCCCGAGGGCGTACGCGCTGTCGTCGCCCATCTCCAGCATCCGCAGGTTCCGCGCCTGCCCCAGCGCCACGGGCATGAGCACCGCGCAGACGGCCAGCAGCGGCCAGACCTGGTCCCAGTCGCGGCCGTTCAGCGAGCCGGTCAGCCACATCACCGCACGCGCCGCGTCCTCCTGCTGGGCCTGGGTGAGCAGATAGCCGTTGACGGCGGTGAACGTCGCGGAGATGCCGATGCCCACGAGGACCAGCCGATAGCCGTGGACGCCCTGCCGCCAGGCCAGCGCGTAGACGGCCAGTCCGGTCAGCACCCCGCCGAGGACGGCCCCGGTGGCGACCACGGTCGAATCGCCCTTGACCAGCACGATGGCCGTGAGCGCCCCGGCCGCCGCCCCCTGGCCGAGGCCGATCACATCCGGACTGCCCAGCGGATTGCGGGAGATGGACTGGAAAATCGCCCCGCCCATGCCCAGCGCCGCCCCGACCAGCAGCCCCACCAGCACCCTCGGCAGCCGCAGATCGTTGACGATGAAGTCCTGCGCCACGGTGCCGTTGCCGAGCAGCGTCCGCACCACATCGGCGGGGGCGATGGGGAAGTCGCCGGTGCCGATCAGCACGACGCTCATCACCAGCGCCACGGCGATCAGCAGCAGCCCCACGACCGCGCCGCGGACGTCCAGGCGCAGCGAGAGACCGGCGGTGCGCAGCGTGACCCCGCGCGTCCCGGACTTGGCGGTGCGCTTGCTCGCGTTCACAGTTGGGCCATCCTTCGGCGACGTACGAGGTAGATGAAGAGGGGTCCGCCGATGAAGGTGGTGACGACGCCGACCTGGAGCTCCGCGGGCCGGGTGACCAACCGCCCGATCACATCGGCGCCCAGCAGCAGAACGGGCGAGAGCACCGCGGCGTACGGCAGGATCCAGCGCATATCGGGCCCGGTGAGCGCGCGGACCAGATGCGGCACGATCAGCCCGACGAACGCGATCGGCCCGCAGGCGGCGGTCGCGGCCCCGCACAGCAGGGTGACCGCGATCATCGAGAGCGCCCGGGTGCGGTTGAGGTTGCTGCCGAGCGCGCGGGCGGTGTCGTCGCCGAGCGCCACGGCGTTCAGCGAACGGCCCAGCAGAACCGCCAGCACCACGCCGACCAGGAGGAACGGGGCCACCTGCCGGACCACCGTCATATTGGCGGAGGCGAGTGAACCGACCGTCCAGAAGCGCATCTTGTCGAGCGCCGCGGTGTCCAGCAGCTCCACGGCGTTGACGTATCCGTAGAGCGCCGCGTACACCGCCGTCCCGGCGAGCGCGAGCCGCACCGGGGTGGCGCTCCGGCTGCCGCCGAGCGCGTACACCAGCACGGACACGACGGCGGTGCCGAGGAACGCGAACCACACATAGCCGGTGAGGGAGGTGACGCCGAGGAAGCTGATGGCCGAGACGACGGCGGCGGACGCGCCCGCGTTCAGCCCCAGCAGCCCGGGGTCGGCGAGCGGGTTGCGGGTGAGGGCCTGGATGACCGCGCCCGCGAGGCCGAGGCCGACGCCGACGAGCAGCCCGAGGATGGTGCGCGGCAGCCGTACGTCCCGGATCACCACATCCGTGTCGCTGCCGCTGTAGTGGAACAGCCCGTGCCACACCTGGTCCAGCGGAATCGGTTTGGCGCCGATCGCGATGGACGCGGCGGCGATCGCCAGCAGCACACCCAGCGAGACGACCAGTCCGGTCACACGGCGCGCGGTGCGCCGCCGGGGCGGCGCGCTCGCTGTCTCGGTCCCGGCTTGCGCCGGACTGACCAGGGTCACGCGGAACTCCACCTCACAGCACGGCCGATCAGGACTCAGGTTAAGTTAGGTTACCCTAAGTCCCACTGGCCGCATCCATGCGGGTTTCCCGGAGCGCGAGTTCGGCCTCACGGCCCCCGTCGGCTCGGAACCCCGGCCCTGTCGGCGCGGAGCCCCCGTCGGCTCAGGCCCTCGGCCGCGTCGGCCCGGAGCCCGGCCCCGTCAGCGCGGAGCGTCGGCCCCCGCGCGGCCGAGAGCCCGGCCGCGCCGGCTCACCACCCAGCCGGGCCAGAGCCTTGTCGGCTCACAACCCCAGCCGCGCCAGAGCCTTCCCCGCGTCCGCGCCGCTCACACCGTCCCCCGCCTCGGACCACGCCGCCGCACACAGCACCCGCAGCCCGTCCAGCGGCTCCTCGCCCCCGCCCTCCAGCACCAGCGCGCCGTCCTCGACCCGCGCCGCCCAGCCCCCGCACCGGAAGCCGCCCGACGCCCCGTCGGGCGCCACCTCCGGCTGCGAGGTGAGCAGCCCCCGCAAGTCGCGGTCCACATACGACGGCCGGTGCCCGGGCTCGGCGGCCAGCAGCTGTGCGGGCGTGGTCACCCCGGTCAGCACCAGCAGCGAGTCCACCCCGCCCGCGTACGCGCCCTCGATATCGGTGTCCAGCCGGTCCCCGACCACCAGCGGCCGCCGGGCGCCGGTCCGCAGGATCGTCTCCCGGTGCATCGGCGGCAGCGGCTTCCCCGCGGCCTGCGGGGAGGTGCCCGCCACGATGCGCACGACCTCCACCGCCGCGCCGTTGCCCGGGGCGATGCCCCGGCCACTGGGAATCGTCAGGTCCAGGTTGGAGGCGAACCACGGCACCCCGCGCGCCACCGCGTACCCCGCCTCCATCAGCCGCGCCCAGGGCATGTCCGGCCCGCCGTACCCCTGCGCCACCGCCGCCGGGTCGTCGTCCGCCGAGTCCACCGGCGTCAGCCCGCGCTCGCGCAGCGCCACCCGCAGCCCCTCCCCGCCGATCACCAGCACCCGGGCGCCCTTCGGCAGCTGCTCGGAGATCAGCCGCGCGACCGCCTGCGCGGAGGTGATCACATCGTCGGGGGTGGCGGGCATCCCGAGCCGGGTCAGATGCTCGGCCACCGCCTCCGGCGTCCGCAGCGCGTTGTTGGTCACATACGCCAGCCGCATCCCGCCGTCCCGCGCGGTGACCAGCGACTCCACGGCATGGTCAATGGCCTCGCCGCCCGCGTACACCACCCCGTCGAGGTCCAGCAGGGCCGTGTCGTACGCCTGGTTCAGCGACTGCCGGCTGGACTCGGGCCGGGTGCGGACGGGCTGGTTCATGAGGGCCACTCCTCGCAGATCTGTGCGCTTCTCCCCCGATCATCGCGTATCGCCGCGCGGGGCATAACATTCACTGATGAGCATTCCAGGGCCTGGCGGACAAGGTCTGCAGCTCACCCCCTTCCGGGGGCTGCGCTATGTCGCGGAGCGGGTGGGCAGTCTCGCCGCGGTCACCTCACCGCCCTACGACGTGGTGGTCAGGCCGGAGGGCCTGCGCGAGCTCGAGACGGCGGACCCGTACAACATCGTCCGGCTGATCCTGCCGCAGGCCGGGACCCCGGAGGCCCGCCACCGCCAGGCCGCCGAGACGCTGCGCCGCTGGCAGGCGGACGGAGTGCTCGCCCCGGACCCCGAACCCGCGCTCTACGTCTACGAGCAGCGTGACGGCCCGACCCTCCAGCGCGGGCTGATCGGCGCGCTGCGGCTGAGCCCCCGCGAGGAGGGCATCGTCCTCCCCCACGAGGAGGTCATGCCGCATGTCGTCGAGGACCGAGCCGATCTGATGCGCGCCACCGCCGCCCATCTGGAGCCGCTGCTGCTCGCCTACCGCGGCAACGGGAACGGGAACGGGACTTCGGGGAACGGGGCCGCCGGGCAGGGCGCCGGCGGGGCGGCGCAGGTCATCGAACGCACCATCCAGCGCGAGCCGTTGCTCTCCACGACCACCGAGGACGGTGTCGACCACCATCTGTGGCGGGTCACGAACCCGGCCGACCTCGTGGAGGTGTCCACCGACCTCCGCCAGCACCAGGCCCTCATCGCCGACGGCCACCACCGCTGGGCCACCTATCTGCGGCTGCGCGAGGAGCGACGGGAACCAGGCCCCTGGGACTTCGGGCTCGTCCTGCTCGTCGACACCGCCCGCTATCCGCTCCGGGTCCGGGCCATCCACCGGCTGCTCCGCCGGCTGCCCCCGGACGAGGCGCTCCCGGCGGTGCGGCGCGCCTTCCGGGTGCGGACGGTCGACGGCCCACTGCCGCGCGCCCTGGAAACCCTCGCCGAGGCGGCGCGTGCCGATCCCGGTGCGCCGAACGCCTTCCTGCTGGCCGGGGACGGCAGCTTCCACCTCCTGGACCGGCCGGACCCTGAGCTGCTGGCCCGTACGGTCCCCGACGGACGGCCCGAGGCCTGGCGGACGCTGGACGCGACGGTGCTCCACCACACCCTGCTGAACCATCTGTGGAACGTCCCGGACACCCCCGAGCACATCGGCTACCTCCACGACCCGGCGGCGGCCGTCGAGCAGGCGGAGCGGCTGGGCGGCACGGCGGTGCTGATGCATCCGGTACGCGAGGACGTCGTGCACGAGCTGGCGCGGCAGGGCATCGCGATGCCCCACAAGTCCACGTCCTTCGGGCCGAAGCCCGCGACGGGGCTGGTGCTGCGGAGCCTGACACTGGGGTGAGCCCTTCGGGCGCGGCGCCCTGAGGGCGCGGGCATACGAGCGGACATGCGAAGGGGGCGGGATCCCGATCCGGGATCCCGCCCCCTCATGTCAGGGCATCAGCGGTCGTCGCCGTCCTCGTCGGGCCCGGCTGCCTGGCCCTCGGACGTGGCCCCGGCCACCGGCTCGGCGTCGTCGGCCTCGGGCTGGTCCTCGACCATGTCCTCGTCGGACGGCAGCTCGTCGACCACCGGCTCCTCGACCACCGGCTCCTCGGCCTTCGACTTCTCGGCCACCGGCTCATCGACGGGCTGGGAGGCGTCGTCGTCCGCCGCCTCCTCGGGGTCGAGGGCGTCCACGAACTCGACCCCGTCCAGCTCGGCGAGCCGGTCCGACGCGTCCGTGCTCCCGCTCTGATCCGCCTCGAGCGCCTTGGCGAACCACTCGCGGGCCTCGTCCTCGCGGCCGACCGCCAGCAGCGCGTCGGCGTACGCGTAGCGCAGCCGGGCGGTCCAGGGCTGGACGGAGTTCGAGGCCAACTCCGGGCTCTGCAGAGTCACCACGGCGGCGTCGGCCTGGCCCATGTCGCGCCGGGCACCGGCGGCCACCATCCGCATCTCGACCTGACCGGCCCGGTCCAGCTTCTGCACCTCCGGCTCACCGGCCATGGCCAGCGCCCGCTCGGGACGGCCCATGCCGCGCTCGCAGTCGGCCATCACCGGCCACAGCTCGGAGTTGCCGGTCATCCGGCGCGCGGCGCGGAACTCCGCGAGCGCCTCGGCGTACTTCCCGACGGCGTACGAGGCGAAGCCCGCGGCCTCGCGCACGGCTGCCACCCGGGAGGCGAGCCGCAGGGCGACGCGCGAGTATTGGTAGGCCCGCTCGGGGTCCTCGTCCAGCAGCTTGGCCACCATGACGAGGTTCTTCGCGACGTCCTCGGCGAGGGTCTTCGGCAGGCTCATCAGCTCCTGCCGCACGCCCTTGTCGATCTCCTCGCCGGTGATGTCCTCGGGGATCGGCAGCCGCTTGATCGGCTCGCGGTCGCGGTCCCTGCCGCGCTCTTCGCGGCGCCCGTAGCCGCCGGTGCGGTCGTCACGGCGCTTGAACCCACCGCCGCCACCGCCGGAGCGCCGGTCGTCGCGGCCCCGGCCCTGACCGTACGGACGACGCGGCCCGCGGTCGTCCCGACCGCCCCGGAAGCCACCGTCCCGGTCATCGCGGCGAGGCCCACGCGACCGGTCGTCCCGGCGATCGTCACGCCGGTCGTCCCGGCGGAATCCACCGCGGTCGTCATCGCGCCGGTGCGAAGGCCGCTCATCCCGACGCTCGTCACGCCGGAACCCACCACGATCATCATCACGACGGTACGAAGGCCGCTCATCCCGACGCTCGTAGCCGCCGCCCCGGCCGCCACGGTCACGATCACGGTCATCGCGGCGGAACCCACCACGGTCGTCACGGCGGTCATCGCGCCGGTAGCCACCGCGGTCATCGTCCCGGCGGAAGTCGGGCCGATCGTCGCGGTCCCGGCGGAAACCGCCCGGGCGGAAGCCACCGTCGCGGTCATCGCGGCGAGGCCCACGCGACCGGTCGTCGCGACGGTCGTCCCTGCGGTCATCACGACGATCGTCACGGCGCTCGTAACGCCCGGCAGGACGGCCACCCCGGTCATCGCGGCGCCCATAGCCGCCGGGGCGACCCCCGCGCTCATCATCCCGACGCGGCCCACGCGACCTGTCGTCCCGGCGATCATCCCGGCGCTCGTCACGCCGGTCATCGCGACGGAAGCCACCACGGTCGTCATCGCGGCGGAACCCGCCACGGTCATCATCGCGACGCGGCCCGCGCGGCCGCTCATCGCGGCGGTCGTCACGCCGGAAACCACCACGACCGCCGTCGCGGCGCGGCCCGGGGCCGCGGGCCTCCCGCCGGTCGCCGGCGTCCCGGTCCCGCGGCTCGCGGCCCGACCGGTCGTCGGGAGAGTTGGTGGACATCGGCGTGACTCCTGTCTTCATGTACTTCAGCCATTCTCCCGCACCAGTCAAACCGATGCGGGCCCAGCAAAAACAAAAGGACCCTTGGTCCCAGCATGCACGCTGGGACCAAGGGTCCTTCAAAGATTGTTCGGCGGCGTCCTACTCTCCCACAGG